>JAFQKE010000029.1 GCA_017397065.1 Clostridia bacterium
AGAAGCGTTCCAAAATCATATGGCAGAACGCAAAGCAAAAACGGCATAGCAAATGGCTACACCGCTTAACGAAATCAATTATTCAGTTTAGATACAAGAGCCACCCCTTGGGGCACCTTCCTTACGGAGGGTGCCCCAAGGTACGGTTCTTTTTTTGGCGGAGACGGTGGGATTCGAACCCACGTGCCGGCTCATCACCGACAAAACGATTTCGAGTCGTTCTCGTTACGACCACTTCGATACGTCTCCATATACTTAATTTAAGACCATATAATTATAAATGTTGGCAGGCGGTTTGTCAAGAACAAAAATCCCCTTTTTCTTTAAAAAAGGCAAGTAATGCTTCTTTTTTGTTTTCCACATCATTATTTATAACCGAGTCAAGCAAAAATTTTAATGTTTCTCCCACCTTTTTGCCGGCGGGCAGACCTATATTTATAAGGTCGTTGCCGTTTACAGCCAAATCTTTAAGCGAAAAACATTCGCCCTTATTTATAATGCTTTCGGCAATTCTTTTAAGTTTGTTAAGTTGTTCTATTCTGTTGTATTCGGGATTTTGGGCTAGGTTATCGGCCTTTTTAATCTCTAAAAGCTTAAAGAACACCTCGGGGGTATATTTATTCAAAGCCCTTTTTACCGATTTTTCGGTGGGCTCTATTTGTACATCGTGATATTTTACAAGGGTCAGCACCAGATTTGTAGTGGCGTTATCAAGCTTAAGACGTGATAGAGCGACTTTGGCCTTTTCATAACTTATTTTAGGGTGGCCATAAAAATGCCCCGTTTTATTTTCATCGGTGGTGAAACAGTCGGGCTTGCCGCAGTCGTGTAGTAGAATCGCAAGGCGAAGAGCCGGCTCGGGAGGAGTATTTTCCACCGCTATTGCCGTGTGGGTAAGCACGTCATATATATGATGTGGGTTTTTTTGGTCAAAATTCTTTATGCTTTTAATTTCGGGCAGAATTACGCCGAGTACATCTATATATTCTAAAATAACGTCCTTTGCATTTTCGCCTGTGATTAGCTTTAAAAGCTCTACCGCAATACGCTCGGCACTTATATTTTTAAGCAGATTTCGGTTTTTGATTATAGATTTTTTTGTGCCATCGTCTATTTTGAAGCCAAGAACTGATGCAAAGCGGAGTGCACGCATAATTCTAAGTGCATCTTCGTTAAAACGTCGGTCGGGGTCACCAACCGAGCGTATGATTTTGTTTTCCAGGTCGGCTTTACCTCCAAAAAGGTCTACTACGCCGCTGTTTTTTGAGTAGGCCATTGCGTTTATGGTGAAATCACGGCGAGCAAGGTCCTCTTTAAGGGATTTTGTAAAGGTAACGTTATCGGGTCGGCGGTTGTCTGCGTATTCACCGTCAATGCGGTAGGTGGTTATCTCTAAGGGATTGCCGTCTTTAAGTAGAGTTATGGTTCCGTGCTTCAGTCCCGTTTCAATAATCCGTTCGTTTTTAAAAGCCTCTTTGGTTTGCTCCGGCTCGGCAGATGTGGTTATATCATAGTCCGAGGGCTGTTTTCCACGCAGAATATCTCTTACGCATCCCCCTACAATAAAAGCTTCAAATCCTGCTTTTTTAAGACCGTTTAAAGCAAAATCAACCGATTTTGGTAAATCAAACACAGCACGTCACCCTCCTTTTAAAATAAATCTACATAGTTATTTTAACATATTTGCGTTAAAAAGGCAAAATTTTTTAAAAAATACTAAAAAATTTCAAAAATAATAAATTAGCAAATGGAAGAAAAACGGAGCAAATGGAAGAAAAAACGAGTTTGCTAAATGTAAATTAAAATTTTTTAAAAAAGGTGTTGACATTGACTTTTAAGTGTGGTATTATACTTGGGCGTCGAATTTAATTCGTAAAAATTATGTTGGAGGAAATGTTATGTCTACTTTTATGGCAAAACCTGCAGAAGTACAGCGCAAGTGGTACATTATTGATGCAGCAGGCAAACCCCTCGGACGTGTAGCTGTTAAAGCTGCTGACCTTTTAAGAGGTAAGGTTAAGCCCGAGTTCACACCCCACGTTGATTGTGGCGATCATGTAATTATCATCAATGCAGATAAGGCTGTTCTCACCGGCAAAAAGCTTGAGAATAAGTATTATCGCCGTCATACAGGCTATATCGGCGGCCTTAAAGAGGTTCAGTACAAAACTCTTATGGCAACCCGTCCCGAGCTTGCTATGACCTTGGCTGTTAAGGGAATGGTTCCCGACACCACCATCGGCCGCAAGGCTATGACCCGTCTTCGTGTATACAGCGGCGATGCTCATAAGCACGCAGCACAGAAACCCGAAGTTTGGGAATTTTAAGAAGGGAGAAGTAACTTATGTTTGAAGGAAAGCCTTATTTTTACGGCACCGGCAGAAGAAAGAGCTCTGTAGCTCGTGTTCGTGTATACAGCGGTACCGGCAAAATCACCATTAACGATCGTGATATTGACGATTATTTCGGTTTAGAGACCTTAAAGCTTATCGTTCGTCAGCCCCTCGACCTCACAGCTACCGAAGGCAAGTTTGACATTGTATGTCGTGTTGCAGGCGGCGGTGTTACCGGTCAGGCAGGCGCAATCCGTCACGGCCTTTCCCGTGCTCTTTTACAGTTTGATGAGGAGCTTCGTCCTACTCTTAAAAAAGCAGGTCTTCTCACTCGTGATCCTAGAATGAAAGAGCGTAAGAAATACGGTCTTAAAGGCGCACGTCGTGCACCCCAGTTCTCAAAGAGATAATTTCTTATTTCAAAGAGTATTCAAAAACCCCGAAACCATCTTTGGTTTAGGGGTTTTACTTTTGCCTTATTATAGTTGTTAAAGGTATTAAAATAAAAAAGTGACAAAACCGTTTGGCTTTGTCACTTATGTAAATTATAATTTATTTTTACTTTTTAGTAAACATTGATGCACGCTTGGTGAAGTAAAGGTGATTACAAACTACCATAGCACCGCTTACAAGGATTTGCATAATGGGTGCAACGAAGCTTACAGGTTTATAAAAAGGTAAAAGGATGGAACAAAGAATAATATATAGCAAGCTAATAGCGGCGTTCACTATGTAAATCAAACTTAAAAGCTGAGGACCGTCCTGATAGAAGCCTGCAAGACGGAATCTTGTGTATACTGCCAGAGCGGCTAAACCAAAGTTTGCGAGGCCGCAGATTAATCCGATTATAGTCCAATGACTATCAGAAAGTGCGTCTGAAAGATTAACAACACCATTGATAGCGTTTGAAGCGGCGCTTACAAACAGTGCAATATAAATTAAGAAATTATACCAGTTCATAGGGAGCTCAGAGCCAACAGGCTTTTTGAAAAAGAGATCCTGTGCTTTATTAATGTACTGGTCAAAACCTTGTTGCTGATTTGCGGGTGGTGTTTGCTGATTGGCGTTAAGTGATGCACCGCAGTTGGGGCAAAAACCGCCGTCGTCCGGAACATTGGTTCCGCAATTAGGACAAAACATAATTTAAAACCTCCAATACTTGGCACAATATGTGCCTTTGCTAACAGAATTCTATCACAAGATAGAGTTAAAGTCAAGAAAAAACTAAAAAAGTTCGCCCTACATAATTTATATTTAAATTATTTCGAAATATGAATTAGGTACATTAAAATTCAAAAACACGCAACCCTTTTTGGACAATACCGTCGTTTTTTTGTATGATAATGTATTTTAAAAATTCTCTTAATCTTGTATAATTATCTTGTATAATTATCAGTATATTGGGCGGTTTATCGCTTGCATTAAAATGGAGGTAGAGTACAATGAAAAAACTAATAACCATTATGCTTTCGGCTATAATTGTTATTACAAGCCTTACGTGTATGTTTATTGCACCGGCTTCGGCTGCTGTTAATTTGTGGAGCGGTCTTTCAGCTAACGATTGGTACACAAGGCAGGTGCATTCTGAAGTCAGCGATCCTTTGACTCTTGAGGAGAAGCAAATGACCGACGTATATCCTGAAAAATTCACCTATGGTGGAGGTAGCTTTAGCTTAAGCTCCGCAGGAAGTAAGCATTATTATGTAAAAATGCCTGTTCTTGCTACCAACAAGGACTATACAGTTTCCTTTAAATATAGTGTAACTACCTCTAGCGGTACTCCCACGTTTCACAAGGCTATTTTAATGCCGCAGTCCGCCCTCACAAATTCTGTTGCGTGGAATGGCTATGGTGCTATGATGACCGGCAGAGGTTTTCTTGGTGCTTATGATATTTTTGTAAACAAGGCTCTTGCCGAAAATGAGCATAGCGGAACCGTTACCTACACCTTTAATACGAAAAAAGATACTCAGTATTATTTGTTCTTGGGCTTCAACAATATTGATACCGTTACATACTCTAACTTTAAGGTTGTCGACCCCACCGACACTACTCCGGAGGAAGAAGTTAATCCCGCTGATGTATGGACAAATGTATCCATCGACGACTGGCGTACCCGTCACGTGCACACTCCGGCAGATGATGGTCGCAACATTCCCGAAAAGAGTATGGCCGAAAACTACGGTGACGATTTCACCTATGATGCCAAAACCGATAGTTTTACTCTTGAAAAAGCACACGGCAGACATTATTTTGTAAAAATGCCGAAGCTTACAAAGAATAAAGATTATAAACTTTCGGTAAAATATAGCGTAGACCCCGGCACAAACACCGAGCCTATGTTCTACAAATCCCTTTTGGTTCCCGAATCGGCATTCACCAGCGAATATTGCTGGAATAAGTATGGTGAAATTTATGCCGACAGAGCGTGGATAGGTATTCAGAATGTACTTATCAAAAAATCTCTTAAGACCGAAAACAGCGGTACTCTTACCTATGATTTCAATACCGGTAAATATGACCAGTATTATCTTTTCCTTATGTTTAATCAGATAGAATCAGTAACCTATTCTGATTTTCAGATTATCGACCCTGAACTAGTTGAAGAGGAACCCGAAAATCCGGGTGATGATACCGAGGAACCCGATGAGCCTATCACCGTTTTACCCGAAGACGCTGCCGATATATGGACAGAGTATTCTATAAACGATTGGTTTACAAAGCAAACTACCGGATCTTATACCGATGGTAGAGATATTCCTGAGAAAACAGCCGCCGAAAAATACGGCTCTGATTTTTCATACAATGCCGAGAGCAAAAGCTTTAAGCTTAAAAATGCTCACGATAGATATTATTATGTAAAGCTTCCTAAGATGGAGCTTGCCAAAAATTATACCCTTTCCTTTGATTATCTTGCAACACTTAACGAAAACACTGATGGTATTTTCCAAAAGGCTATTTTAGTACCAAAAGCTCAGTTTAACAATCAGTTCTGCTGGAATACCTATGGTGAAGTTTGGTCTGACAGAGCTTTTGTAGATATAATTGATATTGTAGGCGGAAATGATGACGGTCTTGCCCCCGGTGGCATTACTCTTACCGATGAAAACCGCAACAGCAATTTGAAATTTGATTTCAACTCCGGAAAGTATGATGAATATTATCTATTCTTAAAATTTAAGAATATAAAAACTATTACTTATTATAACCTTTCGCTTATTGATCCAACCTTAAAGCCTGATTATAAAGGCAATCCCTTAAACTACGGTAGTATTACTCCTGCCACGCTTCCCGAGGGAACCAAAGCAGGCGACACCGTAATATTTACCGCCAATCCCTTTAAGGGCAATACCTTTGAGGGCTGGTATGATGGCTTCGGTAATCTTATTACAACCGAAAAAACCTTTACCTACACTGTTCCTGCAAGCCTTGAGATGCCTGTACCTTCCTTCAATCAGGGTGAGGTTTCGGTTCCGAACGCAGGCTTGGAGGATTCCGCAAAGGGACTTCTCGCTTATTATAATAAGTCAGATAACTTCAATAAAACCATAATTGATGCCAATTATGATGTTGAGTATATTGGAACTCCTACATGGGAGGTTAATATTCAGGCACATGAGGCCTATGCGCATACCGGTACAAAATCTGTAAAAATCCAAACCCCCTATGCCTATTCGGGCAGACATTTTACAGGGCTTAAGGAAAACACCGATTATGCAGTAAGCTTTTGGGCGTACATTGATGCCTCCGCTTCCGGACTTTCGCTTAATGCAATGGTTCTGCCAAAAGGTGTTAAGCCTTATAAAGAAAATTCAGCAGGGAAAATCGCTGATTATCCTTTAAAAGAAGCTATGGGTGTGGCCGAGAGGACTGCAACAGCTACTTCTAAATGGCAGGAAATTGTAGTTAAATTCAATTCGGGAGAAAATACCGATATTACCCTTTGGTTTTTAAGTCGAGGAGCTAATAGTGACCGTTGTTGGGTAGATGATTTCACCATTTTTGAGCCGGTAACATTTAACGTTACAGCAGATTTGGGCGGCTCTGTAACTGCTACACAAAGCGGAACTTTGGCAAAAGATACCGAGATTACCGTTACTGCAACACCTGACAAGGGCAATAACTTTAAGCATTGGGTAGATGCAGACGGTATGGTTGTTTCAACCGATGCCGAGTATACCTTCACTATTACAGAAGATGCCTATCTTAAAGCTGTGTTTGGCGGATACAATAAACCTGCCCGTGAGCTTTTTGCACTTCGTGGCGATGATGGCACCTTTGAAAATGGCACTATTTCGGGCATTTATGCTGCTGATGTGACCTACCCTGATTCTTTGGGTCACTGCAAAACACAGGTAACTACCGCCGAAGCTTATGAGGGTGAAAAATCTCTTGAGATTTTCTCCTACTACCGTAACACTATTATTCCTCTCACAGGACTTAATAAAAATACCGATTACCGCTTCTCTTACTATGTAAAATATCCCTACAAGGGCGAGCGTGATGATTGGAATCAAATCAACTCTATGATGATTTGTGGCGCAGATGATATTGATGGTGAAACCGCAAATAAAATTTTTGCTAAATCAACATCATATCTTGCAGGTGATGCCGGTTGGTATAAGGTAGAGCTTTACTTTAATTCCGGCGAAAACACCGCTGCAAACTTTATTATTCGTTATGCCGGTGAACCCAAGCTCGCACCTGCTATTTATATGGATAATGTTGAGCTTTATGAATATTATTCATCAAATGAGCTTTCAAACGGAAATATGACAAATGATATTGCACCTTGGCTTGGTGATGGTGAAATCTCCGCCGACACACTAAAGCTCAGCGGTAAAAACGCTACTGCTTACCAGCTTTTAGGTCTTGGCACTCATGGCAGATACACCGTTAAATTCCGTGCAAAGGGTAATATCTTTGCATCGGTTTCTAACGTTTCTGCAAAGGTACCCGATATTTATAATGCAATTTCCTCAGAAAGCTATGCAACAGGTAATTCTACCGGATTTAAAAACTATTCGTTTGAGGTTTATACCGGTATTCACAAGGGTGTTGCTCTTATGTTCAGCAGCCTTGGCGGCGAAGCCTATGTTGATAATGTTACCATAACCAAACAGCTTTCTCCCATTGGCGGTGTTATAGAAAACGTAGACTTTGAAACCGATAGATTCGCCCTTACACATACCAATAAGGATTTTTATGAGATTTATACCGCCAAATCTGCAAAGGATAAAAATGTTTATAGCGGCAAAAAATCGCTCCATTTTAAATATAATGCAAAGCAGTCTGATGTTGAGGCAATTTTAGATGAAGCATATCTCTCTTATGGAGTTAACTACAATCATAACTATATGCTTACCCTCTACTATAAGTTTGCAGGTGTTGGTAAAGAGGCTGCAGTTAATTTAGAGCCCAACTACCGTGCATCATATTTTAACGGAGATTACGGTGATTACTCAGGCACTATAGGCTATTCACAGCCCACAACTAAGGGTGGCTGGAAACAACTAAGATTTGTGTTCACCGCCGGTGACTACGGAGTACTGAAAACAGCAATTTACAATATCATTGGCAAAACAGATGCAGATTTTTATGTTGATGATATTAAAATTACCGTTTCCTCCGACCTTGTTGTGGACGAGAAAACCATAAAAGCCTATACCACCGATTTCTATAATATGTTTACAAATCCAAGCTTTGAAAAGAGTGCATCTGCCGGCAACTGGACAGCAATGCCCAAAACAATGCAGATAGTTAACAACAGAAAGCTTGCTGATACTGCAAACAAATTCCTTATGGTTAGTGAAGGCACAAGGTATATTTTACCCATTAAGTTAAATCCCAGTGAGGTTTATTACTTTGGTGCTTCAATAAGGAGCTTTAACGGCGGCAAGGGTAGAATATACCTCGCAACACTTACCGCCCCCACAACACTTTATTTCACCGATTTGGAAAACAAACCCAAATCTATAATCACCGCCGATGGTGCAAAATGGAAGCACGAGGGCTTTGGTTTCAGATCATCTCCTACCGGAGAGACCTATATGGTTGTTGAGTGTACTGAGGGCTCAATAGGTATAGATACTGTATCATTAACCCTCGAAAAGCACGCAAACGATGCCGATTACAACTATTATTATCCTCATATCCCGTTTGATTACAGCAGCATAGATCCCTCTTATCTTGTTTATAACGGCGGTATGGATTTTTACAAAGCCGATGAATATCAATCAGATTATAGCATTTTGGCGGATTTAATAGGCGATGATTATGAGTATGAATATTATTTAGACTATGGCGGAACGCTTGACACCTCACCCTCTACGGGCGATAGTCTGGTTGTAGTTGCAATTATTGGTGTTACCTTAGCAATTTCTGTCGTAACGTTACTTTTAACTAAAAAAAGAAAGGATGAGATCGATGCTTAAAATAAATCTTTTAACTAAGAAAATTATTTGTTTTTGTCTTGCTTTATTTTTGGCGTTCGGCCTTTTGGGCTGTAGTTCAAAAGATGATAAAGACAAAACCTCGTCAGAATCATCGGTTTCATCCGATGACTCCACAAACGATTCCGAAGAGGAATTAGATGAGGAAGAAACCGCCGATGACGATTGGGGCGAGGATTATAGCGAAGACTACGAAGAAGATTATTACGATGATTGGTATGAGGAGGAAGAGGAGGAACCCTATGGTCCTAATTGGGTATACCAGCTTAAGGCCTACAATGGAAGTGCTCCGATTATTGATACCTATCGTGGAATGAGTGCTACCGTTTATCACGCTTTCGGATTTATGAAAGACGATAAAACAGGTAGAGCCTATACCGACGAGATGCTTGATCTTGAAATTGACCGACTTCAAAAAATGGGTGTTCACACCTGCCGTACCAAGGTAAACACTCCCTGGCTTTGGTCCGAAACCAAAAACAATTGGGATCTTGATAGCGTTCGTGCAAATTACCTTTATGATTACTGCAAAGAGCTGCAAAGCAGAGGTATGAACATTGTTATGCAGCTTGGTTGGGACGTTGAGTTTGTTATTGAAATTATAAAAGGCGGCAAGGATGCCCAAAAAGAAGCAAAATACTTAGACGGACGTGGTGAAGACCTTAATGGTGAAAGCGTAGGTCGCAATCTCAATGGTCTTGATGAGTATTGGACTCGTGTAACCAAGGCGGGCTATCGTTGGGGCTATCTCTATAAAAATCTTTTAAACGAGCTCAAGGCACGTGGTATTCATAATGTAGATTACCTTATGTTCTTTACCGAACCTTGTAACAGAAATGTAGATGGTTCGTATCATCCTAACGGGGCCAGCGAGTCTGCCGAGCCATATCTCAAGCTCTGCCGAATCATTAAGGACTACCTTGTTGAGGCAGGCGTTTTAGATGGCATTTTAACAATGGGTGGCGCACAGGGCGGTTCAAGTGATGCTCTTTTAAGATATGTTCTTAAAAATGATCCCGATGTATTTGAAATTCACGCCTGCCATACCTATCCCACAGCACAGTATATTACCGATAATGTTTACTATGATACTTCAGAGCCCTATTTCAGAAATGTTATGGGTGCAATGAAACAGTACGGCGTGTTTGGCAAAAAGGAATTCTGGTGTGATGAATTTTCAGCAAGAGATAATGCCGCAAATGCAGAGCGTAACAAGCCCGATGAGCATCCTTGGTATGGACTTCAGGGTGTTGTTGGTGCTCTTTGTGCACAGTCCTTTGGCGTAAGTAACATAATCTCATGGCAGGCAGCCGACCAGCTTTGGACCGACCAAACTAATGATGGTACAGAGTTTATAGATGGTATTCATATGTGTGGAGCAATGCCATCACTATTCAATTCCGATGTTCCACGTGGTGAGTATTATATGTGGGGTCTTTTCTCCAAATATAATGGATATCAGAACGGTAAGGTTTACAAAACCAATTATGTTGATGAATATTGGATTTCAGGACTTCACTTAGGCGTTGTAGAACATGAGGACGGCAATTGGACAATCACAGTTGTTAATGCCGATAATATCGACGACCACATTTTCCAGCTCAATTTTGAAAAGGCAATCGGCAAAACATTCTATCGTCATACCGAGAATGTTAATACCTGTGTAAGAAATACCGGCGCTGTTATTGCTGATGTTGATAAGGTTTTTGTTGATGTTGAGAAAAAAATCAAAGATAAACTTCCTGCCGGAACATTAGCAATCTATACTACTATTAAGGGTTAGTAATATTTTATAATTTAAACAAGGGTTCCCGTTAAAATGCGGAGACCCTTGTTTTTTTAAAAAGTATATTTTTGTGCTGTCAAAAAGGTTATTTAGTTAGTGTACCGCCGTCGGTTTTAAGCAGAATGAAAATTTGTTCCTCATAAAGCGTTTCGGTATTTACATAAACCAGTATTTCCTCATTTTCCTCTCCTGTACACAAAAACTCATAACAATAAAGCTCCTTTTGTCCTCCCGAAGGGATTATGGCCAGATGGGTGTTTTCAATTTTAAGATGAGGACTTATTATTTTGGAGGCTTCTTCGGCCGTATGGGTGGGCACTTTAAGGGTTCTTGCTTTATGATTGGCAATAAAACCCGACGATTCATAAAAAAGAACCTCGTAATTATCTAAAGCCACGCCGATTTTTATAAGGTCGGGATAACAGATTGTATCGCCCTGCAGAAAGGCAAAATTCACAACGCACATTCCCTCATCTGCAAAATAGTAGCTCGTTTCAAAACTGCCTACTCCAAGCGATTTTATATACTGTTCGGCGCTTCGCACCGCTCCCTCGTAGTCGGTGTTCACCGATTTTATTTCTCTGTCTTTTCTAAAAAAGCAAACGTATCCGCCTTTTTTTGTTACAGATATAACTCCGTCATCAAACTCAAAAATATAAGATGGCATTTTCCCCTTTTCCTCTCCGGCAAGAGTTAAATCCTCGGCATTTATCCTTAAATACTTTGCGGCAGTTTGTTTTGCGGCAGATTCCGTAACCTCTTTTGCTCCCTTTAGCATTTCGGGAGATTTTTCTAATATATGGTCGGAAAAAGGCCCGTCGTAAATGAGTGTGGGGTAATCACCAAGCGCATTTTCGGTTTCTGTCAAGGGGGATTCGATGTTGTTGAGAAAGTCTGAACCTTTAAGGCTGTTTTCTATATCTGCTCCCCAACTTTCTGCGCTGTTATACATTGTTTTGGTGTCGTTGAAGCTTGAACTTAATTTTTTTGCAATTTTTGAAAGTTCGATGAGATTTTTTCGTTCGGAGTCGCTTATTTCGCCACCCTTTACAACATTATTAGCCAAGTACAAAGAGTAATCGCTTACCTGATTTAAAAATTTAGAAACACTTTTAACGCTTTGATGCTCTACAGGTAGGTTATTAAGAGCGGCTGCAGCCGTGCCTGTTTGTAAAACAAGCTGGCTTGTTAGGGCGGTAAGGGTGGAGGGGGTTTTGGTATAAAGTGTTTTGCCTAATGTTACCGAAATATTATCCATTTCACTGCTAAGACTTTCCATAGCCGCTTGATATTTGTGGGTCAGAACTCTTTTAAGCTCGCCAACTTTATGCGTATTATAAATAATGCTGCCTGCAAAAATCAATATAAAAGCGAGAGAAAAGCTGATAATCCTTACTGCTAAGCGTTTTTTGATGTTAATTTTCATTTATATCACCTGATATAAAGTGTTCCCTTTATTTCACTGTTTATTAAGATTGATTTACCAATATTTTATTGACTTTAAATGTTGGCAGATAGGTTTTGCTAATTTTAATTCTTATTATTACTTAAAATATAAAAATAAAAACGGCCTGATAAAGCCGCTTTTTGTGAATTATATTTCGCCTTTATATTTTCTTTTTGTGGCGAGACCGCCTCGTATGTGACGTTCACTTTTGTTAATTTCCAGAATCTTTTTGACCTCGCTGTATAAAGTGGGGTTTTTAACTTTAAGACGCTCCGTAACATCCTTATGTACTGTTGATTTTGAAATATTAAAAACTCCTGCGGTGTGACGTACTGTTGCACCGTTATTTTTTATGTATTCCCCTAAAAGTGTGGCACGCTTTGCGACCGACTGTTTCATAAAATCAACTCCTAATGTAGTTAATTCTATGAAAAAATCAAGCACATTATTACCTGCTAT
>JAFQKE010000030.1 GCA_017397065.1 Clostridia bacterium
TGCGGTGTGACGTACTGTTGCACCGTTATTTTTTATGTATTCCCCTAAAAGTGTGGCACGCTTTGCGACCGACTGTTTCATAAAATCAACTCCTAATGTAGTTAATTCTATGAAAAAATCAAGCACATTATTACCTGCTATAGCACTTAAACCTGAAGCGGGATTTGAAACACAGATTTTTTGCCATACCATAGCCTGAGCATTTAAGGTTTATTTGAGCTTGACTGCTTAGACTACATTTTGCCAAAATATTTTGGCTGAGGTATTATCGAATTATTTGATAAGTTACTTCAAAAAAATTTTTTATGCTTTTTAGCCAACAAAATATAGATTTTTATTGCGTTTTTAACAACCAAAAAAAAGAAAAATACACAAGATTTTGATTTTTGAGGATTTTTTTCGACAAAACGGTTTAAATTTTTCGTATTCGGTAGGAGAATTTTAGACTTTAAATGTGTTAAAAATGTGATAAAATATAATAGAAGTGCGCAATTTCATAAAAAACGCCATATTTGTTAGTAAAAACTACCAAAAATGTAAAACGTTTATTTGTGCTATGAAAATACTGCACAAAAAAACACGGCTTTGTTTGGTGCATCTGTCGCTTTATTCAAAAGCAAGATGTCAAATTTATATCAAATTTATGAATTTGCAAGCAAAAAAAGCACAAGAAAATATGTATTTGCGAACGTTTTGGTGAAAAAAATTCACTAAAGCGGTGTTTTCTGTGTTATAATCTGTTTTTTCGCAGGTCTATTTATTTGGTGTTTATTGGGTTCGGAATAAGCCCGAAATCTACTTAAAACAAGCTTTAAATAACTGCGTGTAAGATAAGGTGTTTCGTAAAGAAACAAAAAATCCATTAAATCGGAGGTCAGTTCAATGAAAAGAAAGTTAAGCTTGGTTTTAGCGCTGGTTATGTTCGCATCTTCCTTTTTTGTAACCGGAGCTTCAGCCGCAGGCGAGAACGAGGCTCAGGATCCTGCTAATACAGTAGCTGAGATCCCTGAAAGATCTGATTTGCCCACCTATGATGACTATATGTCTGATAAAGGTGATTTTGCAGATGCTACAGAGGAAATTGTAATTGATGCAACAACCTATGTATCTGCAGTTGGCACAGATGCAAAAAATGCAGATGCGTTCAAGCCTGAAAACGGTGAGGACAGGGAAACTGTTGTAAAGTGGACTAACGAAGAGGGTTCATTGGTTTACAACATAGAGATTCCCGAAGATGGTCTTTATACCGTTAAATTCATTTATTATGCAATGCCCGGACGAAACAATCCTGTTTCATTGGGTATTAAGGTAGACGGTGAACGTTGGTTTGAAAATATGAGGGAATTTGAGCTTCCTCGTGTGTTTATAGACGAACCCATTGCTGTTCTTGATGAAAACGGTAAGCCGAAGCTTGATGAAAATGGCAAGCCTGTGTATGAAGTTGCTTTAGATAAAAATGGTAAGCCCAGAGTAGATTCTTTTGGCAATCCTCTTTATCAGACCGTTCGTGAAGACGGTATAGGTAATGAGTTTGCAGCAAGTCAGATAGAGTATCGCACTTTCCAGGAGGCTTACTTTACAGATCCTACAGGCCTTGAAAATATGCCTTACACTTTGGCACTTACAGCCGGAACTCATACTTTTGAGGTTGAATCTGTTGCTGAGCCTGTTGCTTTGGATGCCATTGTACTTGAGGCTCCTAAAACATATAAAACATATAAAGAGGTTTCTGCAGAATATGATACCTCTAAAAAGGCTAAGATTGATACAATTAAAATAGAGGGTGAGGATGCTAAGTATAAGAGCAGCTACTCTCTTGTTGCACAGTACGATCAAAGTGACCCCAGTGTTTCTTCTGAAAAAGGATCTAACCCTTATCTTACACGTATTAACTATATAGGTGATACCAACTGGTCCACACCGGGTCAGCGTATTACTTGGGAAGTAAATGTTCCTGAAGAGGGCTATTATAAATTAGCATTCCGTTATAAGCAATCACATGTTCTTAACGGTAATGCTTACCGTAAAATGATGATAAATGGTGAGGTTCCCTTTGCCGAAGCTGCAAATCTTTGCTTCAAATACGGTCTTGATTGGGAGCACGATGAGTTTGCCGATGAAAACGGAACTCCTTACCTTGTATACTTTAAAAAAGGTGTTAACACCATTTCTATGGAAACCAACCTCGGTGAGCTTACTCAAACAATCCGTGAGCTTAAAGAGGTAGTTTATAAGGTTGGTAATGTTTACCGAGATATGATTAAAATCACCGGTGAATCTCCCGACCACAGCCGTGACTATAACCTTTTCGAGCAGATTCCCAGGTTTAATGAAAATCTTTCTGCTTACAGCAAGGAGCTCAGACGTATAGCCAAGAAGACCGAAGAGCTTGCAGGTCAGGCCGGCGGTACCAATGCAACCACTATTCGTAGCCTTTGTGAGGTTCTCGATAATATGGTTGAGTATAAGTACGAGGCACACCAGTACAAATCACTCTTCTACAACAACTATACCAGCGTAAGTGCTCTTGTTTATTCAATGATGGAAATGGGTCTTAACCTTGACTACATTGAAATTGCAGCACCCGATGCAAAGCTTGTAGATCCTGCTGCAGGCTGGTGGGATTCCACTTGGTACAGCGCACAGCGTTTCTTCGCTTCCTTCAGTGCTGACTATAATAACATTTCCGGTGACCTTGAAACCGAAAAATCCATTACTATATGGGCTAACTGGGGTCGTGACCAGATTCGTGTTCTTAACAACCTTATCCAGTCTTCATTCACCCCCACAACCGGTATAGGCGTTAACCTTAAAATGTCTAACGCATCTTACGTTCAGGCAATTCTTTCGGGTAAAGGCCCCGACTGTTCATTACATATGGCTCGTTCAGAGCCGGTTAACCTTGCACTTCGTGGCTCTATGGTAGATCTTACCCAGTTCCCCGATTTCGAGCAGGTTATGGAACGCTTTATGACTGCTGATGCTGCTCTTCCCTTTACATTTGATAAAAATTCTAAGGATGATATCCCAGCAGGTGTTTACGCCTTGCCGGATACACTTAACTTCTATATGCTCTTCTACCGTACCGATATTTTTGAGGAGTACGGTCTTGAGCCTCCAAAAACTTGGGATGAGTATTTGCATATTTCCTCAATATTCTCCAGAAACAATCTCCAGGCCAGCTTGCCATACACTCAGATTACCACCGCTCAGATGGTAAATGCCGGTGTTGGTTCGCTTAGTATTCTTCCCACCTTTATAATGCAAAGTGGTGGAGAGATTTACGCTGAAGATGGTTCGAGAACACTTCTTGCACAAGAAGATCAGATTCAGGCATTTGAATATTGGACCGACTTCTTCAATGAATATAAATTCCCTGTAACTGCTGACTTCTTTAACCGTTTCCGTATAGGTACAATGCCTATGGGTGTTCAAAACTACACCAACTACATTCAGCTTACAATGGCTGCACCTGAAATCACAGGTAAGTGGAAGATGGCACCTATCCCCGGTATGGTAAATGATGATGGTACTATAAACAACTGTCAGGCAGGTTCAGGTACCGGTTGCGGAATTTTGAATGTTTCTAAAAATAAAGAGGGCGGCTGGGAATTCCTTAAATGGTGGACCAGCGCAGAAACCCAACTTGACTACTCTAACAACTGTGAGTCTATTCTTGGTGTTTCGGGACGAGTTGCTACTGCTAACCCCGAGGCTCTCAAGCAGATGGGCTGGGATAAGGACAGCTTAGATGCTCTTATTGAACAGTGGAAGAGAATGAAAGAGGTTCCTGAAGTTCCCGGTAGTTATTATACTGCCAGATCTATTGACCAGGCATATTGGAATGTTGTTAACAACTCCAAAAATGCTAAGGATATGATGATTAAATGGGCAGAAATTTCGGATGCTGAAATCGAGCGTAAGCGCGAGCAGTACGGCGTTCAGTAAGGAGGGCGAATAAGAATGACAACTACAAATAAAGAACCTGTTAAATTAGTTATAAAAAGAAAAGAAAAGTTCTCAAATAACATAGTATACTATCTTATGCTTGCCCCCTTCTTTATTCTTTTCTTTATGTTTACGGTATTGCCGGTATTAAGCTCGGTAGTTTTAAGCTTTTTCGACTTTGATGCCGTTTCTACTCCACGTTTTAATGGTGTGGACAATTATCTTCGTATGTTCGTTCAGGACGACGTTTTCCCCAAGGCACTCAGTAATACCTTGGTACTTGCAATAGTTACCGGTCCGTTAGGATTCCTTATTGCATTTATGTTGGCTTGGATGGTTAACGAGTTTGGTCCCTCCATTCGTACACTTCTTTCGTTTATGTTCTATGCGCCTGCACTTGCCGGTAACGTTTACTTCATCTGGCAGATTCTTTTCAGCGGTGACGCTTATGGTTACATAAACAGCACACTCCTTTCCTTTGGTTTAATAGTAGAGCCTGTGCAATGGCTTAAAGACCCGGGCTTTGCGTTACCTATTATATGTATAGTACAGCTGTGGATGAGTATGGGTGTTACCTTCCTTTCAAACATTTCCGGTTTGCAGAACGTTAACCCCGAGCTTTATGAAGCAGGTGCTATCGACGGTGTTAAGAACCGTTGGCATGAGCTTTGGTACATAACAATTCCTTCAATGAAGAGTATTTTGATGTTCGGTGTTGTTATGCAGATTCAGTCAGCATTCTCAATCAGTGCTGTTCCTATTGCTCTTTGCGGATACCCAAGTATCAACAACTCAGCCGATACATTGGTTTCCCTTATTACCGACGTTGGTACATCCCGTTATGAAATGGGATATGCAGCTGCAATATCGGTTGTTCTGTTTATTTTGATGTTCACAACCAAGTCACTTCTTGGTAAGTTAGTTAATATGGCGGGGAGGTAAGATAAATGCAAGCTACTATGAGTAAAGCTGATGCACGAAAGCTTAAAAAGTTAAAGCTTAAAGCGGCTCGTCGTGATCAGTATAAACGTTTTACCCGAAGCCGAAGCGGTAACTTCTTCTATACATTATTCCTTATTCTTTTCGGCTTGTTCTCAGTATTACCTATGTATTACTGTATTATCACTTCTTTCAAGCCTCTTGATGAGTTGCTTGTTTTCCCACCCCGTTTTTACGTTATGTCACCTACTTTTGCAAGTTATCTTGCACTTCCAAGCTTGCTTGATAACTTGGCAGTTCCCCTTTCAAGATACGCATTTAACAGTATCTTCATAAGTGTTGTAACCACCTTCCTTCACGTTTTGGTTGGTTCGGCAGCTGCTTATGTTCTTTCAAAAACAAATATCCCCGGTAAAGGTGTTATATTTACAGTTGTTCAGATGTCACTTCTTTACAATGCATACACCTTGGAGATTCCTCGTTATCTTATCTATTCCGAGCTCGGAATGATAGATACATATTGGGCGTACATCCTGCCTTCAATTCCCTCATCAATGGGTGTATTCCTTATGAAACAGTTTATGGATACCAACGTTCCCGATGCTTTGATAGAAGCAGCAAAAATAGATGGAGCAGGTTCGTTTAAAACCTTCTGGAAAATTGCTATGCCTAATGTTAAGCCAGCTTGGCTTACCTTAACGCTCTTTTCCTTCCGTGACCTCTGGGCTGTTCAACCCAGTGGTACCATCTTTAGCGAAGAGCTTAAAACTTTGCCCTTTGCAGCTTCAACCATTGCTCAGGGTGGTATAGCCCGTCAGGGTAGTGCTATGGCCGTTACGGTTATTATGATGATTCCGCCTATTCTGGTTTATTTGGTAACACAGCGAAGCGTTACACAAACCATGAGTAGCTCGGGTATTAAATAACATAGGAGGAAAGTGTAATGAATAAAAACCCCTTGATTAAAGGCGGAATATGTCGTAAAGCTATCCTTCTTGTGTTGGTAGTTGGCATTTTAATGTCAGTCTTTATGATTCCCGCAGCAGCCCGCCCAATCAGTCAGGACCCATATGATACATATACTTATTGGTCTGCTCCCGGCGATAAAAAAGGTGTTACTTCTGCTCCTATGTATGAGTATGAAACAACCATCACGGGTGCATCCTTAGGTATAACCGGCTTATCCAAGCCTTCTGATATTTTTATCGACCATAATAGTTACCTTTATATTACCGATACGGATAATTCCCGTATTATAGTTTTGAATCCCGATTACACTCTTAATAGGATTCTTAACAAATTCAGATATAAAGGCGAGATTTTGGAGCTAAACGCACCTTCTTCTGTATTCGTTACCAAAAAAGGTGAAATTTATATTGCAGATACCGAAAACCAGCGTGTTATCATCTCCAATATAAGAGGCGTTGCTTCAGATGTTCTTGAGTTAGTTAATGAGGAAAATGACGTTATTCCCGATGACTTCATCTACAGACCACAAAAATTAGCAGTAGATTCTGAAGGTTATTTGTATGTTCTCAGTGAAGGTTCTTATTACGGAGCACTTTTATACGCTCCTGACCATACATTCTCCGGATTCTATGGTGCTAACACAGTTTCGGGCTCTATTTTAGGCATTTTCAAGAGAATTTACGAGCTTTACATTATGTCAGAGTCGCAAAAGGAAAACAAAGAAAAAGCCTTGCCTTACTGCTTTACTGACATTTCTATGGATGAAACAAACTTCATCTATACAGCTACCGCTCCCGCAAATGAGAACACCAGTAACACCGGTCAGCTTAAAAAGCTCTCTCCAAGCGGTATAAACGTACTTAAAAATAAAACTGCTACCACCGTTTCTTCGGCTGAAAACTTTAACTTCTCGGATGGACTTGGTATGCAGTACCCCAACCTACAGGGTTATTATTCTTGGAGAACAAGTAAAGTAACCTCAATGGACGTTGACTCATACGGTTATATGTACGGTCTTTGTGAAGAGTATGGACATATCTTCATCTATGACCAGGCTTGTAATCAGCTCTCCGTATTTGGTGGAGGTCTTACAACCGGCGGTCAAAAGGGTACATTTATGCATCCCAGCAACATTCAGATAGATGATAACACAAACAAAGTTTACATTGTAGACCGTTCTCTTAACTCTGTTACCGTATATAGAGAAACTCCCTACGGTATTTTGGTTAAGCAGGCACAGAAGCTCACCAACGATGGCGACTATAAAGAAGCTAAAGCAAAGTGGGAAGAGGTTTTAACATATGACCGCAACTCACAGCTTGCATATCGTGGTCTTGCACGTGCTGCCTTGGTTGCAGAAGAGTATGAAAAGACTCTTGAGTATGCACAGCTTGGTTATGACCAAGATACATATGCATCGGCATTCTCATTCGTAAGAAATGATTATCTTGAAAACAACTTCACTTGGTTATTGGGTATTGCTTTGGTAGTTATAGGTGGACTTATCTTCTTCTTTGTATATATGAAAAAGAAAGAGAAGAAGCTTATAACAAATCCCGAAGTTGCCAATATGTTCAAGTGCGTTGTACATCCTTTTGAGGGTGCACAGCAAATCAGATATTATAACAAAGGTTCTGCCAAACTTGCAACACTTATTTTGGTGCTTTATTTCATAGCAACCGTATGCAGTGAAATCTATTATGGATTTATGTACACTATGATAGATAAATCCAGCTATAGCGCAGGTTTCTCACTTATCAGAACATTTGGTATAGTAATCCTTTGGACAGTTGTTAACTGGGGTCTCACAACCTTGTTCCAAGGTAAGGGTAATATGAAGCAGGTTTATATAGTAACTTGTTATGCACTTATTCCTCAAATTATTGGTTCAGTGCTTAACACCGTGCTTTCAAACGTGCTTGTTCCCGAAGAGGCACTTGTTATGTCAGCAATTTCCACCGTATGCCTTGCACTTACAGCAATTATGCTTTGCGTAGGTATTATGACGGTGCATGAGTTTGGATTCTTCAAATTCATTACAATGACAATAGTTATTATATTTGGTATGCTCATTTGCGTATTCGTTATTATGATGGTGTTTGTTCTGTTACAGCAGCTCACATCATTTATCGGAACAATTTACAATGAGGTCAGCTATCGATGACCGCAGACTTTGGAGGACTTAGAATGAAACACGTATATAAGATAATCGCTTTGATATCTGCTTTGTGTCTTATGCTCGGTATGTTCTCAGGCTGCACGGGCGTCGAAGTGAAACACAAAGATTATTCTGAAGTAGTTAGCGATACAACCGCCGAGCTTGAAAATCTTGATAACGGCGTTGTAGCTGAATCAGAATATTTTAAAATGGTATGGAACAAAAGCAGCGTTGGCGAAGATGGTACAGAATACCCTCGTGCTATGATTGAGTTTGTTTCTAAAAAGGATGGTAGTGTTTGGTCTACAACACCAAAAGAATATTATGATACTACCGATCCCGGAACCTTATTCGGTTCCAGCCCCATCAATTCATCACTTATTGTAACCCTTCGCAAAGGTGAACAGTTCTTCGCATATGATGCTTATGAAAAATGCATTATGAATAACCGCTTTTCTTCGGTTATGCGTAAGGATGGTAAGGGTATTACCGTTACATATTATTTTGATGAATTTGGTGTAATAGTTAGTGTTGACTATTACTTAGAGGATGATGGCTTTAAAATAGGCGTTGATCCTAAAAACATTCACAGCTATTTAGTTGAAGATCCGGATGCAGATAAAGGTCTTCACAATAAGTCTGAAGGAATTTTCAAGGTTGTAGGTGTTACTCCTGCCCCATTCCTTTGCAGTAGTATGAATACACCTGCCAACAGCAAGGATAGCTATTTTGTAGTACCTTCCGGTAGCGGTGCACTTATGTATATTGATCAGCGCACCGACTCTGATAGCATTGCAGGCCGTGCATTTGGTGATCCCGATTATTTGAATCCTAACGATCGCAGCGGTTGGATATATGGTGAAGATTATGCGGTTGATAAATATAACAACCCCAGTAATGAAACCCCAATTACTATGCCTTTCTACGGAATCAAAAAGGGCGAAAATGCACTTTGTGCTATTATTGAGCAGTCTGCTGAAGCCTGTAAATTAAGTGCAAAGGTTGGAGATCCCAGCACAGGCTTGGATATATTCTCTGAGGCACCATATGGTTACTCATATCTTTCAGCCACATATAGCACAATTGGTTACAATCAGGTTTATTCTTCCGGAAACTGGCGTTTACATTACAATGAAGATGTAGACCGCAATATCACTCCTTTGGTAATTGGTTATTATCCATTATCAGGAGAAGATGCCAGCTATGTTGGTATGGCTAAACGTTATCAGAAGTATCTCGTTGAAAAAGAGAACCTTAAAAAATCTCAAGACAACTCACTTCTTAACGTTAAGTTCTATGGCTCATATATTCAGGATGAGCTTGCAGTAGGTATTCCTTACGGAAAGGATGTTGCCCTTACCTCTTATGATGAGGCTACCGAAATTTTAAGCGAGCTTAAAAAGATTTCGGGCGGTAACCTTACAGCAATTATGCAGGGTTACGGCGAAGGCGGTATCGCTTCAAATGAAATTGCCGGCGGCTTTACCCTTACCGATAGCGTTGCAGGTGATGAGGACGATTTAAAGGATTTTATTGAGTATACAGAGTCTAACGGAATCAAAACTTTCTTCAATTTTGATACAATTAACTTCTTCGAGTCGGGTAATGGCTACAGCACAAGTTCAGATTCTGCTGATAGTGCAAACGGCATTACCGCACCTGTGTATAACTTCTTAATCTCCACCCACGATAGACACACAAAAAGCAAGGGTGGTAAGGTTGGTGCTTTGATTGCACGTGACCAGATGGACGACGTTGTTAATGATGTTGTTGCTCTTGCCGATAAGATGGGTATTACAGGACTTGCTTTTGATACCTTAGGTAACACCTGCTATTCTGATTATGATACCCTTGAGGATGATGACACAACCTTTAAATATCCGCTTCGTAATGAGATGGGTAATGATGTTAAGGCAATAGCTAAGGATGTTAAGAAAAAGAGCAAAACCGTACTTATGGATGGTGCATTTTCTTACGCTGCAGTAGGTGCCGATATCATAACAAACATACCTACCTCTTCTACAAAATCAAACGCATTTGATTTGGAAATTCCTCTTTATCAGATGGTATTCCAGGGTTATCGCTCTAACAGCATTGGAGCAATAAACACTGCAGGTAATAAGAGAACTCAGTTCTTAAAGGCAATTGAAACCGGAAGCGGACTTTCTTTCGAGCTTATAAATAATTATGATAGAGAAGTTCGCAAACAACTTTTACCCGGTCTTCACGCTGCTCTTTATGAAGATAATGTTCAGTTAATTAAAGACTGTGTGAATGAAGCTCAAGGCTACCTTACAAAGGTTGCAGGTGCTACAATTTCAAATCACAGATATGTAGCAAAAAATGTTACAGAAACAGTATTCGATAACGGCGTAACCGTTTTAGTAAACTACAATGATACCGATTATAGAATCGGTAACACAGTTATAAAAGCTCAAGGCTTTTTAGTTAAGTAAAGGAGGGGACTTTAAGTGAATAATGATAATAACGATAAAAAAGTATTAGAAGCTGAATCCACCGAACAAAAGCCCTCTCTTTCAGAAATACTTAAAGCTGAAGAGGCAGAGCTTAAAGCAAAAAGAAAGGCTGAAAAAGCCAAGAAAAAGGGAAAGGTTGCCTATGATATCAACGGCAACATTATTCCCGACCTTGATGTAAAGCATGTACGCGGAATTGAATCTAAAAAGAGCTGGTACGGTTTTTACTTTGTACTTCCTTGGATAATCGGTATGATTCTTTTCTTCCTCATTCCTCTTGTGTCTTCACTTATCTATGCCTTTAGCGATGTTGTTCCTGAAAGTGGATATATGTCTACAAAATGGGTTGGCTTAGATAACTTTAAGTACATATTTGAGAGTGACGATACCTATCAGACCAACTTGTTATCTTCTCTTGGTTCTTTCTTCGCTCAGATGCCTATAGTTATTATAGTTAGCTTGATTCTTGCACTTATACTCAACAGTAAGTTCAAGGGAAGAACCTTCTTCAGAGGCGTTTTCTTCGTTCCTGTTATTGTTGCAACCGGCGTTGTTATGGAGCTACTTACTCAGTCTTATGGTGCTAACGGTGCAATCATTCAGCTTTCCTCTTCAATCTCTGAGGATGCTTATTCAGCGGTTGGTACCGGCGGCGGTATGGACTTCTCACAATTGCTTAACTCCTTGCAATTGCCGGAGGATGTAACTGCAGAGCTCAATTCTATGATAACAGATATTTTCAACACTATCTGGACCTGCGGTATTCCTGTTGTTCTGTTTATTGCCGGACTTCAGACAATCCCCTCACAGCTTTATGAAGCTTCAAAGGTTGAGGGTGCTACCGCTTGGGAGGAGTTCTGGTACATTACCCTGCCTTCCATTGGCCAGACATTGCTTTTGGTTATGATCTTTACACTTATAGAGCTTCTTACCAAAGCCGATAACCCGGTTATCGATCAAGCTTACAATCAGATGAGAAGTAACCTTGAATATGGCTTGAGTGCCGCAATGCTGTGGTTGTTCTTTGCAATCATAGGCGCTATAATCGGACTTGTAATTTTAATTTACTCTAAGACTTGTCTTAAGAGATGGGAATAAGGAGGGGAAAGATAATGACAACAGATAAAAAGCTTAAAAAGACGGTTCCCTTCCTTAACAAAAATAAGGTTAAAGAGACCGGCGGACATCTTGTGGTATCAATTTTCCGTTATGTTTTGCTTATAGCAATCAGCTACATCATTCTTTATCCTCTTTTTGCTATGATAGCATATTCTTTCCACTCTAAGATAGACGTTATGGACCCAAGTGTTACTTGGATTGCTAAAGACGGTACCTTTGAAGCCTACACAGGCGCTTGGAAAGCACTTGATTATCCCAAATCACTTCTCAATACCTTGCTTGTTGGTATGGTAAGTGCTTTATTGGAAATCTTCTCCTGTGCTATTGCCGCTTACGGCTTTGCAAGATTCAAATTCAAAGGCCGCGGACTTCTTTTCGGCGTGGTTCTTCTAACCGCAATAGTTCCTGTACAAATTCTTGTTATACCGCTTAATCTTAACTACCAGTTCTTTAATTTCGGTTATTTGGTAGATTTGCTTAACCTGATTCCCGGAGTAAACATTCCTTACATAAGCCTTATAGATACTCCGTTCACATTCTGGTTGCCCTCGCTCTTTGGCGTTGGTCTTCGTTCCGGACTTTTCATATTCATCTATCGTCAGTTCTTTATGGGTCTGCCAAAAGAATTGGAGGAGGCATCCTGGATAGATGGTTGCAGTCCATTTATGACCTTCTTCCGTGTTGTAATTCCGTCATCGGGCGTTGTATTCCTTACGGTTTCCATATTTGCCATAATTTGGCATTGGAACGAATATTACCAGTCGGTTATATTCTTTACCAACGAGTTCCCGCTTGCGGTTGCTATGGCAAATTTAAACCAAACACTGAGAGAGCAAGGCCTTGTTGATGCCTTTGCTGCATCGGGTGTTTCGGCAGCCTGCCTTATGTTCATAGGCCCTGTTTTAATTATGTATTTGTTTTTACAAAAGAAATTTATACAAAGTATTGACAGAGTCGGAATAGTAGGTTAAAATGTATATGTATATGTTACGCTAGTAGTAGTGTGATAGTATAAAACAAAAATTTGGAGGTAAACAAAATGAAAGCAATGAAACGTTTTGCTAGTCTTTTGGCATTGTTGCTTGCAGTTATGATGCTTTTTGCAGCCTGCGGCCCTGCTGAGGAAACTAGCAATGCCTCAGAAGATGCTAGTGATGAAACCGCAGATGTTTCTTCAGATGTAACTGATGAGGAGACCCAAGATGAGTCTAATCCTGAGGATGCTACTGAATCCAAAGAAGAAGACGCAAGTAAAGACAACAGTAAAGAGGAAGGTAACCAAAACAACAATCAGCCTTCTAAAACCGGTAAAAAAGACGGCTTCAGCAACAGCGCTGAAAAAGCCGGCACCATCTACAAGAACGCTCCTAAAAAGGAAGTTCACGTTCTTATGTGGAGAAAATTCCACAAATCTGAGCAGCTTTTAGTTGATCAGTACGAGAAATTAACAGATGTTAAAATAAAGGTTACTGTTTCTTCTGAGAGAGAGTATCCCACTAAGCTTGTTTCTATGGTTTCCGGTGGTCAGTCTCCTGACGTTGTTATGTTCCAGTCTAACAACTTCCCCGGCCTTGTAACCAAGTCCTTACAGCCTCTTAACGAGAAATACTTCCAGCTTGATTCTGACTGCTGGAACAAAACCTATATGGACGCTTACAAAATCAACGGCGTTTATTTTGGTGTAGCAATGCCTAACTCTTGGTCTTGCGAAGACTGTACTTATGTAACCTACTATTCTCCCGCAATTCTTAAAAAATGCGGTATTAAGGAAACTCCTTATCAGCTCTATAAAAAGGGTCAGTGGAACTGGGAGACCCAGAACGACATAGTTCGTAAGGTAAATGCTAAGAAGCTTACCGGTCTTTCACTCCAGTCTACCGATATGTTTATGCTTTCTGCCGGTGAAGACTTCACTAAGTACAATGGCAGCAAATACACTAACCGTCTTGATAACGTTAAAGGCAACAGTCTTCTTACCAAGGCTTGGATGGAAGTTGCTGAGCTTCAGGGCGACGACTGCATTTCCGGTTGGGATATCACCAACGTTCAGCAGGGTAAGGTTGGTCTCTTCACCGCTATCTCCTACGGTCTCTACAACGAGGGTGACTGGTTCCCCAGCAACTTCGCTAAGAATCTTGAGGCTGTTCCTGTAGCCGGTCCTAAGGGCAAAACCGCTTATACTCCTGTTCGTCCTAAGGTTTGGGGCGTTCCCAAGAAGGCTAAGAACCCCGAAGGTGCTGCATACTTCCTCCGTTACTTCCTCGATGTAAGCGAATTCAATCAGGATTCTACCTTCCACAACAGCCAGTTCAAAACTGTTTTCAAGGAGATTACCAAATCTTCTGCTAAGAAGACCATTATGCACGGTTCCGGTGTTTGCGACTATGTTGAGTCCGGTAACTACTCCAAGATTTGTAACGCTCTTGCCGGTACTAGTCCTGCTAACATTACCCAGCAGCTTAACTCTAAGAAGGGTTCTGTTCAGACCGGTATTGCACGTGCAAACAAAGACCTTGCCAGAATTAAAAAGTCTAGCTCTAAATAATTAAACGGCGGGTTATTAAAACTTAATTTTAAATGGCGAGCCCCTTTTAAAAAGGGGCCCGCCACCTCAAAATATTTGACGCCTTTTTGGCCAAAGCATTTAAATTTGAATCAGCCTTAAATGGCTATTTTTAAGCGTTTTAGGTTGGTTCGTGTTTAAACGCTTTGGCTAAGGGCATATTGTGTTTTGGTAGGGAGATAATGATTCGAAAACATTTTTGTAAACAAAAGGGGAGATATAAAGTGAAAAATAAACTGTTATCCCTATTATTGGTAATCACACTGCTTGCTATAACGGTTTCGGTTGGTTTGCCTTCTACCTTGGCTGCCGATTCTGATAACCTTTTAACAAACGGTGATTTTTCTGATTATAGCGGATATACTCCAACAAGCTGGCTAGTTAGCCCTAATTCAAATGGCGGTGCTTCGGCTCAAATTGTTGAAGATACTGAGCTACCTAATGGAACAAAAGTTAATGCATTAAAGGTTAGCACAACCATAGCCAACACCAAACTTAATAGGGTTACTCATGCTAAGAAAATTAAAATTGAAAAAAACGCCTCTTACACTATGACCTATTGGGTTAAGGTTAAGGCGATTAAAGGGCTTAAAACTTCTATGTACGAGCCCGATTATATAGATAAAAACGGTAATCCCGGACATAATGATAATCCGGCTGACGGAACCAACATTTATTCATACAGATATGATGATGGTTCTACCCGAGTTATCCGTACCGATATTGAGCACAGTTGGACTGTAGCTGAAACAGGCACCGTTATTGATGCTAACGGTCCCTCTATGTTCATTTCTCGTTCTGGCGGAGTAGCTCAGGTTTTAACACCTGATTACCCAAAAACAAACCGTGAGGGCGAGTGGTTGCAGGTTGTTCACACCTTTGCAACCGATAATCTAGCTGCACATGAGGCAGATGTTACCTATCAGGTTAACTTCCCCTCGGCTGTAGGCGGCGAGGTTTGGCTTGCTGACTTTAAAATGAGTGTTGTTAAGTCTGAAGTTGAGGATTATTATACACCTGCTATCAATGATGCAAAATTAGGTTGTGTTTCTAAAGAGGTTCCTCTTATGAGCGGTAAACCCGCCGAAATAAAAGCAGAACCCTTTGGTGAAAACACATTTGATGGTTGGTATGTAAACGGTTCGCTTGCTTCTACCGATGCTGTGCTTACCTTTACCTATGACCCTGCCAATCCTCCTAAATATGAGGCACGCTTTACAAAGTCCGCATTTGGTATTGACGGTAGCTTTGAAACAGGCTATACCAACGGTCAGCTTTTAGCAGAGGCCGTTCACGCAAAAGATCCAAAAAATGCTGATACCGATTGGACTCCTACAAGTTTCCTTGGTAGTGTAAAGGATAATAGCGGTTTTTATGTAGATTCTCATTACGGTGGCACATGGCGTAAAGCCACCATAACCAACGCTATGGCTCACACCGGTAATAATTCTGTTTGCTTCTCCGGTCAGTACGGTTTGCTAGGTTATAAGTATTCCGGTCTTACCCCTAACACAGAATACATACTTTCAGTTTATGCTTATTTAACTGCAGATAAAACTACCGATTGGGCAGGCACAAGCACCATACTTGTTACCCCTGCTAATGAAAGCTGTATAGTTAAAAGAGCAGACAATTCCTATGGTGCTAATAATACAACTGCACTTGCCTACAAGTATATCAAAAACGATTTGGATGTAACTGCAGGCTGGACCAAGCTTGAGCTTAAGGTTAATACAGGTAGTAACACCGATGTTATTTTCTGGATTGATTCTAACGGCACTAACGCAAAGCTTTATTTAGATAACTTTGCTATCAAGCGTCCTCCTCAGACCTTCAAGCCTAAGGTAAGTGATACCGATTTAGGTTCTGCCACCTCGGAAACTACTGATGTTTTAGAGGGTGCAGATGTTACCGTTACTGCAGAGTCTATAAACGACGGTCAGTTCAAGGGTTGGTATATTGGTGAAGAGCTTATGAGCTCTGATCTTACCTACACTTTCAAATATCAGGTTAAATTTGCAGATTTGACCGCCAAGTTTGAGGCTGGCCCAAATACTCTCCCCGATTATAGCTTTGAAAATAGATTTACCAACGGTCAGGTATTGGCACAAAGCCCTAATGTATCTTATTCTAAAAATGATACTGCCGGTCTTTGGACTGAAGATTTGTTTAAAACCAGCTCTAAGGACGGGGAAAATAAATTCTTTATTGATTCTGAGTGGTCTATGTGGGGCAATGTTACCGCTACCACCGAGGAATCACATACCGGCAACTTCTCAATAAAAATGTCACCCAACTCCCGTTATATGGGTTATAAAATTGAAGGTCTTAGCAAGAACACTAAATATATTGTAAGCTTCTATGCTATGACCAAGGGCACTAAAGACTCTAAAACCGATACTGTGGCTCCAATTTCTATCACAGATGGCAATATGAGCTGTATGACTAAGAGTGGCAGTAATATTGTTGTAAGAACGGTGGAGGCAGGTGCATTAGCAAAATATACCGCTCCTGACTCTGATGCAAGAAATACTTGGAAGAAGTTCTCTGTTAACTTTGACTCTAAGGATAGCACATCTGTTATTGTTTGGTTGCGTCCCGAGGGTGATGGAACCAACCTTTATTTAGATGATTTAACTATTAGATTTGCACCAAAGCAGTTTAAACCTACTTCTAACAACAGCGGTTTAGGCTCTGTTACTCCTAACGATTATGTTGAGTGTGCAATAGGTGATTCTATTACCGTTAAGGCAACACCTTACCCCAACGTTACCTTTGTGGGTTGGTATGTTGGTGATGAGCTTATTAGCACCGATGCTGAGTTTACCTTTAATTATGAAGATAAGTATCAGGGCTTAGAGGCTGTATTTGCCGGTATGCCCGGTACTATTCCCAATGGTAGCTTTGAGTATTATCAAAACGGCCAGGTTTTAGCTAAATACAGCAATTCTACATTTGAAAACAATCCCCCATGGTATGTTAATACAACTTATAGAACAGATAATAATCTTGCATTAACTGTTACTAACGAAAGAGCCCATACAGGTGAAAAAGCTGCTACATTAAACATTCCTTATCGTATAGCCGGTTTGGATATTGAGGGCTTGCAGCCTGAAACACAGTATTTGGTTTCGTTCTGGGCATATATTACCGGTAAAGATCCTACAGATCCCTCTCAAGACCAGAATCCCAAAAATGTTACCAGTGCTTTCATTTTGAAAAAAGGTCAGGAGCCTGTTGTTTTGAATGAGAGCACCGGAAAATATCAAAGCATAGGTACATCTAGTTATCTTGGAAATATTGACGCTCAGGTTGATTGCTATAACAAGTGGGAAAAGGTTAGCGTTTTATTCACCACTCCTGCTGATGTTAAGGATGTAACCCTTTGGATTAACTTTAGCGGCTATCAGGCAAAGCTTTATATCGACGATTTTGAAATCGGATATGGTGTTAAGGTTGGTTGCTCTGCCGATCTTGGCGGTTCAGTTTCATCAACTCAAACCTCTGATTATGTATTAAAGGGCTCTGAGGTTACCTTCACCGCTACTCCTTTTGAGGGCAATACATTTACCGGTTGGTATAATGTTAACGGTGACCTTGTATCCTCCGATGCAACCTATACCTTTACTGCAAATGAAGCTGTAAATCTTATAGCAAAGTTTGATGGTTATAATAAGCCCGCTGTTGATTTGTTTGCCCTTGACGGAAAAGACGGTACATTTGAAAACGGTACCGTTCCCGGTTGGATTTTTGCTGATCCTGAATATCCCTGCACTTGGTGTTCTGCAGGTGTAAGCAGTAAGCTTGTTTATGAGGGTTCAAAATCGCTTGAAATCAACGGTCGTTACCGTAACAGCATATTACCCTTAAACGGTTTGACTCCTAATTCTGATTACAGACTTTCTTTCTATGTAAATCAGCCCGATACCGATTCAAAAGCTAATATATCCAGCATAGGTATTATTGGTTCTGAGTCTGACCATTTGGGTACTGCAAATGTTATTTTTGATCAGGTTGGTCAAATCAAAGCAAATAGCGGTTGGCATAGAGTTGATTTGTATTTCAACAGTGGTGCTGACACCAGCGCAAGATTGATTATTAGATTTGCCGCAGAAACTCTTGCCGGCGGTTTCTATGACAGATTATATGTTGATAACCTCTCATTGGTTAACTATAATTTACCGTCAAGTGTTACCAACGGAGCTTTCAATGATGGTAAGTCATCTTGGCTGGGCAAGGGTACCGTTGTTGCTGAGGGTACCAATAATGCACTTAGCCTTAATGCAGGAGAGACAGCTTATCACGGCTTAAAGGTAGATGCTTTCTCTACTTACACCGTAAAATTCAGAGCTAAAGGTAAGCTTGTTGCAGCAGCACAGGATTTAATTAAATATTCCGGTGCAAACATTAAGGATTACATCAGCTCGGTAAGCTTTACTGAGGCTGACAGCACAGATTGGAAAGAGTATTCATATACCGTTTATTCCGGTATCAATGAAGCAATTAACTTTATTTTCAGTGCTGATACGGCAGCTATGATTGATGACTTTAAAGTAATCAAGAATGCCGAAAATTCCGGCTCAATATTAGAGCAAATAGACTTTGAGTCTGATCGTTTTGCTTTAAGCTCAGATTATGCAACTAGTCAATTCTCCATTTATAATGCTACCGATAGCAACGATCCCCTTGTTGTAAGTGGCAAAAAGTCACTTAAATTCACCTACGACCCCGCTCTTGGTGATACAGTAACCAGATTTGACCCGGCTTGGCTTGCTTATCAGCCCGGCGTTGGTAATAACTTTAAGATTTCCTTAAACTACAAGATAGTTGGGGGTAAAGCCGGCGGTACAGTTGGTCTCGCACCTGAGTATTCCGGCACATATGGCACAGATGTTGGTTTTGAACATTTATCTCTCAACACAGAGTGGAAGAAGTTAATCTTCTATGTTAGCAATATCGATTTTGGTGCTCTTAAGGTTAAAATTGCTTCTGTTTTAGGCTCTACTGCATCTGATTTTTATATTGATGATATTGTAATTACAGTTGCACCTCCTATGGTTAACGAGGAAAATTCTAAGTTAACTTATTGCGAGAGACTTTACAATGCAGTAGATAATGAAGGCTTTGAGGACCCCGCTTCTGAAAAGGATTGGAAAGACCTTCCCAAAACCGCTAAAATCATCAAGGGCGAAGCTCTTAAGGGTTCACATTTCCTCCGTGCAAGTGCAGGCACTAAGTATGTTCTTCCTGTTCAGGTTAAGGCTAACGCAGAGTACTATTTTGCAGCCTCTGTAAGAGGAACTTCAAAAACAGTAGGTAGCATTGGTGTTACAATCGATCCTAATGGTGTAGAATACTATTCAAACCGTGATGAAGAGCCTGCTTCTAGGGTTAGCTTTGATCCTAAAGAAACCGGTTGGAAGCGTTCCGGATTTAAGTTTACTACCGGTACTTCCGGAGTGGTATATCTCTGCATCGATGTTAAAGCTGGTGCATTGGATATTGATAGCGTAATGCTCTTTACTTCAGAGTATGGTTACCGTTACGATCCTAACGATTATACAAATTATGTTCCTTATGACTATGATAACCTCAAGTCATATTCAACCGTTATCAATGGTGGTTTTGGTGAACAGCCTTACTTCAAGGGTGTTGATTCCGATAGCGACGGTATTATTGATAATGATTTTGATAACGACGGCGTAGCAGATGACCTTGTTACCGATGATGCTTCTGATTCACCCTCTACCGGTGATAGTGTTGCAACACCGGCTATGGTTATCATTCTTGCAGTTCTTGCAAGTGTAGCCTTGCTCTTTATAAGAAAAAGAAAGGAAGGTGCAGAAAATGCGTAATAGTAGTTTAATTAAACTTATTTGTTTGATTCTCAGCGTTTTTATGGCAATTTCGCTTTTGGGAGCTTGCTCTAAAACAGACAACGAAACTGCTAAAAACAGTTCTGGATCTTCCGATGTTGAGGGTTCAGATGATTCTTCAGATAATTCTTCAGATGATTCCTCAGATGATGAATATTCGGATGATGAATATTCAGAAGATGAATATGAAGACGATTACGAAGACGGAGATTCCAAAGGTGACGATTATTACGATTCTCCCTTAGATGATGGTTACTATGAAGATGATTATTATGAGGATGAGGAAGAATATGGTGATGATGGGGAGAACCAGGAAACCCTTCGTGTTTACAACGCAGAGGCTCCTATCATTACCAACTATCGTGGTATGAGCTCAACCGTTTATCACGCTTACGGCCATATGCTTGATGATAAAACCGGTCGTGTATATACCGATGAGATGATGGATTTAGAGCTTTCTCGTCTAAAGGATTCCGGTGTTCGCTTTGCAAGAACCCGTTATACCACACTGTGGGCATGGGATGCCGACAAAGGCGGTTGGAATTGGGATAGCCCTCGTATGACCTATTACTGGAACTACTGTCGCAACCTTCAAAAACGTGGCATCAATGTTGTTCAGTCGGTAGGCTGGCATTTGGGTTGTCACACACACTTGGTAGCCGGTTCTATCGATGAACATGGCTATATCACTAAGTCTGAGAATTATGCCGATGACCTTTACGGTGAATCTGTAGGTTACGATTTCTCCAAGTGCAAAAACGCTGAATATAAACGTATGGCAAAAGAGAGTCTCCGTTTAGGTGAGGCACATGCTCAGCTTCTTTTAGAGGCTAAGAAACGTGGTATTAACAACATCACACATCTTCTTTACTTTACCGAGCCCTCTTATGCTACTACAACTTCAGTAAATATGCCTGATAAGAGTCATCCTGCTTATGGTTTTGAGGGCGGTGAGCCTGATGAATACATCTTTATTGTAAAGACTATTCAGCAGAGGCTTAAAGATAGAGGCGTGTACAATATGGTTCAGCACGTTGGCCCCAACCAGGGTTCTATCAAACATGGTGACGGTCTTCTCCGCTATATGTTGGAGCGTGACTGCATTGATATGTTTGATGTTTGGACTGCTCACTTCTATCCTGAGGCTACCGAGGCATCTGACAACGTTTATTATGAAATCATCGACCCCGTATTTGAATCTTACTTACAGCCCTTAAAGGATATAGGCGAATTCAAGAATGTTGAGTTCTGGGTAGACGAGTTCTACTGCCGTTCAACAAATGCTAAGCTTGGTGTTGATAGTCCTTGGGCAGGCTTGCAGATGGCTGTTGGAGGCATTGTTGCCCAGCAAAGAGGTATTAACAATATATCTCTCTGGCAGATATTTGACCAGCTTTGGACTGACCAGACCAACACCGGCGGTGAGTTTGTAAATGGTATCCACGCTTGCGGCTCTGCTCCTTCGCTCTTTGTTTCCTCTATCCCAAGAGGTCAGTATTATTCAACAGGCCTTTTTGCTAAATATAATGGCTATCAAAACGGTAAGGCTTACAGAACAAATAATGCTGAACTTCAAAATGATATTGGTGACATTCACGTTGGTGCGGCTCAGCTAGAGGATGGAAGCTGGACAATTACAGTTATTAACACCTACACCGAACCTTATGAAATTACTGTTGAATTTGATAAAGCTATTTATCAAACACTTTATCGCCACATCAACAATGTAAACACAAATATTCCTACTACTGCAGCTCATCTTGCTGATGCAGATAAGACCTTTGCAAACGTTAAGGATTCATTTGTTGATACCATTCCTCCCGGAACGGTTGCTATTTATACCGGCGTTAAAGGTTAATAGTTAATTTGGTTAGTTTCAAATCAAAACACCCCGTGCTATGCACGGGGTGTTTTTGTTGATTTGAAGCAATATTTCCTCACATTTGGGTCTAATGTTTTGTGTGTATAATTGATTTGTTTTAAAATAATGATAAAAAAATATTGTTTTTCGATAAATTTATATTGACAAACGAAATAAGGTATGCTATTATAATGATGTTAAACCAGTTCAAATCTATGGAGGTAATTAAAATGTTTAAAATTTCAGGTAAGGCTTCAGTTAATTTATCCCTCATTATCTCAGGTGCATTTTTCGCTATTTTAGTTGGCATAGGCGCATTTATGCCAACTGTAGTTGAAGCTCTTTTGAAGTTCCCCGGAGAAATTATGTCAAGAATGAACACAACAAGCACCGATTTTATATTGGCTTTGATAGCCGCATATATTATTTTAATTATTGCTTTAATCGCAAACATTCTGCTTTTCATATTGCTTATGCAGGTGAAACGTGAAAATGTTTTTTCTGCCAAAAGCGTTAGTTTAATTAGAGGTATTTCTTGGTGTAGTATCGGCGTGGGTGTGATTTTTGCTCTACTCACATATTATTTTACACTTTCATCGGTTGTAGCCTTTGCGGCATTATTTTTGGGGCTTTGTGTACGAGTAGTTAAAAATGTTATCGAGAAAGCTACTGAAATTAAAGATGAAAACGACCTGACTGTGTGAGGTGCCTATTATGATAATTGTTAATTTAGATGTAATGATGGCAAAAAGAAAAATATCATTAAATGAACTTTCTGAAAGGGTAGGAATAACTTTGGCTAATCTTTCAATACTTAAAAATAACAAAGCTAAAGCGATTCGTTTTTCTACGTTGGAGGCGATTTGTAAGGTTTTGGAGTGCGATGTTGGGGATATTTTAGAATACCGCAACGATGAAGTGGGGGTGTAATTATGGAGCAACACTTTAATAATTATGAAAATACTTTTGCAGATGTTAAAAAATCATCCGATAGAAATCCCGATTCATTAGACACTCTATGGGGATGGATTTGCCTGATTTTGGGATACTTTTTTTGCAGATCTTTTCCGGCTTTTTTAAAACCTCTTTATGGACTGATTTTTGTAATTTTGCTTTATCTTTCAACGACAATAATACTTGTTTTGAAAAAGGCAAAGTTTGGAAAGGCGGCAATTTGCGTAGCGGTTTCGGGTGTTGCAGTTGCAGGTTCTTTGTTTTTATCGGGCAATATGGTAATTCACATTTTTGGATTTTGTTATGCTTTTTTCGCCTATTGCTATTATGTGTGTGCCGCTACCGAAAATAGACTTGAGGGTGGATTATCGTCATATATTTTAATAGATTTTTTAAAAGCTGTTTTTGTAGTACCCTTTTGTAGCATAAATAGAACAATTGCTGTTTTCAGAGGGAAAAAGGGCAATAAATTTGGTTCGATTGTGGGCAGAATTTTAGTGGGAGTATTGATAACAGTAATTCCAACCGCTATAGTATTTTCACTTCTTTCGTTTGATGGGGGATTTTTAAGACTCTTAAGCAGAATCTTTGATTTTAAACCTATTGATATCGCGAAGCAGATAGCCAGCATTATTTTTGCTATACCTATTGGGGCATATCTTCTATCACTTTTTATTTCCGCCTTTGATAAAAAAGCAAAGAAAATTATCACGCTTAAAGACTGTAAAGATAAATCTCAAAAGGCGTCTATAGCGCCTGTTATAACGGTACTTACCGCAACTATTCCTTTACTTTTTTTGTACATTGTATTCTTTATTTCGCAGTGGAAGTATTATGTTTCAGGCTTTTTTGGTGAGCTACCCGAAAATATAAACTATGCCACTTATGCCAGAGATGGATTTTTTCAACTTTTGGCCGTTAGTGCAATAAATTTCGTAATAATCGCTGCAATCAGCTTTTTTGTTAAAAAGAAAAATAAGATAGAAGATGTTTTAATAAGAATTTTAAATATTATAATATGTATTTTTACGCTTATTCTTATAAGCACTGCAATTTCAAAACTTGTGCTTTATATAAATGAATACGGTCTAACCTCAAAAAGATTGCACGCATTTTGGTTTATGATGGTGCTAACGCTGATTTTTATAGCCGTTATTTTAAAGCAATTTATTGTGAAAATAAAACTTATTCCGATAGCTTTTATAATTTCTGTTGTTATGTTTTTTGTGCTTTCGGTATCAGGCGGCGAGGGCGCTATAGCCAAATACAATGTTGACCGATATTTAGACGGAAGTCTAGATGAAATTATTGTATCGGATTCAGGAAAGCCGGACGATGCGACTATACCACAGTACGTTCGCCTTGAAAAAGAGCTTTTAAAACGTGTGGAGAGAATACCAACAGATAAGATGTCGGAATATATTGCAAGTAATGATTTTAAAACTTTGGTAGAAATTAAATTTGCTTTTGAAAAATATTCTGCGAAATCAGAGTATAATTGGTATGAAATTACTCTTCCTAGGTTGATGGCTAAATCCGCTATGAGCCAAAGAGAGCATTAGGCAGGTTCTATAAAGTCTATGAAACAGGATGAAACCTTGTGAGTTTTGTCCTGTTTATATTTTTGGGTAGCCAAAACACTCAAATTCAAATTAGCCTAAAATGGCTGTTTTTGGGTATCTTTAGGCTCATCAAATTTCATAGGCCCAAGCATTGAAAAAAAGGTTATTTTATGCTACAATATAATCACCAAAATAATTAGGATGAGTATTATGGATAGATGCACTGAAATAGAGCGCAGTTTAATAAAAAAGTTCCGAAAAAGCGTTTGGAACAGGTTTATTGAGGCAGTTCAATCCTATGAGCTTATTGCAAAAGGGGATAAAATTGCTGTTTGTATATCAGGTGGTAAGGATTCCTTTATTCTTGCAAAGCTTATGCAGGAGTTAAAACGCCACGGACATACCGATTTTGATTTGGAATTTATATGTATGGATCCGGGATACAGTCCTGCTAACCGTAAAAAAATTGAAGAAAACTGCGAGCTTATGCAGATTCCCGTAAAAATTTTTGAAAGTGATATTTTTGCGGCGGTGGAGAATATTGAGCAATCACCTTGTTATCTTTGCGCGCGTATGCGTAGGGGGCACCTTTATAGCTTTGCAAGGGATTTAGGCTGCAATAAAATTGCACTTGGTCACCATTTTAATGATGCTATTGAAACCGCCCTTATGGGTATGCTTTACAGCGGGCAGTTCCAAACAATGATGCCTAAGCTCCACAGCACAAACTTCAAGGGAATGGAGCTTATTCGTCCGCTTTACTGTGTGCGTGAGGATGATATTAAAGCCTTTGCAAGGTACAATAGCCTTGAGTTTTTAAATTGTGCCTGCCGTTTCACCGAGAAGCTCGGCGAGGCCGGAGCGATTGACAGAGAGGGAATATCCAAGCGTTATAAATGCAAAGAGCTTATAAAAGAGCTTAAAAAAGAGGATGATTTGATAGACATAAACATCTTCAGAAGCTTTCACAGAGTAAATCTTGATACAATTATCGGATATCATAAAAAGGGTGACGAGCACTTTTTTTTAGACGATTATGATGAATTATAAAATATTTTAAACGAAGGTCGAGCAAAAATGGCAACAAAAACACTTACCAAAAATTTCACATCGGGTAGCATACCAAAGCAGCTTTTCTGGTTTACGCTTCCCTTTATGGCATCAAACGCACTTCAGGTGCTTTACAGCACAATTGATATGATAATTGTCGGCAATTATGTTGGTAAAGAGGGACTTTCGGCTGTATCGCAAAGCAGTATGATAATAAATTTTGCCGTTATGGTTTGCCTTGGCGTTTCAAATGCGGGGCAGGTGCTTGTATCGCAGGCAATAGGTTCGGGCAAAAAGAAGGAGCTTAATGGCATAATCGGCACTTTATTTACTTTATTGCTCGTTTTTTCGCTGGTTCTTACGGCGATTATTTGCAGTTTTAGTTTGCTAATATTAAATGTTATGAACACGCCAAAAGAATCCTATAATATGGCTTTTGATTATCTTATAATCTGTGCCGCAGGACTTATTTTCACGGCCGGTTATAACATGGTCTCGGCCGTACTTCGTGGTATGGGAGATTCTAAAAGCCCACTTCTTTTTATTGCTATTGCATCGTGTATAAATTTGATTTTGGATTTGATTTTTACCGGTTTTTGGGGTTGGGGAGTCGCCGGTGCTGCTTGGGCAACGATTATAGGTCAGGCGGCTTCATTTTTGTTTTCCCTTTACTATTTATATAAACGCAAAGCGGAGTTTGGATTCGATTTTAAACCGAAATCCTTTAAGCCGGATAAAAAGTATTCAAAGCTCATCGTGTCACTCGGCACTCCAATGGCAATACAATCGGGATTTATAAATATTTCTATGCTTTTTGTAACATCTCTCATAAATGAAGTCGGTGTTGGAGCGGGCGCCACCTTTGGCGTAGGCTGCAGAATAGATGATATTATAAACAAGCTGTGTATGGGCATACAGTATGCCGCCATACCGATGATTAGCCAGAATATAGGTGCAGGCAAACAAAAAAGAGCTCAAAAAATTGTTCATTGGGCGTGGATATATGCGGGTGTATTTACGGTATTTTGCATTTTACTTTATTTATTTTTCGGCAAAGAGCTTTTTATGCTGTTCTCACCCGACAAAGAGGTTCACAAACTTTCCGAAACCTTTATAGCGGCTATACTTTGGATGTTCCCTGCCTTTGCTATTATGCGTGGAAGCGGTGCTTTCATTCAGGGTATAGGCAACGCAAAGCTAAGTATGGTGCTTGCTATTTTAGATGGCGTTCTGCTTAGAATAGGACTTAGCTGGTTGTTTGGAATAGCGTTGGATTTTGGATTTTTTGGCTTTGTTTTGGGTTACGGACTTGCTCCTTATGGATTTGCTGTGCCCAGTATGATATATTTCCTTTCAGGAATATGGAAAAAGCGTAAAACCTTAGCCGACGAGATGTAAAAACATATATTAACTTGCATAAATAACAAGACTACACGTTGTAATAACTATAAATTGTAGTTTGAACGCTAGGCGTTCCTTTTATCCGAACAGGTTTTATGCGTTTAGCTAAGTCTCGTTCCGCAGCCGGAAAGATACAGATAAATTGTTGTTTATAAGCCTTCCCCTTGATGGGGAAGGGGGACCGCTTTAGCGGTGGATGAGGTGAAAAAAACGCTAATTTAAAGGCTTTTTTACGGACAGTCCGGGAGGCCTGTCCCTACGGTGTGAGGGTTAAATCTCTGCGATAAACTACAATTTGACGTGCAAAATAAGGGGAACCTTTGTAGGGAACGGGCTTGCTCGTTCCGCAAAAAAAATTAGCACAAACTTTGGCGGCAGGAGCAACTTATATTTATAAATAAAAATCTGCAACGAAAGTGCTTTTTTCTCACTTTTATTGCAGATTTTTCATATTGTTTTATTCTTATTTTAAGGGATGTAAAAATCAAAGTTTTTTACATCCCTTTTTATGCTTTAAAACTCTTTTAGTCGATGCTGTATTTTGTTATGTATTCGTTAAAACGCTCGGTGAAATCGGGGTTTTCTTCTGATTTAATATTTTTAAGATATTTATGGGTGTCAAAACTGTTATGAGCAACCTCTATCATAGCAACTGCTATGTTGGAGCAGTGGTCAGAAACACGCTCAAAGTTGTTAAGCAAATCAGAAAGCACAAAGCCGAGTTCTATTGTGCAGTCACCCTTTTGAAGTCTTGCAATGTGGTTAGCTTTAATCTGCGAGGTAAGAGCGTCAACAACCTGCTCCAAAGGCTCAATATCTTTAGCAAGGTCTAAGTTATTTTCCTCAAAAGCGGTAACGGTAAGGGTGATGATTTCTTCAAGTGCAGACGAAAGGGTTTTAAGCTCCTCTTTGGCCTGTGTACTGAAAGAAATATTCTTGCTTGCAATTTCTTTTGCAACGCCCAAAAGGTTAACAGAGTGGTCGCCTATGCGCTCAAAATCGCCAATAGTGTGAAGAAGCTTCGATGCCTCTTTACTATCCTTTTCGGAGAGCTCCTTGCTGGAAATCTTAACAAGGATTGATCCGAGCTTATCTTCATATCTATCAAGTAGCTTTTCTTCATCCTTAACCTTTGCGGCAAGCACTTCATCAAAGCCTTTACCGTCCTCAGCGGCTCGTGCAATGTTGGTAGCATCAATAAAGGTTTTCCTTGCCATTTTTGCCATTTTTACGGTGTAGTTATCACACTCAGCAAGGGCAACGGTGGGAGTGTTGAGCAAACGCTCGTCGATAAAGGTTTTCTTCTCTTCTTCCTTTGCGTCGGGTATAAACTTCTTTGCAAGGAATACCAGAAGATTGGTAAAGGGAAGGAGTAAAAGAGTTGTGAATGCGTTGAATATTGTATGGCACAAAGCGATTTCTTGAGCGTTTATGTTGGCACTCAAATACTCTTTAACGGGTTGAACAAGCCAAAAAACAGGAAGATAAATAAGCAGAACTATAACGGTACCAATAACATTAAACAAAATATGTACTACAGCAACACGCTTTGCATTTTTTGTAACACCTATACTAGAGATTAGAGAAGTAACACAAGTACCAATATTTTGTCCCATAATAATGGGGATTGCCATATTGAAGGTTATTGCCTTTGTTTCAATTGCAAGGGTTTGTAAAATACCAACGCTTGCTGCTGAGCTTTGAATAATACCGGTAAATATTGCACCAACCGCAACACCAATGAGAGGATTATTGAATATATCAATAAAGGCTTTAAAGGATTCAATGTTTTCCTCTGCGGCAAGGGGTTTAACGGCATCGCCCATAAGTTGCATACCAAACATTAAAATAGCAAAGCCTACCATGATGGTACCAATATCTTTTTTACGTTGGCTTTTTGCCATCATAATAAAAATTATACCAATAAGAGCAACAATGGGAGAGAAATTATCAGGCTTTAACATTGATACAAGCGAGCCGCCGATTCCACCGCCTTCGCCACTTTCAATTCCGGCAAGAGAAAGAATCCAAGCGGTAAGGGTTGTTCCTATGTTAGAGCCAAAAATAACTCCAACAGTTTGCTCAAGTGCCATAATTCCTGAGTTTACAAGGCCTACCAGCATAACTGTGAGGGCTGAAGATGACTGCATAGCAATTGTGATACCTGCGCCAAGCCCCATACTTGCAACCTTGTTGGAGGTCATTTTTTTCAAAGTTGTTTCCATTTTGCCGCCGGCAAGCTTTTCAAGACCTCCGGACATAGCATTCATTCCGTAAAGGAAAAATGCAAGTCCGCCTAAAAGTGTGAAGACAGGAAAAAGAATAGCCTGAAGATTCATTTGGTTGTTCGCTCCTTGCTTTTTACAAATAGATGTTAGAAAACGAATATATACTCTAATTATACATAAATTTCTATTTTTATGCAATAGGATTTGCTCTAATTTTTTGTTGTAGTATGTAGTTTATTATCGAAATTTTGAATAGATGTAATTAAAATTATTAAAAGTTCGTTAAAGATTAGCATTTTCGTTGCAATGAAAAGAAAAATATGGTATACTAATAAAAATAAAAAGAATGATTATAAATAATCCCCGAAAGGCAGATGATAAAATGAGACAGCAGGATAGAGAACTGTTTGATGTTACTCCTAAAATTCGTGAGCTCTCGGAACTTTGTATATCACAAAGCGTAATCCCGGCAGAGCTTTACAGCGAGTATAAAGTAAACCGAGGTCTTAGAGATCAAAATGGTAATGGTGTTATAACAGGACTTACCGAAATAAGTGAAGTTAATTCCTTTAAGATGATTGATGGCAAAAAAACTCCTATCGAGGGTGAGCTTTTTTACCGTGGTGTGCATATACGAGATTTAACAAACGGATTTATGAATGAAAAGCGTTTTGGCTTTGAGGAAACAGCCTATTTGCTGCTTTTCGGTAAGCTCCCTACAAAAGAGCAACTCAAAGAGTTTAATGAGATTTTGGCCGCAAATCGCAAATTGCCTATAAATTTTGTGCGTGACGTTGTGCTTAAAGCCCCTAATGCCGATATGATGAACTCGCTTGCAAAAAGTGTGCTCACTCTTTATAGCTATGATCATCACGCTAATGAAAACGACATTCCTAACGTGTTGCGTCAGAGCTTGCAGCTTATTGCACTTTTTCCGCTTCTTTCAGTTTATGGCTATCAGGCATATAATCATTACATTTTAAATAACAGTCTTATTATTCATAATCCCGATCCTAATCTCAGCACGGCAGAAAACATTTTGCATATGCTTCGTCCTGACAGTAAGTATACCGAGGCAGAGGCTAGAGTTTTAGACTTGGCTTTGGTTCTTCACGCAGAGCACGGCGGCGGTAATAACTCCACCTTTACCACCCACGTTGTAACCAGCTCGGGTACCGATACCTATTCTACAATGGCGGCAGCTCTCAGCAGTCTTAAAGGACCTCGCCACGGCGGTGCAAACATTAAGGTTGTGCAGATGTTTAACGATATGAAAAAGACCGTTAAAAACTGGGAAGATGAAGATGAACTTTCTGATTATTTAAGAAAACTTCTTCACAAAGAAGCTTTTGATAAATCCGGCCTTATTTATGGTATGGGTCACGCAATTTATACATTAAGCGACCCCAGAGCCAAAATTTTCAAAGAGTTTGTTGGCATACTTTCAACCGAAAAGAATCGTGAAAAGGAGTACAACCTTTATAAGGCGGTTGAAAGACTTGCACCTAAGATTATTGGTGAAGAACGCAAAATCTACAAGGGCGTTAGCGCTAATATAGACTTTTACAGCGGCTTTGTTTATGATATGCTCGATTTGCCGTTAGAGCTTTATACACCTATTTTCGCTATCAGCCGTATTGTGGGATGGAGTGCTCACCGTATTGAGGAAATACTTAATATGGGTAAAATTATCCGTCCTGCATATATCAGTGTTTCTCCTCAGGTTGGCTATACACCTCTTGATGAAAGAAAATAGAAAAGAATAATCCGACCGCCGCTACAGGCATCGGATTATTTTTATAACAAATTATTATTTTAAATTAAAAAGGAGTTTTTTATATGGCACTTAGTATTCCAACTCCGCATATAAATGCTAAAGCGGGCGATTTTGCAAGAACTGTTTTAATGCCGGGAGACCCACTTCGAGCAAAATACATTGCCGAAACCTATCTTACCGATGTAAAACAGGTGAATTCGGTGCGTGGCATAATGGGATTTACCGGACTGTATAAAGGTAATCCTGTTTCGGTAATGGCAAGCGGTATGGGTATGCCCTCCATCAGCATTTACAGTTATGAACTTTTTGAGGGATATTCAGTAGAGAACATTATTCGTGTGGGAACTGCAGGCGCAATGAACAAAAATCTTAAAATAGGTGATATCGTTGTTGGAATGGGCGCCTGTACAAACTCAGGAATAATGAATGAGTGCGGGCTTTCAGGCTTTGCGCCAATTGCTGATTATACCCTGCTCAGCACCCTTTGCGATGTTGCAAAAAAGTGTGGTACAAATGTAACTGTGGGAAATTTATTCTCCAGCGACCTTTTTTATGGCGGAGATCCTGATTTTTTAAAAAAGTGGTCATCTGTTGGGGCGTTGGCGGTAGAAATGGAGGCCGCCGCCCTTTATCTTAATGCGGCAAGGCTTGGCAAAAAGGCACTAGCCATCTGCACCATTTCAGATAGTCTTGTAACGGGTGAAGCAACCTCGTCCGAGGAGCGTCAGACCGCATTTAATGAGATGATGATTTTGGCTTTGGAAACAGCCGTATTGATGCCGTAGTCCTTGCACAGGATTTGAGTTGACTAGAGAAATCTAAAAAGATTATCCATAAGCTCCTTATCGGGTTCGGGAAGATTTGCAAACGGGAAAGATACTCCCATATTGTCATATTTAATCTGACATATTTTTTTGAATGGCAGAAGTTCAATTTTATCTACATTTGAATGGGAGTCTTTAATTTCCTTTAGCTTTAAAATGTTATCCTCATTATCATTAAGGGTGGGTATAATAACCTGCCTTAATGTGGTGGGGATTTTTTTTGTGTTTAAATAATCCAGAAATTCCAAAGGGGCAGTGAGAGCACAACCCACATATTTTTTATAATCTTCATTATTTGTGTATTTAATATCCAAAAGAACCCTGTCGGTAAGGGCTAAAAGGGCTTTGATGTCATCATTCAAAAGGCTTCCCGAGGTATCAAGACAGGTGTTTATACCACTTTCTTTGCAGAGTGAAAAAACCTCTTTTGCAAATTCCGCCTGAAGTAGCGGCTCGCCGCCCGAAAGGGTTATTCCGCCGTTTTCGCCAAAATATTCTTTAAATCGTACCGCCTTGGATACAATTTCTTGGGCGGTGTATTCGGTACCGCCGGAAAGTTCCCACGTGTCGGGATTATGGCAACAACCACACCTGAGGTTGCAACCCTTTAAAAAGACTACAAAACGCACGCCCGGACCGTCAACCGTACCCAAGCTTTGAAAAGAATGTACAACGCCTTTTTTGTTCATTTGTTACTCCTTTAAAGAAAAATCGCCCGCAAAAAGTGGGCGATTTTAAAATTTTTACATTGCTTCGTGGAAGGTGCGGCTTATAACCTCACGCTGCTGTTCACGTGAAAGCTTGTTGAAGTTTACAGCATAACCCGAAACACGGATTGTGAGATTGGGATATGCTTCGGGATTTTCATAGGCTTTCATTAAGGTTTCTCGGTTAAGAACATTTATGTTTATGTGATGTGCTTTTTTTGCGAAATAGCCGTCTAGGATAGTTACAAGGTTATCTACACGCTCATCGTCTGTTTTACCAAGGGCGTCGGGAGTGATGGAGAAGGTGTTGGAAACGCCGTCACGGCAGTCATCATAACTGATTTTTGCTACCGAGTTAAGGGAAGCCAAAGCACCGTTTTCTTCACGGTTGTGCATGGGGTTAGCACCGGGAGCAAACGGGGCAGATGCCTTTCTGCCATCGGGGGTAGCACCTGTGTTTTTACCGTACATAACGTTAGAGGTAATTGTGAGTACCGAAAGGGTATGCTCGGCGTGGCGGTAGGTGGGGGTCTTTCTAAGTTCGGTTATAACCTTATGGGCAAGCTCTTTTGCAATAAGGTCTACCCTGTCATCATCGTTACCGAATTTGGGGAAGTCACCTTCTGTGTTAAACTCGGTAATGAATCCGTTTTTATCTCTTATTACGCCAACATTTGCGTACTTAATAGCACTAAGCGAATCTGCAACAACCGAAAGACCGGCTATACCAAACGCCATAAAGCGATGAACGTTGGTATCGTGCAAAGCCATCTGGGTTTTTTCATAGCAATATTTATCGTGCATATAGTGAATAACGTTCATTGTGTTTACGTAAAGATTGGAGAGCCATTTGTTGTAAATATCAAAGCGTTCCACAACCTCATCGTAATTCAGAGTATCGCCCGAAAGAACAGGCATCTGGGGGCCGATATGCATACCGCTTGTGGTATCATAACCGCCATTTATGGCGATTAAAAGAAGCTTTGCAAGATTACAACGTGCACCGAAGAACTGCATCTGCTTTCCAATTTTCATTGCCGAAACACAGCAGGCAATAGCGTAATCATCGCCATATATGGGACGCATTAAGTCATCACTTTCATACTGAATGGAATCGGTATCTTTGGAAACCTTTGCACAGTATTTTTTAAAGCCATCCGGCAGAGCTTTAGACCAAAGCACCGTAAGATTGGGTTCAGGAGAAGAACCTAAAGTGTAAAGTGTATTAAGCACACGGAAGCTACTCTTGGTAACAAGAGTTCTGCCATCTTCACCCATACCGCCAACAGCCTCGGTAATCCACATTGGATCGCCGCCAAAAAGCTCATTGTACTCGGGGGTGCGCAGATGACGTGCTATACGAAGCTTGATAACAAAATCATCAAAAAGCTCTTGGGCTTTTTCTTCGGTTAAAATTCCTGCTTTAATATCACGCTCAATATAAATATCAAAAAAGCTGCTTACTCTTCCCAAAGACATTGCTGCACCGTTTTGCTCTTTAATAGCGCCAAGGTAGCCGAAGTATGTCCACTGAATTGCCTCTTTTGCATCTTTGGCAGGCTCGCTTATATCAAAGCCGTACATTGCCGCCATTTCCTTTAAATAACCTAAAAATGCTATTTGCTGATAAAGCTCTTCGTCTTGACGAATGTTTTCGGTATTAAAGATGCAATTTTTAAGGGCATCTTTATCTTTTTTCTTTTCTTCAATAAGCTTATCAACACCGTAAAGGGCAACACGGCGATAGTCACCGATAATTCTGCCACGTCCGTAAGCATCGGGCAGACCTGTTATAACGTGGCATTTTCTTGCTTGACGCATTTCATCAGTATAGGCTCTGAAAACACCGTCATTGTGGGTGGTGCGGAATCGGAATTCCTCCTCAACCTTTTTTCCGAGCTTATATCCGTAAGCTTCGCAGGCCTGCTTTGCCATACGCATACCGCCAAAGGGATTTACTCCACGCTTTAAGGGGCGGTTGGTTTGCATACCAACAATAATTTCATTATCCTTATCAATATATCCCGGGGAATAAGCGGTAAGTGAAGAAACGGTTGCAGTATCAATATCAAGCACGCCGCCGAATTGACGCTCTAAAGCGAAAAGAGCTTCGACTTTTTTCATAAGAGTATTGGTGCGTTCGGTTGCACCGGATAAAAAGCTATCGTCACCGGTATATTCAGTGTAATTTGACTGAATAAAATCACGTACATTGATTTCGTTTTGCCAAACTCCGCCATTAAAACCGTACCAATTTTTGTGTTCCATAAATTTTTCCTCCTTTGGTAGTTGCTGTTGCCGAATTAAACAAAAACAGGGCAATCAGCTTTTACAACTGATTGCCCAGACGGTCGGCATTTATCTTTTACATTCCCTTGCGGTAAACCCGCTAATCCGTCAGTTATGTAAAAGCTTATCATAGTTATATTATATAGAAGAAAGAGAACTTTGTCAACACAAAAACCTACCAAATAAATTTATTTTAAAAAGAATATACAGTATATTTTTGCTAAATTTATTTTTGCAAATCTAAATGCTTTCTATAATTCGAAGGCGATATATTAAGTTTATTTTTAAAGCAATGAGAGAAATATGCAAGGTCATTAAAACCGCACGAAAAAGCAATTTCGCTTACAGATTTATCGGTGGATTTGAGCAATTTCTGTGCTTCTTCAAGCCTTAAAATATTAAGATAATTTATTATGGTAAGGCCTGTGCATTCTTTGAATTTTTGACATAGGTACGGCTCACTATAGCCGAACATTTTGCTAATGGTTGAAATGTTTAAGGATTCACGAAAATTTTCGTTTAAATATTTAACTATTCTGTAAAAAGCCTGATTGTTGTATGGCTTTTCAAATTGCCGAAATTTTTCATTTTTAAAGAAGAGACTTAAAAATCTGTATACAGAAGAAATCGCAAATAGCGGATTGGTTTTAAAATTCTCTGCTATTTCATCAACCTCAGATACAAACAAAGGTGCGTCAACATAGTTGTCAAGCAAGATTTTTTGTTCCAAAATAGGGGCCAGATATTTTAAGGAGGCAACTGAAGAATTTAAAAAATTGCTTATATCAAAGGAAATAACAATGTATTCAGCACCGTTTGTGCCGGCAAATCCCGTATGGGAAAGGCAGGGATTTATAACAACAACTGAATCCTTTTCGGCAGTTACAACTTCACCGTTAATGTTCAAAACAAGGGTGCCTGATATTATTCTTAAAAGTTCTATTCTGTTATGCCAATGGGTGTGAAAGGCAAGAGCTTGAGGCTTTATTGATAAATGCGATATTTTTATTGCACTTTCTGAATAAACCACGGGAGTAAGCTCCTTTTGGTAATCCAAACTTTTCATATCTTTCACCGCCAACCTTAAAATAAGACAAATTTATAATAGAAAAAAACAAGTTATTCTTTTGAATAATTGTATAATAAAAGAAAAAATATGTCAAGTCTTTATCAAGGAGGAGCTTTTAAATGAAAATTGGAGCTTGTATAGTTTTAAAGGACATGGCAACCTTAGAAAATCAGTTCAAGACTTTAAAGGATAACGATTTTTCGGTTTGTCAGTTTATCTCGTGGAATCCCGTTCATTGGACCGATGAAAACGCTGAAATTATTAAGGATTACGCAAAAAAATACGACATCACTATCACAGCGTTCTGGTGTGGCTGGACCGGCCCTTGCTATTGGAATTTTTATGAGGGTCAGATTTCCCTTGGATTAGTTCCGGAGGCATATAGATCCGAGCGTATAAAAGAGCTTTGTTCAGGCGCCGATTTTGCCAAAAAGCTTGGTGTTACAGATGTAGTAACTCATATGGGTTATATACCTGAAAATCCTTATGACCCTAATTTTGCTCAATTCTGCCTCGCTGCAAAAATGGTTGCAAGGCATCTTGAAAACAATGGACAGTATTTACTTTTTGAAACAGGTCAGGAAACACCTACCACTATGCTTCGTTGCTTTGAGCAAATAGGTATGGATAACCTTGGAGTTAATTTAGATACAGGCAATCTTGTGCTTTATGGCAAGGGAAACCCTGTGGATGCTTTGGATGTTTTTGGTAAATACGTGCGTAACATTCACGCTAAGGATGGATTCTTCCCCACAGATGGACATAACCTCGGCAGAGAGGCACGTGTGGGTGATGGCAGAGTAGATTTCAGACTGTTTTTTGAAAGACTTAAAGGAATTGGCTATGATACCTATGTTATTATCGAGCGTGAAATTTCAGGCGAACAACAGCTTAAGGATGTTGTTTATGCTAAAGAATATCTTGGTAAATTAGTATCAGAAATTTATGGAGGTTAATGCTATGTTAAAGGTTGGCTTAGTTGGCGTTGGTGCAATCAGTGGAGCCCATATAAGCGGATGGGCAGATTATAATGATGCAGAGCTCGTTGCAGTTTGCGATATTCGACCCGAACAGATGGAAAAGGTAGATGGAGTTAATAAATACACAAGCTTTGATGAAATGTTAAGCAACGAGGAATTAGATATTGTAGATATTTGTCTTCCTACCTTCCTTCATGCCGAGTATGCAATAAAGGCAATGGAAAAGGGTAAACATGTTCTTTGTGAGAAGCCCATTTCGCTTAATATTGATGACGTTGATCGTATTTACGGCGTTGCCGAGCGTATGAATGTTAAATTTATGGTGGCTCAGGTACTTCGCTTTTGGCCTGAATTTGAATATATTAAAGAGCTTTATGAAAATAAGAAGTACGGCAAGCTCCTTTCGGGACATATGTATCGCCTTTCCTCTATGCCCAGAAGCAGTTGGGAGGGGTGGATGACCGATGAAAAACGCAGCGGTCTTACTCCTTATGATTTACATATTCACGATTTAGATTTTATGGTTTATGCCTTTGGAAAGCCCGATTTTGTAGAAACTCATCGTTCAAAGCTTGCAAATCAAGATTACTTTTCAGCAACCTACGGTTTTGGTGATGCTTTTATTTCTGCTGAGGCAGCGTGGTATCACGGCAAATATCCTTTTGAAGCAGGCTTCCGTTTTCAGTTTGAAAATGCTGTTGCAGTATTCAAAGACCATAAATTAACAATAAATACCTATGATGAAATTGAAGAGTTTAAAGGTATGGACAACGCAGATGACGAGGGCGACGGATATGCTCCTACAACAAGTGCCTATGGCAATGAAATTCGCTATTTTGCTGAATGCGTTTTAAATGACCGTATTCCCGATAAGGTAAAACCCAAAGAGCTTAAATCGGTTATCAATATTTTAAATTCTATTTAATTCGCTTATCTCAGAGGTATCGATATGATAAGTAAAACGATAGCTTGTTCCGTCCCTTGGAAATTGTGCATGATTTTAATTTTCTTCCCTTCAATTGCAACCAAAACACCAAGCTTTTAAGCCCCAAGGAAAGAATTAACCAAGTCTTTTGAAAAAACGGTAATGGCAGACGATATAAAGGAGCTTGTCAGCACACTTGAGAAATATGATTTGCAAAATACCTCTGTCGATACAAACGGAAGACAGATTTCTCTTTATAAACAGGGAGAAACCCAAAGTGCGTGTTTGCTTGTTAATACCTCGGATGAATGTCTGGAAAACATTTGCATTAGTGGTAAAATTTTAAGTAATGCAAAATCTTTTTGCATATATAGTCCCCATACCGACATTAAAAAAGATAGCAATTCACCCGTAATTTCAATACCTAAAAAGGAAGCACGTATAATATTTGTAAAAAGGTGACAATAGCTTAAAAAGCTTTTTTAGTTAAAAACATTTTATATTTTTTAAGCTTATTCGTCCTTAAAACGGTTTAATCTATTGACAAATTTGGTTTACTGTGATAATATAAATTCAAATGAATATTTTAAACTGTTGATGCGGAGATAAAGTCATTCAAGACTATACAGAGAGCCCGTGGTGCTGAAAGTCGGGTTAGAAACTGTTTGGCAAATGGACCGCTGAGGGTGCAGTCAAATGCCGTTTTCGGCAGAGTATTCTGCAACGTGTGGCATACGTTAGTTGTCGGGGGTATGTATGTACCTCGCTAAAGTGCACGTTAATCGTGAAACAAGGTGGCACCGCGGATAACAAAATTATTCGTCCTTGGCAGAACAAATCTGCCAAGGATTTTTTAATTTTTGGATTTTAAAAAAGGGGTTACATACTATGGTACTGCTTACAAAACGATGGCGCAACGCAATTTAAAATAAACACACAATATTATATAATCACTGTAATTGGAGGAATAAAAATGAAATTTAACGGAATTGATTTTGACACCTATTTTAATAACTATCCTGATAAGAACGGCTATTTTGGTAAATACGGCGGCGTTTATATTGACGATAAGCTTAAAGCCGCTATGGCCGAAATTACTGAAGCCTACTTTTCTATATGCCAATCCCGAAAATTTATTGCCGAGCTTCGTAGAATAAGAAAGGAATTTCAGGGTCGTCCAACACCCGTTTCCCACTTAGAGCGTCTTTCTGATGCTCTTGGAGGTAAGGTTCAGCTTTACGCCAAGCGTGAGGATTTAAACCATTCCGGTGCCCATAAGCTCAACCACTGTATGGGTGAGGCCTTGCTTGCTAAATATATGGGCAAGAAAAAGGTCATTGCCGAAACAGGAGCAGGTCAGCACGGTGTTGCACTCGCAACGGCTGCCGCTTATTTCGGCCTTGAATGTGATATTTATATGGGTACTGTTGATATTGCAAAGCAGGCGCCCAACGTTGCAAGAATGAAGATTCTCGGCGCTAATGTTGTTGAGGTTACACACGGTCTTAAAACCTTAAAAGAGGCTGTTGATGCCGCTTTTGATGCCTATAGTAAGGAATACAAGGATTCTATTTACTGCATCGGTTCGGTTTTAGGCCCTCACCCATTCCCTATGATGGTGCGAGATTTCCAAAGCGTTGTTGGCATTGAGGCTAGAGAGCAATTTTTAGAGATGACAGGTCATCTTCCCTCATCTATAGTTGCTTGTGTTGGCGGTGGTTCTAATGCCGCAGGTCTATTTGCAGGATTTTTAAACGATCCTGTTGATATTTATGGTATCGAGCCTCTTGGCCGTGGCCCCAAAATGGGCGACCACGCCGCAAGCCTTAAATACGGTACCGAGGGCATTATGCACGGCTTTAACAGCATTATGCTTAAGGACGAAAACGGTGAGCCTGCCCCCGTTTACTCTGTGGCGAGCGGACTTGATTATCCATCTTCCGGTCCTGAGCACGCATTTTTGCAGGAAATTGGTCGTGTTAAGTATGACGTTGTGGATGACGAAGAAACCATTGACGCTTTCTTTAAGCTTTCTCGCTTAGAGGGTATTATCCCTGCCATTGAAAGCTCGCACGCCGTTGCGTATGGTATGAAGCTGGCAAAAACTATGGATCACGGCTCAATTCTTATTAACCTTTCCGGTCGTGGTGACAAGGATATGGATTATATCATAGAGAATTACGGTATAAGATAGTTTGTGAAAAATCTAAACCAAATAAAAAGCTCCTCGGTCACAAATGTGACTGAGGAGCTTTTTTTAAGCTATATCGTAATAAATTATTTTTAGTGTTGATTAGTGTCTGTTTTTAAAGCCGGGACGGCCACCCTTGCGGGGACGATCATCTTCACCGTTATCTTCGGGGGTAAGGCCCTCAATCTCAATAAGTGCATCACGACGGCTGAGGTTGATTCTGCCTTGGTCGTCAATCTCGGTAACCTTAACAATTACTTCATCGCCAACGGTAACGCAGTCTTCGACCTTTTCAACACGTTTAACATCAAGCTTGCTTATGTGAACAAGACCTTCCTTACCGGGAGCAATCTCAACAAAAGCACCGAAGTTCATAAGACGGGTAACTTTGCCCTTATAAACTGCACCAACCTCGGGGTCAAGAGCGATTGTTTCAACAATCATAAGTGCACGTTTTGCAAGCTCTGCATCAACGGCAGAGATGAATACATTACCGTCATCGTCAATGTCAATCTTACATTCACAGTCGGCCTGAATCTTTTGAATAACCTTACCGCCGGAACCGATAACCTCACGGATTTTATCGGGATGAATCTTGGTGGTAAGCATCTTGGGAGCGTATTTAGAAACCTCAGCTCTTGCCTCGGGAATACATTTGAGCATAACTTCATCAAGAATGTAAAGTCTTGCTTTGTAGGTTTTCTCCAAAGCCTCTTTAATGATTTCGGGGGTAAGACCGTGGATTTTAAGGTCCATCTGAATAGCAGTGATACCCTTGTGAGTACCGGCTACCTTGAAGTCCATATCGCCGAAGAAGTCCTCAAGACCCTGAATATCTACCATAGTCATAAAGCGGTCGCCCTCAGTAATAAGACCGCAGGAGATACCTGCAACAGGAGCCTTAATGGGAACACCTGCGTCCATTAAAGCAAGGGTGGAACCACAAATTGAACCCTGAGAGGTGGAGCCGTTAGAAGAAAGAATTTCAGAAACAAGACGGATTGCGTAGGGGAATTCTTCCTCGCTGGGGATTACGGGTAAAAGTGCACGCTCTGCTAAAGCACCGTGACCGATTTCACGACGGCCGGGGCCACGTGAGGGTCTTGTTTCGCCAACAGAGTATGAAGGCATATTGTAGTGGTGCATATAGCGCTTGGTTTCTTCGCTGTCAATACCATCTAAAAGCTGAGCATCACGAACGGGGCCTAAGGTAGCAATGGTGAGAACCTGTGTCTGACCACGTGCGAAAAGGCCTGAACCGTGAACTCGGGGAAGAAGTCCAACCTCAGAAGAAAGAGGACGGATATCATCAATGCCACGGCCGTCAACACGTTTACCGTCATCAAGCAACCAACGGCGAACAACAAACTTCTGAAGCTTGTACATACATTCGTCAATCTTCATTTCCATTTCAGGATAAATCTCGTCGAATTTTGCGTGAACAGCGTCGTAAACAGGGAGTAAACGTTCATCACGAACGTTTTTATCATCGGTATCAAGGGCGGCTCTTACGTCCTCAATAGCGAACTCTTTAATAGCTTCAAACATCTCAGGATCGGGATCAGAGGTTTCAAAGGTGAACTTATCTTTACCGATTTCAGACTGGATGGATTTAATAAATTCAACAACCTTTTGGTTTTCGGCGTGGCCTTTCATAATACCGTCGAACATAATGTCGTTAGGAATTTCGTTAGCGCCGGCCTCAATCATAGCAACCAAATCTGCAGTAGAAGCAACTGTTACCTGCATTTCAGATTTAGCCTGCTGCTCTGCATTGGGGTTAAGAACGATCTCGCCATCAACATAACCAACAGAAACGCCGCTGATAGGACCCTCCCAAGGAATGTCGGAGATAGAAAGTGCTATAGAAGCACCAATCATACCAACGATTTCGGGTGAGCAGTCGGGATCAACCGACATAACGGTACAAACAATTGAAACGTCGTTACGCATATCCTTGGGGAACAAGGGGCGAACAGGACGGTCGATAACACGTGATGCTAAAATAGCCTTGTCGGTGGGTTTACCCTCACGGCGAGTAAAGGAGCCGGGGATTCGACCAACTGAGTAAAGTTTTTCTTCAAAATCTACCGAAAGGGGTAAAAAGTCGATGCCGTCACGAGGCTTTGCAGATGCGGTAGCGGCACAAAATACTGCGGTTTCGCCGTAGCGAACAAGGCAGGAGCCGTTTGCAAGCTGAGCCATTTTACCAACTTCAACGCTAAGGGTACGGCCGGCAAATTCGGTGCTGTAAACCTTAAAATTTTCGTACATTTTAATTTTCCTCCATTTTAAAAATTTTGTTTTTCAGCTGAAGGATTAGCAATAAATTCACGGTTTAAATGAGGTCTTTAAAATCTTTAAGCCGTCAATTTACCGCTAATACCCTTCGCTGTTTTTGAAAAAATTTTTCTCGCTTTAAAATGCGTAAAATAACAAATAGACAGACCGAACAAAGAACTTTGCCGGTCTGTCGGATTTGCAATTACTTACGGATGTTAAGTCTCTTAATGATGCTACGGTATCTTTCGATATCGTTCTTCATAAGATAAGCGAGAAGGTTGCGGCGATGACCAACCATTTTAAGCAAACCACGGCGGCTGTGATGGTCCTTTTTGTGAACCTTCAAGTGCTCGGTAAGTTCGTTAATACGGGTGGTAAGAAGAGCAATTTGTACTTCGGGAGAACCTGTGTCACCCTCGTGAGTAGCATACTCTGCCATAACCTGCTGTTTAACTTCTTTAGTCATTTTTTGTCACCTCTTATAATTATTTTCCTATTAACCGAGGGTAGGGACGGTGACCACCGAAAAGCGGTAAACCCCCACTCCCAGAAAACGGAACAGAGTTAGTATAACACAAAAATCCCCAAAAGTAAAGAGTTTTTTGAATTTTTTTAATATTTAGGCAGTTTGTTTAGAATGATGTTGTAAAAACGTGCTTAGTTTGGTATTATAAATATGAAAGATGTAACAGGGCGGTGATAAAAGTGCAGATTATGACACCCGATTATTATAAAAAATTTAAATGCATTGCGGGTGATTGCAAGCACTCCTGTTGCATTGGGTGGGAAATTGATATTGATTCCGATACCCTTGAGATATACAATAATATCAAGGGAGCTTGGGGAGAAAAACTCAAAAAAGCAATATCTTATGACGGTGACGTACCCCATTTTATTACAGACAGTAACGACCGATGCCCCTTTTTAAACAAGGAAGGTCTTTGTGATATTATAACCGAATTTGGGGAGGATGGTCTTTGCCAAATTTGCTATGACCACCCAAGATTTCGCAATTGTTTTAGTGACAGGGTAGAAATGGGTTTGGGGCTTTGCTGTGAGGCGGCGACCGAGCTTATTTTAAACAGCTCTAACGATTTATTGTTTATTGTGCTTGAGAGCGATGGCAAAGAGGGTTCGCCCACCGCTGAAGAATCTATTGTATTTAGCCAAAGGGAGCAGCTTTTTAATCTTTTTAAAAACAGAGAAATCCCATTAAAACAGACGATGCAAAGGGTGGCGGATGAATATAATGTAATTTTTGATAGAGATATTTCATCCCTTGTGAACACCTATCGCAATTTAGAGCGGCTTGACCCCGAGTGGGATGAATGTTTAAATAAAACCGAGCAAAAAAGCCTTGATTTCGATTACATTTTATCGTTGGCAGAAAGAAAAATTCCGCAACAAGCAAGAAACCTGCTTTGCTATTTTACATACCGATATTTTGCCAATGAGGGGCTATTAAAAAACCAACAAGGGGCAGTTAAATTTATGCTTGAGGGCACATATTTCTGTCTTGCGGTAGCCCTTTCAAGCTGTGATGATTTAAATGCAAAAAGCTTTGCCAATGTGGTAAGACTTTTTTCATCAGAAACAGAATACTCTGAAGAAAATATCAGATTGCTTTTAAATTAGCCAACAAGTGACCATGCTGAATATAATGCTAAGAATATATACGCCCATGTGGCGAGATAACACTGGTTTATTTTTGTTTTAGCATCTACAAGCAACGTATATTATGAAATATTCAAAAAATATATTGACTTATTGTTTAAAAACAATATAATTTAATTATAAATTAAGAAAATTTCATAAGGAGCAAAGAATTATGAGTAACTTTAAGCTTGCTTGGCGGTTAATCCCCGCATTGTATGTAAATCAACACAAATGGGAAAGTTTTTTACGACTAATTGATAATAACGATAAAGTCGCCGATGAGGTTGATCTTTATATTACGGATGACGTATTTCCCGATTTAACCCCTCTTGACGATAAAAGAAAGCAAGCAGAGATCTGCAAAAAACGTTCTGCCGATTTGCGTCAGCGAGGTGTAAGGGTCGGCATAATTATATGGCCGTCTTTCAATTTGTATGCGGTGGAGCAGAAATTCTTTCCCAATATGCAACGCATGGTGGATATTAAAGGTAATGTCATTAAAACTATTGCCTGCCCCATTTCGGATGAATTTGTGGATTATATGCAAAAGAAAATTGCGATTTTTGCAGATATAAAGCCTGATTTAATCTGGATAGACGATGATTTTCGTTTCACTCATATGCAGGGTGAATATCCTTGCTTTTGTGATAAATGTGTAAAGGGCTTTAAAAGTGGTGCTTTTGCTTCCCGCGAGGAGCTTGTAAGTGCTTTGGGAAGGGAAGAAAACCGTGAACTTCGTGTTGAATGGTCGGCATACGGCGCTGATAGATTGGCAAAACTTTGTAGTTCGTTGCGTTCTGCTGTAGAAGCCGTAAGCCCTGAAACAGATCTTGGTTTCATGACGGTAGGCGCTACCCACACTACCTTTTCGGGTGATTATATAAATAAATGTATGACTGCCCTCAAAGCAAAAAGCGGTCGTCCGGGTCATGATTTTTATTCTGATCGTTTGCCTGATAAAATTATGTGGAAAGTGCTTGAGGCGGGAAGACAGGTGACGGAATACCCTAGTTTTACTACAGATATACTTTGGGAGGAGGATAGCCACCCACAAGGTTATCTTCGTAAATCTTTCCATTCACGACAGAATGAAATAAGTCTTGGGCTTATGGCGGGTTGCACGGGTATTGCCTTTAATCATGCAGCCACAATCGGTAATTTGGATGAATCGCTCAAAAGAGAGGCAGAGGAACTAAGTCTTCTTCGCCCTAGATGGGAAAGATTTTTAGAATTTTCAAAAGAACTTGATTGGGCAGGTATGTGGCCATTGCACTCATGGTTTTTAACGGCAAAAGCAAAGCCTGAATATGCCTGGCTTAAGGAAGACCCCTTCGGAGAAGCCAAAGATCGCCCCTGCGATATTACCCTGCCTGAAAAAATTGGTCCTTTGGGAATTGCTCTTACTGCCGACCCAAAAAATGCTTCAGCCACCCTTTTGAGCGGCAAAACATTGACCGCTTTGGATGAAAATGAGCTAAAAAAAGTCTTTAGCGGAAATGTTTATATGGATACCTCGGCTCTTTCTGCTTTAGAGGAGTTGGGTCTTGAAAAATGGGCGGGTGTAAAGGTGAATCCAAACCATCTTTCAAGTAAGCCCTGCGTTATGACAGACCATCCCTTTAACGGCACTTTTGCAAATTATTGTTATCGTGGCACTGACAATATAGCGGCAGACACACTTATCCCCTTGGACGATACCGTAGAATGGCTTGGATATCGTGCCAATGTGTTTGGAGAGGGCGATTTCTGCTATATTTCAAAGTATACAAATGCTTTGGGCGGTAAGGTTATAGTAAACGGATATGATGCTTGGGAATTCCCCGAAAACCCCAATAATCTTTATCAGTTTAGTTCAATGGCAGAGTGGTTTGATTGCCCCATACGTCTGCGATTTAAAAATAACAATGTTGTCTCCCGAGTTCAGCCTTACATTCGTCTGAATGATAAAAAAGCGGCGGTTATGTTGCTTAATGCATCATTTGATACCACAAATCCCTTTGAAATTATAATTAAGGGCGAAATGACAAAGGCTGTGCTTATTACCCGAGATAATGAAGAAATCAATCTTGATTGTTATAGGGAAAACAATCATCTATGTGTAAATATCCCTACTATAGATATGTGGGATATTGCCTTTGTTCTGGCAGAATAAAGGCAAAGAGCTTCAAAAGAGGTTAATATCTACATATTATGTAGCGGCAGAGCAAATAATGGGTTCTGTTTATATCTATTTTAAATAGGTTCGGTTTTGGACTTGGGGCTGGACAAAAAAACTCAAAATATTATATAATGAATAAAAATGTATCTAATTGCAAGGAGCAAGTGTTATGAACAAAGATTTTTTGAAAAATCCACCTAAAAAATATCGTCCGGCACCATTCTGGTCGTGGAATGAAAAGCTCACCCCTGAGGAAACCGCAAATCAGGTAGAGCTTATGGAAAAAGCCGGTCTTGGCGGATTCTTTATGCATGCCAGAGGCGGACTTCAGACCGAATATTTAAAGAAAGATTGGTTTGATAATATAAAATCGGCAAGTGATAAAGCGGGCGAAACCGGTATGCTTGCATGGGGATATGATGAAAACGGTTGGCCGAGCGGTTTCGGTTGTGGAGCTGTAAACGGTCTTGGTGTAGAGTATCAGCAAAAATATCTTCGATGCGAGGAAACTGAGAGTCCCAAAACCACCGAACGCACCATTGCAAATATGCAGTATGGCTCAAAAAATCTTCTTTTTTATTATGACGTTAACCCGTTCTATGTGGACGTAATGAACAAAAAGGTTATTGCTGAATTTTTAAAGAGTACACACGAAAAATACATAGATGCTTTGGGTGCAAGTCTTGGCGGAATGGTAGGCTTTTTTACAGATGAGCCTCAGGTCTCCCGTAACGGCTATCCTTGGTCGTTCATTTTGGACGAGGAGTACAAAATGGCCTATGGCGACAGCCTTTTAAGCAATCTTCCTGCACTTTTTTGTGATGATGCAGAGGGCTGTACCGTTGTTCGTTATCGCTATTGGAAACTGGTGCGTGACCTTTTCACCGCCGCCTTTAACGAGCAGATTTATGCTTGGTGCAAGGAGCATAATCAGCTTTATACCGGTCATATGACCTGTGAGGAGGATTTCTGGAGTCATATGCAGTGCAGCGGTAGCGCTATGCCCAATTATGAGTTTATGGATATTCCGGGTATGGACCATTTGGGCAGAATGCTTGCCGAAATCACCACCATTATGCAGGTGACTTCAGCAGCAAATCAGCTTGGCAAAAAGCAAATTTTATCCGAAACATTTGCTCTTTGTGGCTGGAATGTAAGCTTTGAGGAGCTGCGTTGGATTTATGAATCTCAAATGGTAAGGGGAATTAACTATCTCTGCCAGCATTTACAGGGCTATAGCCTGCGTGGTATTCGCAAGCGTGATTATCCTGCTTCGCTTTACCGCCATCAGCCTTGGTGGAAGGATTATCGTGCTTTCAATGATATGGTAAGCCGAATTGGTATGCTCATTGCCGAGGGTGAAGTGGATTATAATGTTTTGCTGCTACATAGCGTGGAGAGCGGCTGGCTTACCTATAATGATAATAATCCCAATTCCCAAAATATTACCAATGCAAAATGTGATGAGCTAAAAAAGGTTATGGAGATTTTAGAGCGTGCACAGATTAACTATCATTTAGGCGATAACAAGCTGATTGAACGCCACGGAAGTGTAGAAAACGCCCTCTTTAAAATTGGCACACAGAGTTATAAGGTTGTTATCGTTCCGCCTGCGGAATGCTTTGGCAAGGATACCTTTGAAGCTTTAAAGGAGTTTAATTCTCAAGGCGGCAAGATTCTATTTACCGAAAAAATGCCCACCTTTATTGATGGCGAGCCTACCGATAAGTGGCAGAATACTTTTGGTGATTGCGAAGTAGTAAATCGCAATAATTTGCCGGAATATATCCCCGACGATTGCAGAAAAATAAAGCTGGATTATGCAGAGCATAACAGCAAAACGGTGCTGACCCTTGCAAGAAACTTTGCTGAAGATAATATGACAATGCACTACCTTGTGAATCCCAACAATGAAAAAATTGAGTTCACTGCTACAGCAAAGGGTAAAAGCGGTTGCATTTTTAATGCCGAAACAGGCGAAACCTCTCCGTTATGCTTTGAGACTACCGAAGATGAGCTTAAATTTAGCGGCACGCTGGAAAAGCGTGGCAGTATGGTTGTGTTTATTTACGGTGATGCTTCTTATCAGTCGGCAGTAAAAGAGGATAAAAACCTCATTCCGTTAGAGCTTTTTGGCGAATGGGAAATAGCATCGGCCGATGACAACTCCCTCACTTTAGATTACTGTGATTTGTATGCAAACGGAGAAGCGAAAGGCAAAAATATCCCTGTGAGCGACGTGCAGGAAATCCTCGCAGCCTATGGTGAAAAGGTGAATGCTGAGGTTGTATTTAAATTCGAGGTTGACAGTGCAGATTTTAAAAATTGCAAGCTTTTGATAGAAACACCCGAAATTTTCACAATTTTTGTAAATGGCGAAAAGGTTGATAAAACCGATTTGGGCTTTTTACACGACCCTGCATTCCGTCTTATTGATATTCGCAGATTCGTTAAAGAGGGAAGTAATGAAATTAAGCTTTGCTGTGATTTTGTTCAAAGCGAAGCCGTTTATCAAAATATGAGAAACTCTTTGATTTTTGAATCGGAGAAAAACAAACTCACCTATGATATGGAGATTGAGGCTGTTTACATTGTGGGTGATTTTGCGGTTAAATCCAAAACTCCTTTTGAAAAAATTGAAAGAGGGGCTCTTCGTACCGACGGAGGATTTTACATTACCTCTGCACCAAAAACTATCACCGATGGAAATATTGCCGAGCAGGGTTATCCCTTCTTTGCGGGCAGTATGACCTTTAAAAAGACTATTAGTTTATCGGCAGAACAGGCTAAAAACCGTGAGATTAGATTCGGTGGTCTTTGCTCTACTGTTACCGATGTTAAGGTAAACGGCAAATCAGCCGGCAAGGTTATGTGGCAGCCCTACACCGTGGATTTAAGCGGTCTTTTAGCTGAGGGTGATAATGAAATTGAGATAACCGTTACAGGTAATCTTCGCAATTTGTTAGGACCTTTCCATCTTGCCGAGGGTGAATCCTACTGGGTAGCACCGCCGCAGTTCATACACAATTCTCCCATATGGGTAGGCGGCGAAAACAAAGACTGGGTAGATAGCTACTGCTTTGTTAAGTTTGGCTTGGATTTTTATTCTGAATAGCTCGGCACAGTCGGTTTGGCTAAGGTAATAAAAATTTCAAAGAGGAGGCGAAGGCGATATGTCAAAGTCCGTTTTAATTACAGGCGGTTCAAGGGGAATCGGTGCCGCAACAGCCATTCATTTTGCCAGAATGGGTTACAAGGTTGCCATAACCTATAATAGGTCGGAGGAGGCCGCAAAGGCACTTAAACAAACAATGCTCCTAAATAATACCGAGTTTGTTGCAATTAAAGCCGACTGTAAAAACCCCTTTCAAATTGAGTCGGCGGTAAAGCAAACCTTGGTTGCCTTCGGTTCACTTGATGTTATGGTAAATAACGCAGGTATTGCTATGCAAAAGCTGATTACCCAAACCACAGATGATGACTGGCAGAATATACTGAACACAAATTTAAGCGGAGTTTTTTATGGTTGTCGTGAGGCCGCCAAGGCTATGGTGGCCAAGGGCAGGGGGAGTATAGTCAACATCTCATCTATATGGGGTGTGTCAGGGGCTTCAATGGAGGTTGCCTATTCCGCCACCAAGGCCGGAATAATCGGTCTTACAAAGGCACTCGCCAAGGAGCTTGGGCCTAGTGGTATTCGGGTAAACTGTGTTGCTCCGGGTGTTATTGATACCGATATGAATTCTAATTTAGATTTAAACACCTTTGCCGAGCTTGCCGATTCTACGGCACTTGGTCGAATTGGCACGCCCGATGAGGTGGCAAGGGCAATTTACTACCTTGCGAATGATGCTGATTTTATAACAGGTCAGGTGCTTGGTACCGATGGCGGTTATTTTTAGGATTCAATTTTAATTCATAATTATAGAAAAACAGCACCCTTAGTCATCGACTAAGGGTGCTGAACTATTTTTGCATTAAGTTAAGTTTTATAATTACTGGCCACAGTTGGGGCAAATACCATTAGGAGCTTTGGGAGAACCGCAGTTGGGGCAGAAACCGCCAGCATTAGCACCACCAAAAGTCTGCTGAGAAGCCTTAGGAGTAGCGTAATCAGAAGCTACAGGACTTCCAAAGGGGGAAGTGGAATCATCACCATCATTCTGATTTTTAAGCTTATTGTTAATCTGAATGATGTTTTTAATGGCAAGAATTGTCATCATAATGAACTCGTAAGTAATGCGAACTGCGATAGGGCCTAAAATCATAAGTAACAGACCGTTATAACCTACCCAATCACCGGTGCCATAGTAACTTCTTTCGAATGAGAATAAGGAGAAGAAACCGAATACAAGAACAAAAGAGGTGGCAAGTATGTAGAAGAACTGGAAGATCTTTTCAATAATAAGGAATTTAAAATTGCAAAGATCGTGCAAGAATTTGCCAAAGCCATTAAGCTTAGCTCTTTTCTTGTCGGGTGTGATGAACACAAATGCTAAAACTGCTGCTGCGATAGAAATAAGTAGGCAGAGAATACCTATTGCGGTTGTTGCTTCAGAAGAACCAAAAATCATAATAAAAAACCTCCATTTGAGCGATTTTTTCGCCCTTAAATTTTATTTAATTATATCACCGGTTAAAATGAATGTCAATAAAATTGGCCACATTATTTTAAAAAATTCGTCATATTATTTTAAAATTTTGCTTTTTTCGATTTCATAAATTGCGGCCTTAATTTTGTCCGGGGGCAGAGTGAGTGCGAAACGCACAAAACCCTCACCAAGCGGGCCAAAGCTGCAACCCGGAGTACAAATAACGCCACATTGCTCCAAAAGTTCAATACAAAACTCCATACTGTCGGTGTAACCATTCGGCAGAGGAGCCCACACAAACATGCTGCCCTTGCTTTTGGGTATGCTCCAACCTATTTTGGAAAGTCCGTCACAAAGGGTGTTGCGTCTTTCTTCATAGAGCTTGTTTTGTGTTTTAACCGAATCTAAGGGGCCTTTCAGTGCGGCGATTGCGGCATATTGAAGAGGTAAAAACATACCAAAATCAATTTGACTGCGAAGCTTTTTAAATTCGGCAACCACGTCGGGTCTTCCAATAAGGAAGCTTATTCTACCTCCGGTAACATTAAAGCTTTTAGAAAGGCTGAAAAATTCCACACCAACATCCATAGCACCCGGAATATTCAAAAAGCTGTTTCCTTTAACACCATCAAAAATAATGTCACTGTAGGCGTTGTCGTGAATGATGAGAATGTCATATTTTTTGGCAAATGCAACTATCTTTTCATAAAGCTCAGGGGTACCAATACTTCCAACGGGATTAGCCGGCAATGAAACAATCATATATTTTGCTTTTACTGCAACATCTTCGGGAATGGAATCAACATCGGGCAAAAATCCGTTTTCCTTTGTCATAGGATAATAATAAGGCTCGGCTCCTGCCATTTTTGCACCCGCAATAAAAACGGGGTAGCAGGGTGTTGGCAGTAAAACGGTATCTCCCTCATCACAAAGAACCATACCTATATGCCCCATACCCTCTTGGCTTCCGTTACAGCTAGTAACCTGATCAGGGGTTATTGTTAAATTAAATCTGCGTTTATAATAGTCGCAAACAGCAGATAAAAGTTCAGGCAAATCCCCCAAGCTATAATGCCAATTTTTGCTGTCCATAGCGGCATCAGCCAAGGCTTTTTTTATGTGATTAGGGGTTTCAAAGTCGGGTGTACCTACGCTAAGATTATAAACTGTACGTCCCTCATCAATAAGCTTTTGCTTTTTTTGATTTAATGCGGCAAAAATTTCATCGCCAAAGCGATCCATTCTTTTAGAAAACTTCATTTTTTTCGTTCCTTTGGATTAAAATAACATAACTATAATTATACAGAATTAAAAAGAAGATGTCAATAATCACAAAAAACTATATATTAAATTTACGAAACCGCATATTGAAATAGAACAAAAATAGTGTTATAATTAAAAATAGTTAAGTTCCTGTTAATGTTAAACAAATTTAAACGGGGTAGGTTATATTATGCCTTTATTTTCCAGAATGACCTTAGATGAGGCCTTCAATTTGCTTCTTAACCGAAAAATTATTGCAAGCGAGTTCAAGCAGGCCAGCAAGCGTATTAACAGATTAAAAGATAATGATTGGCGGCTTTGGTTTGGTAGATTTTTGCTCTTTGTGCGTTCCGATGCTAAAAATTATCGTTTTACGGATGCATTGCTTTGTTTAGAGGAGTGCGAGCGTTTGATTAAAAGCTCTGAAAACCCTGAAGACGATAAAGAGTTTTTAAAGTTGATAGATAATGAGTCGTTGTTTTTGGTTTTTAAGTTTTACTATGAAGCAACGGGACTTAATTCATTAGCATTGCTTTTGGCTCGTTTCTATCAAAATGGCTGGGGCGTTAAAGTGGATATGGAAAAGGCTTATGAGTTTGCAAAAACAGCCTCTAATATGAAGGATACCGAGCCCATTTATCTGCTGGCACAGGAAGTTTTAAATTCAATAATGTTGAGCATTTCAAAATGATAAAAACCTCGTTATTATGGTCAAAAGACCACGATGACGAGGTTTTGATTATTATGGGTTTATAAACAAGATTTTTATAGGTTACTAAGGCGAATGGCATCAGACAATCAGCTTATATATGTCACTTTTTTTAAGTCCTGATTCCTTTGCCGCAAGCTTGGCGGCGTTGGATGCCGATTCGCCGTTTTGCTGTAGCTTTTTGGCATAGTCAACAGCCTCATCAAGTGTCATTGTTTCTTCCGCTTTTGGCTCTGCTCCCTTTATAATCATAACATATTCGCCTTTAGGTGGAGTTATTTCAAAATCAGATAAAGCTTTGGAAAAAGTTGTGTGGATAACCGTTTCGTGAAGCTTTGTAAGCTCCTTACAAAGGGCGATTTCTCTTTCTCCAAATGCTTCCAACATATCTTTAAGCGTGTATATGAGTTTATGAGGAGCCTCATAAAAAATAAGGGTGCGTGTATCGTCCTTTAACATTTCAAGATGCTCTTTTCGGCTCTGTCTTGCGGTAGATAAAAAACCCTCAAAACTGAATCTGCCGCTCGGCATACCCGATATTGCAAGGGCGGTTATAACTGCACTGGGGCCGGGAACGGATGATACCGTAATATTGTTTTGATAAGCCAAACGAACCAAATCCTCACCCGGGTCAGATATGGCAGGCATACCTGCGTCGGTAACAAGGGCACAGCTTTCGCCGCCAAGCAGACGGGAAATTATTTTCTCCCCGCTTGAGATATGGTTGTGCTCGTGATAGCTTATCATAGGGGTGCTTATCTCAAATTTGTTAAGCAGCTTTAAGGTTACTCTGGTATCCTCAGCGGCTATAAAATCTACCTTTTCTAAAATCTCTTTGGCACGGGGCGAAAAATCTCCCAGATTGCCAATGGGAGTACCAACTATATATAAAATTCCTGCCATTTTGGAGCTCCTTTAATAAGTCTTCAAGTTCTAAAATATAATCAACCGAAACATTATAAAATTCAGCAAGCTTTATAAGTGCTTTGGCTTAGCTTGGAATGTCTAAAAAAACGCTTTCTTATTTGGAATATGCTACTTGACTTATATTTAGTGTTTTGGATAACGGTTTTTGGTTTGAGGCTTTTCTTACCTTTAAAGCGGTATTATTCTCCCTTTTCAATGGCGGTTATCATATCAACTCGGCGTTGGTGTCTGCCGCCTTCATACTCGGCGTTTAAAAATTCCTCAACAATCATTTCGGCCATTGCCTGACCAACAACCCTTGCACCAAATGCAATAATATTTGCGTTGTTGTGCTGGCGGGTGAGCCTTGCAGAATAGGGCTCGGAGCAAACTGCCGCACGGATTCCCTTAACCTTGTTGGCGGCAAGAGAAATACCTATGCCGGTGCCGCAAATGAGTATACCAAGGTCACATTCGCCGCCTGCAACGGCTTTTGCAACCTTTTCGCCGTAGATGGGATAATCGCAGGATTCTGATGAATCGGTACCGAAGTTTACCACTTCGTACCCCTTTGCTTCAACGTATTTTGTGATGTGATTTTTAAGCTCTACAGCTACGTGGTCATTTCCTATTGCTATTTTCATTTTTATTGCTCCTTTATGTGCTATTGATTTTGTTACTTTAATGCTATTACCGCTGCAAGATTTCCACGGCTGCCGCCGCTTGCCCTGTGGGAATGGAAAAACTGACTATTGCAGCAGGTGCATAAATCGGTTACGCAGATATTCTCTCTTTTTACGCCTGCACTTTCAAGTATAAGGCGGTTTGCCGACCATAAATCAAGCATATATTTGCCGTTTTCTTTTTTAGTAAATACGGCGTTAGTAATCAGATATCCGAGGTCTGCAAAAGCCTCAAAAACGGGGTCGTCCACTTCATAACAGCAATTGCCTATGGAGGGGCCTATTGCCGCCTTTATGTTACCGGGGTCAGAGCCAAAATGCTTGGCCATTTTTTCTACTGTTTTTTTGCCGATTTCCTTAACCGTTCCTCTCCAACCTGCGTGGGATGAGGCGATTACCTCATTTACAGGGTCGTAAAAAAGCAGGGGAACACAATCGGCAAATTGGGTTACAAGAGCAACCCCTTTTAAATTGGTTATAAGACCGTCGATATTATTATAATCCCGATGTATCACAATGCCTTTACCAATGTCGCTTTCCCTTACTATTCTAACATTGCTGGTGTGGGTTTGGTGGCTGAATACAGCCCTTTCGGGATCAAGTCCTAATGCACCGAACAAAATATCATAGTTTTTTCTAACGGAGCGTGGAATATCTCCGTTAGAAAAGCTCATATTCATTGAGGCGTACTTGCCCTTGCTTATGCCGCCCATTCGGGTGGTGAAGGCAGAAACACATTTTCCGTCATCTAAATTAGGGAATGTTACATACAAAAGTGAATCGGCGCTGCCTACAAGTTTTAAAGTTTCTGTTTTCATAAATCAAATTCCTCATTCAACAACCGTTGGGTTTTGTGTTGTTATTTTCACACCGCTTTCGGTTTTACCGTCAGCCGTAATAATAATCGTTTTATCTTCATCGGTACGATAAAGCTTTTTAAGTCCGTCGAGCTTGCTTAAAGAATCAAGAACCTCTTTGTGCGGATGGCCGTATTCGTTATCTGCACCGCAGGAAATAACTGCATATTCAGGATTTACGGCCTTTAAAAATTTTTTGGACGACGATGTGTCGCTACCGTGATGGCCGACCTTTAAAACAGTGCTCTTAAGGCTGTAATCGGACTTTAGCATTTCTTTTTCGTTTATGGCTTCTGCATCTCCCGTAAGTAGGAAAGAATGGATACCGTAGGTTATTTTCACGGTGAGAGAATAGTGGTTAAGATCGTCATAATCGGTGCCACTCGGTGAAAAACATTCGGCTTTGTAATCTTCGCCCTCAAAAAGCAGATCGCCCGCTTTGGTTATGGTGGGCTCAATGCTTTTGTTTTGCATCGACAATAAAAAGTTTTCATAGGTTTTCGATGACGATAATGCGCTTGGCATAAAGACCTTACCTATTTCAAACGAATCCACAACATCGCTCATACCGCCAATATGATCGGCGTGGGGATGAGTTGCTATCAGATAATCAATTTTGCTTATGTTCTTAGATTTTAAATAGCTAACAATTTCTTCGCCATCGCCAAGATTACCGGCATCAATAAGAGCAGTTTTGCCGTCGGGCAGATAAAAAAGCTCGCAATCGGCCTGATCTACATCTAAAAATTCGCCAACAAGGAAACCATTGCTGTGTGCAGGGGTTGGGGGAGCATCATACTTTTTTAAAAGCTTTGGTATGGTTTGCCATGCGGCCACTAAAAGTATAATTATTGCAACAATAGCCGAAAAGGCTTTTGCTGACGAATTACGTTTGCGTCTTGCCACCGAATTACCTCCATAGTGTATTATTGCTAATATATTATACACTATGGAGAGGTATAAATCAAACTATTTTTACTTTAAATTTTTCGAGCCAGTAATTAAGCATAATCATATAGGCAACCGTTTGAGGACTTGTCATAAGTTGACCGTACCAAGGCTCACTTCTCTCCTCAAAAAGAAGTTTTTGAACGGCGTTATAGTCGCAGATGTTAAAAAGAGGAGAGGATTTATTACTCAAAATATCCCTTAGAATATTTTTAACCGCCGTAAAGTATGCAGGGTTGTGACTTTTGGGATAGGGGCTTTTTTTGCGCCACAAAATACTTTCGGGCAGATAACCCTCCATAGCCTTGCGAAGAAGGCCCTTTTCACGTCCGCCAAAATCCTTAACCGACCAAGGAACGGTATATAAATATTCTGCTATACGGTAGTCACAAAACGGAACTCGAACCTCCAGACCGTTATACATACTCATTCGGTCTTTTCTATCTAAAAGGGTTTGCATAAACCAGCTACAGTTAAGCTGCATCATCTCACGCATTCGGCTTTCAGTAGGAGAAAGAGAGGCGGATTTTTGGGTGTTTTTAACCGTTTGATCATATCGCTTGTTTACATAATCTGTGCCCGATAAATGAGCCTTTAAATCGTGGTGCAAAAACTCTTCACGATATTTTGTTGACTGTGCCCAGGGGAATCCGTAACGTGAGCGAATATTCTCATCCCTGTACCAAGGGTAGCCGCCGAATATTTCGTCGGCACATTCTCCCGAAAGGGCGACTGTAACCTGCTTTTTTATTTCACCGCAAAAAACAAGCAGAGAGGAATCTACATCGGCCATACCGGGTAAATCTCTCGCATCTACCGCCGAAAAAAGAGCTTTTACAACATCCTCGGTATCCACCACAACCGTTGTATGGTCGCTGTCTAAAAAATCAACCATAATTTTTATAAATTCATCGTCACTATTGGGCTGAAACCGACTGCTTTTAAAGTGCTTGTCATTATCCTTATAGGTAAGTGAAAAGGTTTTAAGCCGCTTTTTTTCTTTTGCAAAATGCTTAGCTGCAACCGAACATATTATACTGGAATCCAACCCTCCCGATAAAAAAGTGCCTATCGGCACATCGCTTATCAACTGCCTTTCAATCGAATCGGTAACCAAAAAACGCACCTTTTCAATAATGTCTTCTGTAGAATCTTCATTTTTGGCATCGGTTAGTTTAAAATATTGCGACTGTTCAAATCCCATATTTGAAAACTTACCGTAAAATCCGGGCTTAAGCTCAAAAACATCTTTAAAAACACCGCAGCCGGGGGTGCGGCCGGGTCCGATGAAAAGCAACTCACTTATACCATTATAATCAATCTCGGGCTGTATTTTAGGATGATAAAGCAGAGCTTTGAGCTCGCTTGCAAAAACAAAGCTATTATCTCTTATAGCATAGAAAAAGGGTTTTACACCCATTTTGTCCCTCGCAACAAAAAGCTCATTTTTCTCAGGGCAGAAAACGGCAAAGGCAAATATTCCGTTTAACAGCTCCAAAGCATTTACACCCCACGCTATATAAGCTTTAAGCACAACCTCGGTGTCGGTTCGGGTTTCAAAGGTCATCCCTTGTGACTTGAGCTTGTTTTTAAGCTCAGCGGTGTTATAAAGCTCGCCGTTATAGCAAATGGTGTAAGATACACCATTGAATTTTGCCGTCATAGGTTGTTTTCCGTTTTGGGGGTCAATAACTGCAAGTCTGCTATGCAAAAGTACGCAGTGTTTATTTTCAAAAAAGCCATTACCATCAGGCCCACGATGTGATAATGAATTTAACATTTTTATGTGATAGTCCCTCTTTGTTATACCATCTTTCAGATTTATTTCTCCTGCAATTCCGCACATAAAAAAACCTGCCTTTCGGGCAATGCCCTTTTTTATTATTATATGTTTATAATAAAGGAAAAAATGTTTTTACCGATAAAAACAAAAAAGATTTAAAAATCTATAGACAAAATATGCTTTGTAGAGTATAATTATTGTGTATTGTTATAAAAGGGGAGATTTTAATGAAGACACAACGCAAAATATTGCTTAGCACCTTTTCTGTTTCGGTAGTTATTGCAATTATTTTAACCGTTGTTGTAGCTACTAGGCCAAAGGTTGCAGAAACCGCAGATGTATCTTCAAATAGTAGTATAGATAGCGGCGAGCAGGAATTTGAGGATGCAATATATACCGAAGAGGATTTTATGGAGGGAGAAGATTTATTTGACCTTGAAAATCCGGACAATAACCAAAACGATAATTCGGTAAATGTTTTTGATGATGGAGATATAAAGGTTTTAAATAAGCCCTCAGGCTGGAGTGCTAATGCTAATAAAACCACAAATTCGGATCGATTTAAATGGCCGAGTATTTCGCCTAATGATCTTGAGGCGGGCACGCCAATTACCGAAGTACCCGAGGCTTCTTCATCGGGTGCAATAGGCAGTTTTGTATTTATGCAAAAGCTCAACAAGGCTTTGCCATTTTCGGTAGAGTGTAATATTTCGGGAACCACCATAACCGCTATGCTGCCGGCAGGCACACATCTTGATGCTCTGGTACCCGAGTTTTCACTTAACTGCGACAAGCTTTTGTATGGAAAAACAGAGATAAAGAGCGGAAAATGTGCATTTAATTTTACAGTTCCTATTGAGCTTACAGCTGTAAGAGGTAGCAAAAAAACCAAATACACAGTTTATGTTATGACCCTTAACACAGGACTTCCGTCAATGGCTATAAACACTGCCGACAATGATGATATTGATAGCAAAACCGAGTATGAAAAGTGTTCTGTTTTTGCAGGCGGTGGTGCTATATACAATGGCAAATATTCTTTTGCTACAAACAAGTACATAATGGCAAATGCTAAGATTAAGGGCAGAGGCTGGACGAGCTGGTACTATTATCCCAAAAAGAGTTACACATTAAAATTTGATAAAAAGCAAAATCTGTTGGGGCTTCCTGCCCACACCGAATGGGTGCTTTCTGCCAATTTTGCCGACCGTTCTCTTATAAGAAATGCAGTGGCAATGGAGCTTGCAACTAGTCTCGGCTCTGAGGCGGTAATGGATGTACGTTTTGTAGATTTATGGGTTAATGGTATGTATGCCGGAAATTATCAGCTTATTGAGAAAATAGAAGTGAGCAAAAATAGAGTTGATATTACAAAGTTTGACCCTAAGCTTGCTCCCGATAAGGTTGGCTATATTATTGAAACAAACGGTCATAACAGAGCAGAGGGCGAGTTCGGAGTGTGGACAAACGGTCAGGATGCCGATCGTCCATCAAAATGGAAAAAGCTCAATGAGAATATAACCCTTGACCCTATAAGCGGAGATATGTTTTTCACCTCTCCTAATTATGGAATAATTTTTAATATTAATAAGCCCTCTGATACAAAGCTGATGGCGCTTAAAAAGAATCAGCAGCTAAAATATCTTGAGTATATTTACGATTATATGGATAAAATGGAAAAAGCCATAAAATCGGGCAGTTATGCTGAAGCATCCAAATATTTGGATATGAAAGCTATGGCCAAATGGTATATTGTGGAAGAGCTTGCAATGAATACCGATTCTAAATTGCATTGTTCTTGCTATATGTATAAGGATGCGGGCGGGAAGATGAAAATGGGCCCCGTATGGGATTTCGATTTGGGCTTTGGTAACGGTAAATATGCAAATGAAAATCATTCCTATAAAACATATCTGGATGATTCAACCTGGTTTGCATCTTTAACCCAAATGCCTGAGTTCAGAAACACGGTTAAAAGTGTATGGAAAGCATCAAAATCCAAAATCGATCAATTGCCTAGATTTATAGATAAAACATCGGATATGATTGAAAAATCACAGCGCATAAATTTTGAGCTTTGGAGTATAACTCAGCCTGCGGAGCATACTTATGAACGCACTACCGAGCATATAGATAGCTTTAATGAGCAGATTGATTATTTAACATATTTTGTTGAAGACAGAATCGACTATATGAATTCGAAAATTATGAACTGGTAATTAAAAATAGCCGTCGCAGAAACATTATTTTAAGCGACGGCATTTTTATAAATTGTTCATATAATTTTGTTATTTTTGCAAAAAGCGGATTATAAAATAGGTTTGGCGTGTAACAAACACTGAGTTATAATTATTATGGGAGGGAAAACGGTTGGCTAAATTTGTTTATACTTTCAGAAGATATGAAAAAAAGTATCTCATAACTAAAGAGCAGGCCGATGAACTCCTTAACAGAATAGGCGACCGCATGGTCCCTGATCAATACGGCGAAACAGTTATTTGTAATCTTTATTATGATACCGAGGATTATGTTTTAATACGCCGCTCTCTGGATAAACCAAAGTATAAGGAAAAATTAAGAATAAGATGCTACGGAGTACCGGACGAAAACTCGGTAGCCTTTATTGAAATTAAGAAAAAATTTAGTAAGGTTGTTTATAAAAGACGGTTGGACACCACCTACAAAAAAGCTACAGAATATATTAAAACGGGCGAGATAGATATAAAGGGGCAAATCAAAAATGAGCTGGATTGGTTTTTAAAAACCTATAAAACGCTAAGACCCTCCACCGCTCTGTTTTACACGAGAAAAGCATTTTTTGATAAAACAAATCCTGAACTCAGAATAACGGTAGATAAGGATATTTTGTGGAGAAGAAATGATCTTGATTTAACTTTAGGTGCTTATGGAGAGCCGATTATTGATGACCATAATCGCCTGCTTGAAATAAAAATCCCCGGCACCGTTCCGGTATGGCTTGCACATGAGTTGAGCGAGCTTAAAATTTTCCCGAATTCTTTTTCAAAATACGGAAAAGCGTTTTTAAGTTACATAAAAGAATTATCCTGTTTTGGAGGTAATAAAAATGTTTGAAAGTCTTATTAAAAATGGTAATGATATTACGGAGCTTGCCTTTTTTGCCTGTACATTGGCATCGCTTGTTTTGGGTGCGGTTATAGCCTTAAGTTATATGTTCCGCAGTCATTATTCCAAAAGCTTTGTTGTAACACTTGCCCTGCTTCCGGCCATAGTTCAGATGATAATTATGATGGTTAATGGTAACATAGGCGTAGGTGTTGCGGTGGCAGGTGCTTTTAATCTTGTAAGATTCCGCTCAGTACCGGGCAATGCAAGGGAAATTGGCAGCGTATTTTTAAGTATGGCTGTTGGACTTTCTACCGGTATGGGCTATGTTTGGGTAGCAGCCGCTTTTACTGTAACAATGGTTTTATTTACAATGCTTTACACCCTTGTTGGCTTTGGTGCGGTAAAGTCTGTAGAACGTGAACTTAAAATAACCATTCCTGAAAATATAGATTATTCCGGCCTTTTTGATGACCTTTTTGATGAGTATACTTCTTATAACGAGCTTGTGCGTGTTCGCACCACCAATATGGGTAGTCTTTTTCAGGTTATATATCGTGTAAGACTTCGTGATGTAAGCAAAACTAAGGAGTTTATAGATGCGATTCGTTGTCGCAACGGCAATCTGGATATTGTTTGCAGTTTGCCCGCTTATGGTAAGGAAGAGTTATAATGAAAAAATCAGCATTAAAAATTTTGGGTATTGCTTTAGTGTTTTTGCTGTGCCTTTCGGGTTGTTCAGCCGAAAACACCAACGAAACCGAAAGCACATCGGGTGCCGATACGGCAGTTTCTGTTCCCAGTGTGGATTTTGATGTTAAAGCATCATCTAAAAAAAGCGTAAGCAAGGCAGATACCTTTATTACTCTTAAAGATTCTACTGCCGAAATTAAAGGTGACGGGGCGTATCTTGATAACACCGATATTTTAATAAATAAAGGTGGAAGCTATGCGGTAAGCGGAACTTTGAAAAACGGCAGAATTGTTATAAAGGCAGGTAGCGGTGCCGTCAATGTTATTTTAAACGGAGTTGATATAACATCTGATTACAGTAGCGCTTTTTTAGTAAAAAAAGCAAGTGAGGTAACCCTTACAGCCTATGAGGGTAGCGTGAATATTTTAAGGGACGCTGCTGAATATAATTATTATGACGATTATTCCGATAGTATAGAAGCAGAGCCCGATGCCTGCGTTTACAGCGAAGAAAACCTGACTTTGAATGGCGAGGGTCGCCTTTTGGTGCAGGGAAACTGCAAAAATGGTATAACGAGCAAAACGGTTTTAAGGGTAGAAAAAACAAATCTTTCGGTGTCGGCTAAGTCGCATGGCGTAACCGGCAAGGAGGAGCTTATCTTTACAAATGCCACCTTTAATGTGTCCTCCGGCCAGGATGGTATTCGTGCTAATTCTACTGCAAATTTCTCTGTGGGAACCGTTATGCTAGTTAATTCTAAGGGTAGCATATCTTCGGGTGAGGATGGCATTCAAGCCGAAACCACCCTTACCATAGAATCGGGCGACTACTCCATAATAAGCGGTGGCGGAAGCACGGCTAAAGCAGATGAAACGTTAAGCACAAAAGCCGTTAAGGGCGGTAGTGCTGTGCAAATAAACGGTGGCACTATTAAGGCCGATTCTTTTGATGACTCTGTACACTCAAACGGAAGCGTTAATGTTGTTGGCGGAGCTTTGACTTTAAATTCGGGAGATGATGCAATTCACGCCGACAATGATATAAATATTTCGGGTGGAACTATTTTGGCAAATAACTGCTACGAAGGCTTAGAGGCAACAAATATAACTGTTTCGGGCGGTGTGATTAAACTAAGTGCAATTGATGATGGAATAAATATACGCGGCGGCGATGGCTCGGGCGAGTTTAACCGTCCCGGAATGGACTTTTTCAGCTCAACGGATGGTAAGCTTTTGGTTTCGTCCGGTAGGCTTATTGTTAATTCCGAGGGAGATGGTCTTGACGCCAACGGAAGTATTGAGATTTCAGGCGGTACTGTTATCGTGAATGGCCCCACCAGAGGCGGTAACGGCGTTTTGGATTATGACGGAGAGTTTAAAATTTCGGGCGGAGAGTTTATTGCGGTCGGTTCGTCAGATATGGCACAGGCACCCTCCGAAAGCTCTACGCAAAACTGCTTGGTATACACCGATTTTTCGGGCAATGCAAAAGACTTGGTCGGTATTTTATCGGCGGACGGCTCCGAGCTTATAACATATACTTCTCCTAAAAGCTTTAATTGGTTTTGCTATTCATCGCCCAAATTAAAAACAGGCGAGAGCTATACGGCGTATGTCGGCGGTAGTCATTCGGGCAAAAGTAGCGATGGAGTGTATTCGGGTGGTAAATATTCTCTCGGTACAAAAATTGCGGATATTAAGGCCGAAAACATCGTAAGCTCCAACGGTTCATTAAACAGTTGGCATCCGGGCGGCGGCCGTGGACCAAAGGGAGATAAAATGCGACCTGATTTTATGCAGCGCTAGTTTCAATGATAATAAAAACAATTGACAATATTTAAAAAATAGGTTATAATATAATAAACCCATTTTCATAAGGAGGATTTTAAAATGAAATTCAGAACTATTATGTGGATTGTAGCAGCAGCTGTAGCTATTGTTGCTATGGCAGCAGGCGTTGCAGTTTTTGTTAATCGTTATCTTAACACTAAGAGAGATATGGATTATATCGAGTGCGAGTGTGAACCCGATCCGGATCTTATGTTAGATGATGAATAATTAAAATTTAACTTTTTTAAAGGAGTGATAATCAAAAGATTATCGCTCCTTTTTTTATGTTTTGTTTTTTGTCTTTTGCTAATAAAATACTTCAAAAAAAGCGAAAAATTTTAGATTAAAGCGTGAAAACTAAAAATATTGAGTTTTTCTCCAAAAAAACTGCAACATAATGTTAACTTTTTGTGTTATATTGAATATGTAAACCCACAGTCGATATCTTTTTTTTAGTAATCATGCTATAATTTTTATAGTAAAATTACAAAAATCGAATGGCGGTACTTGGATATGGATATGTTAAAAATTGGAAATTTTATAGGTCAAGAAAGAAAAAAGCTTAATATTTCACAACGGGCACTCGGTGAGTATCTTTACGTTACAGATAAAGCTATTTCAAAATGGGAAAGAGGACTTTCCTGTCCCGATACTGAAAATTTAAAAAGCATTGCTCTCCTTTTTAACTGCAGCATTTCCGAAATATTAAACGGCGAAAGGCGAGATATATCAAAAACCAGCAATCTGCCTGCTAAGCCAACCGAAAGAAAGGAAAATGGAGATAACTACGACTGTGATTTAGAGGTGGAGTTCAATTTTAACGGGAATTCTTCAAGCTGCATTTCCTCTTATCTTTTTGGTGATAATTTAGAACATACCCGCGATTCGGTTAACGGCGGAATTTCTGCCGAAATGCTTAAAAATCGTAAATTTGCAGGCAAACCCGGTAGATTTGGTTGTGCAAACGAATGGTATCAAATAGGTGAAAAGGCATATCTTAGTTTTGGTGATTCATATACAAAACACGCAGATGGCTACCGTATGATACGTTCCCACGAGTGTAATTCTCAGGTTATAACCAATTATAACGGCGAAAAAAGCGGAATAGGGCAGTCAGGACTTTGTTTAATTGCCAACACTAAATATAAAATAGAACTTGTTTGCAAAACTTTTTCAAAAATAAACTTATTGATTGAAATAAAAAACATAAATAACACCGTTTTTTACCAAGATACAAAAGAGGTGGATTTTTCGGATTTTAAAACAGTTGAGTTTGATTTTAACCTCTGTGAAAGATGCGACGACGCAAAACTGGAAATCACCTTTAGCGAAAAATCCACCCTTACAATCGGTGCTGTATCTTTAATGCCGGCAGATAATTTTCATTCAATGCGTAGGGATGTGGTCGACCATCTAAAGGAAATAGGAGTAAGGCTCCTCAGGTGGCCGGGTGGAAATTTTGCAGGGGAATATAATTGGAAGGACGGACTTCTTCCCCGAAATGAACGTGCTCCGTTTCAGTCATATCTTTGGCTTGAAACCCAACCCCACACTTTCGGATATGATTTTCACGAAATAAATATTGATGATTTTATTGCACTTTGCAATGAAATTGGTGCCGAACCATATGTCACAATAAATCCTACGTGGAACACCCCAAAAGAGAGTGCTGAGTGGGTTGAGTATTGTAACGGCGATGAAAACACAACTTATGGAAAACTCAGAATAGAGCGTGGGTATGAAAAGCCATATAACGTTCAGTTCTGGTCCCTTGGAAACGAGTTTGGATACGGTCATATGGAAGGCGCCAACACTCCTTACGAGTATAGCAAGGCGGTATCTGCACACGCTAAAGAAATGCTAAAGGTTTCAAGTAATCTTATTTTGTGTTCCTCTGGTCCCTATCCCAACGAGGAGTGGGCAGAACATTCAGCAAAGGCACTTTGCAAAATCTCCCCCTTGGTTTCGTTGCACCATTATGCCCATTACCCAAAATTTATAGATGAAACAAAGCGAAAAAGCGAATATTATGAGTTTATAAATAAAGTATACACCGAATATTTTCCACAGATTTTTGAGCTTAGAAATCAACTTACAGATGATATTAAAATCTCTCTTGATGAGTGGAATGCCTGGTATGCTTGGTACCGTCCCGGTAGTGTTACCGAGGGTATTTTCGCTGCTTCCTTTATGCATATGCTTTTTAATCAGGCAGATAAATACGGCATTTTTCTCGCTTGCCATTTTGAATCGGTAAACGAGGGTGCAATAAACGTTTATAAGGATAGTGTAGAACTCACCCCAACGGGTCAGGTTTTTAGGGTAATGAAGCACCATGCTAACGGACTTATAAGAGCCCTTTATGAGGATTTTGTTGCAACCGAAAAGGGTGGAGTTTTAACCTGTACATTTATAAATCGTTCTTTTGATAAAAACAAAACCTTTAACCTTCCAATTAAGGGAGAAATTATTACAGCAGAACTTTATAGTTCCGAGGACGTTATACCATACAGCCGTTTTGAAAAAGGCGACTTGAATATAAAAAACAGCGAAGATAGTTTGAAAATAGTAATGCCAAAGCACAGTATGGCACTACTTAAAATAAAAATTTAAAGTGGAGGTATATTTATGAAAAAGTTTTTAGCACTTACTCTTTCGTTGTTAATTCTTGTTTCAACTATTGTAGTTGGTTTTACGGGAATCACAGCATTTGCCGAGGAAAACACTTCGGTCGTAGATTTAAACGATGCTTCAAAATGGGTACCAAATCCAAACAAAGCATCTATGGCGGTCACTAACGTGACTGAGGATGATTTTTCGGCACTAAAAGCAGAATCTGCCGATTATCAATCAATGTACGTTGAGGTCGAGCTTAAACCCTCTACCGCTTATTCTTTGCTTTTTGATTTTAAATCTTCCCTTAAAATAGAGCATTTACAAATCTGGCCTACCAAATGTGAGCCTGTTTCTTCATCTGACGGAAGTGTGACTTATGATAAGGAGAATTACACCACCGCCGACCGCATTCTGTTTACAGGCGGTTGGGATGGCACCGACAATTACAGTAAAAATATAGGGCATACCGATCCTATAGCTTGGTATAATGGCAACTCGGTGGACTTTGTAACCAACTCTACCGATACATCCTACAGAATTTTCTTTAAAATGAACGGACTTGTTAATTCTGAAGTCAGCACCGCAAAGGTTGCATTCTTTAAAAATGTAGCTATTAAAGAAAAGGCTTCTGCATCATCAGAGGTAAGGGGCAATGGCTCTGCTGCCGTTTCTGCAGAGGCAGGCTATGTTGGTGACACCGTAACATATACCTCCACCTCTAATGAGGGTGAGGAGTTTTTCGGCTGGTATAAGGGTGATACCCTTGTTTCTGCTGAACCTAGTTATGAAACAACGCTTGTTTCGGGTGACAATGTTCTTACCGCACGATTTACAACAAATAATCTTATGAATATTGCACTTTGGGGCGAAAGTCCAAGCAGATCTTCAATTCAAATAACTGAGGCTATTGAAGATGATTTTAATACTATAAAGCTTTACGACCTTCAATATGCCTATGTTTTGGTTGATATGGAGCTGAAACCCTGCACCGAATATCAGATAAGCTTTGATTTTAAATCTGCCTATAAAATAGAGTGTTATGAGATTTGGCCGACAAAATGTAATTGCCTGCCCAAATCGGACGGAAATGTAGGCCCCGGCGAAGGCTACACCACCGAAGACAGAATTGTTCAGAATTTTAATTTATTCTCAAATAAAACTGATAACACTAATTGGTATGAAGACAACACTATTTCTTTTACCACAAATGAAACGGATGCTTCTTATCAGTTATTCTTTAAATTTGGCGGGGTAACAGATGCCGCTACAAATGCAACAAAATCGGTATTTGTTAAAAACATTAAGGTTTTGGAAAAGGTAACAGCTGCAGCAGTTGCAAGAGGCAATGGTGCTGCTACCGTTTCTAAAACCGAGGGCTTTTATGGCGATGCTGTAACATATACCGCTTCAGCCTACGCTGATGAGGTATTTTTGGGCTGGTATAAGGGTGATGTATTAGTATCAAACGACGCCGTTTATAATACAACTCTAGGCTCGGGCGAGAACACACTTACCGCAAAATTCACAACCAATAATCTTATGAATATCGCTTGTTGGGGTGAAAGTCCCAAAAGGGCATCAATCCAGATAACCGAGGCTATTGAAGATGGCTACAATGCCGTTAAGGTTTATGATATTCAGTATGCATATTTCTATGTTAATATGGAGCTGAAACCCAACACCACTTATAGATTAAGCTATGATTTTAAAACCGATTATAAGCCCGAATATATTGATGTATGGCCTGCTGAATATGCCACTGCCCATTCCGATGGCAATGTTATTGCAGGTGAAGGCCACTCTGCTGAAGACAGAATTTTAAGAAAATATCTTAGCAGTACAGATTTGGATAATAAAATCTGGTATGAAAACAATGTGGTAGAGTTTACAACCAACGCAACCGATTCGTCCTATCAATTCTTTATGAAATTTGGCGGATTTGTAAACGAAGAAGCCAAAACAACAAAATCGGTATACTTTAAAAACTTTAAAGTAGGCGAGCCTGTTACCGCCTTAGCCGATTCGTTTGGTAATGGTACCGCTACCGTTTCTCCTGCAGAGGGTGAGGTAGGCGAAACTGTTACATACACAGCTACTCCTGCCGAAGGCGAAAACTTTGTTGGTTGGTTTAATGGTAGTTATGAGCTCGTATCAGACTCTGCAGAGTATTCTGCAACACTTCTGTCGGGCAAAAATGATTTAACTGCATATTTTACCACAAACGATAATATGAATATCACCTCTTGGCACGCAAATCCCAAGAGAAGTGATATGAAAATTGGAAAAGCAAATGAAAATGGTGTAGATGTAATTTCCGCTTCAAGTATTTATTATAATCTTTATTATTTTGATGTACTTCTTGACCCTAATACCGAATATACCTTTGAATTTGATTTCAAATCTGCCTTAAAATTTGAAAATGTGCAGATATGGCCATTGAAATGTAATCCGCACGCCGCCGATAACGGCACAGTTACCTATGACACCGAAAATTATACCGATGCCGATAAAATTTTATTCAAGGGCGGTTATGACGGGAACACCAATCTTAGCTCAATGGTAGGGCACACTTCATATAATACCTGGTATGAGGGCAACAGAATTGCTTTTACCACAAATGATACCGATTCAGCCTACAGAGTATTCTTTAAAATGAACGGTTGGGTGGATTCTAACACAGAAAATCAAACCCCCAATGCCGCATATTTTAAAAATGTAAGTGTTAAAAAATCCTATAATCAAACGGTTGATTTTGAAATTATCGGTGAGGATGTAGAGGGTAATACACTCTCTGCCTCTAGCGAATTTTCCACCGCAGAAACCATTAAAACCGAAAACGAAGACGGAACCATTACTGCCAGGGTTTTATACGCTGTGGATGAGGCAAATATGGTTATATTTAAGGGCTGGTATGAGGGCGATGAGTTCCGCTCAGGCAGTGAAGCTTACACCTTTGACCCTACTGCAATCAATGCCGATAACCTTGTTGCAAAGTTCATAAGCCGAAATCTTTTAACGGGTGCCGGCGGCTTTGAAAATCACGGCGCAGAAAAGAGCCTTAGGGTTTCTCCTGCGGGTGCAGGCGTTTTACCCGAGGACGAAAAATGGGGTATGTGGAGCAAATGGCCCACCAATGATGAGGTTACAGGTGGCTATGAGTGTGAATCCACAAACGGCTCAATGGTTGTTACCTCAGGTACACAAATCGGCATTAAATATCTCTCAAATTTAGATTGGGTAGACGAAACCGAACAGTACATAAGCGAAACAGCCACCACAACACTTGATCCTTTAGATGGTAATAAAATGCTCAGAATTTCAGCTCCCTTCCGCTCGGCAATACGCAAAATAGATAATTTAAAGCCTAACACTAATTACACACTCAGTTTTTATGTATGGAATCCCGACAGATGGAACTGCCTGCGTACCGCAGTGGTTGCAGATTCTACCGAGCTTGAAACCTATATTGTAAAAAGCACAGATACATGCAAGGTTTACGATTCCTTTAACGGTATGACTCCTGCTAAATTCTTAAACGATAGTGGACTTAATGCGGAATATCCGGTCAGGGAGTGGCAGAAGATTACCTTTAATTTTACAACCGACGAGGATGATGAATACCTCTATTTGCATTTAGGACTTATCCGAAAGGATGTAGCAAGCAATTCAGGATTTGTTTATATTGATAACCTTATTTGTTATGAAAATCTTTTCGAAACTGTTGGCAATGCAATACGTGCAGATGACTCGGCCCTTCGTTTTAAATATTCGGTTAAAAATGAATTATTGACCGATTATTATGAGGGTTCGTCTATGAACAAAATTGGTTTTATTGCAACACCTACCGATTTGATTAACGGCTCTGTTACCGTAGATGGCGATTATATCTTCAAGGACGTTACAGAAAACAATTATCAGTATGTAGAGGGTGATACTAGGTCCACATATTTAACTGCCGCTCTTTATAATATAGGTAGAATTGACGGCAGAATGGATTATAATCGCTATGCAAAGGACTACACCGTTCGTCCATATATCGTGTATGAGAGGGAAGATGGCACAGAATTTGTGCTTTATGGCGATGCCAAAACAGCAAATATTTTTGATGTAATGTACACCATAAAATGGAGCGCCACCAGCAAAACAGATATGGAAATAGTAGATGCAATGTTGGATAATGAAGAGCTTTATGATATTTATCAGAATTATCAGGATAAAAACACTTTCTATATTGATAAATCAAATGCTACCGATTATGCATATTCTATGGCGGTTCTTGGTGATATTCAAACCACAAACTATTATTACAGAGATAAGCTTCACTTCCCGTTTGACTGGATAATTGACAATGCAGAGGATAAAAACATTCAGTATGTTTTCGGTCTTGGTGACATCACCGATATGAGCACCGATGCTGAATTTACAGCCGCTAAAGAACAACTGCTCAGAATAAAAAATGCGGGTATTGACCAATCTATTACTCGAGGCAATCACGACTGGAGTTATGATAATTACATCACCTATAGTGATTTTGGCGATGGACTTGTATCATTTGATGGCACAATGCGAAGCTATTACAGACTCACCACCATCGGCGGAGTAAAATATATGATGCTCACTCTTGACCTTTTCCCCGATGATGATATTATTAACTGGGCAGATGAGGTTATAGCCGCACATCCCGATTATAACGTAATTGTTACCACTCATGGCTATTTCGATGGCGGTATGGAAATTGGTGACGGCAATCTCTTGCAGGACGAGGATATTCAGTGGGTAGATAATCCCGAAACGGCTAATAGTGGTCAGGATTTATTTGATAAGCTGGTTAATAAGCACAGCAATATTGTGCTCTTGCTTTGTGGTCACGAAATACCTGTTGACCACGGCCCGAGCTATGAAATTACAACCCGTGAAGACGGCTCAAAGGTAGTTCAGATGATGGTTAACCATCAGCATTTAGAGTATTATGGCGGTCGTTCATACGGTATGCTTGCAATGCTCTATTTCTCTGAGGATGGTAAAAATGTTCAGCTTGAATACTTTTCCACTGTAAATGAGATGTATTATATGGATAAATTCCAGTACGAATTCCAGCTTGATATTAAATAATCAAAAAAACGCAGGCTGTAAAAAAACAAAGTTTATTAAATTCCTTTAAATTAAGAATAAAATGAAATGAAAAATCTGTAATAAAAGTGTAAAAAAGCACTTTTATTACAGATTTTATTTTTATAAATATATTAGGCATATAAATTGTAGTTTATCGTAGAGATTTTCGGGCGATACCGTAGGGGCAGGCGCCCTCGACTGCCCGTAAAAAAATTGAATAATTTAGCGGTTTTTTCACCTCATCCACCGCTAATGCGGTCCCCCTTCCCCATCAAGGGGAAGGCATATAAACAACAATTTATCGCACGGCTGTTTTTTTACAGCCCCTATTTATCTTCTATATCCTGCCCTGCCGTAAATGGCAATTGATAACCTGCAAAAATAAGCAGGTGGGTGGCCGCCCCACGGTTTCGCGCTCCCTTCGTCCAACACTGCTCAAAGACAGTGCCGGGAGGTCTGCAAGCCTGCCGCAGGAGAAAGGTCCCCTATTAAAAGGTTGTAGGGTTATAATTTACCACGGTCCGCGAACAGGGAAGGATTTTTGGTTCCGGACAGGTTTTTATTAACGAACAAGCATCGTTCCGCAGCCGGATAGACCGCAGGTATAAGGCGGTTTTTAGTTTATGCTAAACTTATTCGTAATTTGGATGAAACGTCACACGTTAAAATCCGCCTTATGATTACAAGCTTTCCGGACGCGGGGTATAATCTAAGCAAAATTCACAAACTTATTCGTATTTGGATGAAACGTCACACGTTTCACTGTTCGTCGATTTCGAAAGCATCCTGAAGTCGATTTATAAATAAATCGGCAACGGTTTCATATTCGTCGTCATCGGGAATATCCTCAAAGTATTCCTCACCGTTTTCGTCTTCAAACACCTTAACGATAACCAACTCTCCGCTATCATCAAGCTTTGCTTTTGGGTCGGAATAGTAGGGTATCATTGCAAGGTATCTTCCGTCATCGGTTTCAATAGCATCAATTATTTCAAATTCATAATTTTTGCCCTCATCATCGGTAAGGGTAATTATATCGTTCCCGAAATTTTTATCTTCCATCGGGTACACCTCTTTTTAAAAAAATTACAGTTTTTCCTGCTACAACTATTTTAACCGCTTTTTATATAATAGTCAATATTTTTTGAATGAATATTTTTTGAAATTTCAACTTCTTATAATTGCAAAATGAAAAGTTTTGTAGTATAATGTATATTGTATGAAGATAAATAACTACGGAGGATTCACCAATGATCTGGCATAGTTCTAATATTGAGGATGTAAAAAACGAACTGGGTGTTAATACCGAAAAGGGGCTTGCTGCTGCAGAAATAGTAGACAGAATAGCCACTTTTGGAGAAAACACCCGCACCGAAAATAAAGACAGAAACATAGTTAAAAAGGTTTTTAAGCACCTGACTCCTGCACTTGATGTTTTGCTGATGATAGTTTCGGCAGTAGTGTTGGTTACTGATATTGTTGCTAACGAAAAGGGTTGGTATGTTCCGCTTATTGTTTTTGCTTTGCTTACCCTTAACGCCATTGCCGATGTTTTGATTGGAATCAAGGCGGATGATGAGCTTAGAAAACTAAAGGGCGATATAGCCGCCACCGCCAAAGTATTGCGTGACGGCAAGGTTTTAGAAGTATCTGCTTCTGTTTTGGTGCCCGGAGATATAGTTTTGTTAGAGCAGGGCGATTATATTCCTGCTGACGGACGCATTTTAGAGAGCTACTCTCTTACCTGTGACGAATCTGCAATTTGTGGCGATTCAGCCCCTAATGAGAAGGATGCGGATTTTATACCTGAGGATATTGCCGAAATAACCGAGCGCAAAAATATGGTATATGCCGGATGCTCGGTGCTGTTTGGTAGCGCTAAAATAATTGTTACCGATACGGGTATGAATACCGAGCTCGCAAGACAGGAAAAAATCGTAGAAATCGTTGAGGGTACTGAGCTTCCCATAAAACGTCGTTTGGTGCAGGTTGGAAATACTGCAAGAATCGCTATACTTATTGTATGCTTTATAATATTTTTAATCGGTGTTTTCCGTGGCCTTTCAAGCGATAACTTTGCTGTAATGGTGCTTGAACTTTTCCTTACTGCTACATCTTTGGCAGTTGCGGCTATTCCTGAAGAAGCGGCACAAGCAGTTAACATAATACTTGGCTTTGGTGCACATCGAATGTTAAAACGCAAGGCTATAATTCAAAACCCCGCTTCGGTGGAGGAGCTTGGCAAGGTTTCGCTTGTTATATCCGATAAAACAGGCACCCTTACCAAAAATCGTATGAAAATGACTATGCTTTATGATGGTATAAGCCTTTTGGACTTAAATGTTGATTCTCCGTCCGAAAATGCGTTAACGCTCATACGCACCGCTGCTCTTTGTGGAAATTCTACCGTTGAAGTGGGTGTCGGCGGAAAGCTGCGACCGGTTGGCGATCCTACCGAAGTGAGTATAGTTATGGCTTCTATAGATTATTGTGGCCTTACAAAAGAGGAGCTTGAAAATATTTATCCTCGTATGGCGGAGGTTCCTTTTGATTCTACCAGAAAGATTATGACCACAATCAATATGATAAATAATCGTCCCTTTGCCATTGTAAAGGGTTCACCCGATATTTTAACAGAATATTGCACCGCCGGTAATATAAAGGGCACTCTTGAGGCGGCCGAGGAGATGGCTAAACGTGGCCTTAGAGCTATAGCGCTTGCTATGAAGCCGCTGGATGAAGTGCCGTCAAATCCCAATCCTGAGAATATGGAGTGCGAGCTTACCCTTATGGGCGTGTTTGGTATGACCGACACTATAAGCAGGGAAACCACCGCCGCTTTGCGTGAAAGTGAAGCCGCCGGAATCCGCACTGTAATGATAACGGGCGACCATATAACTGCGGCAGAGGTAATTGCCAGAGGCCTTGGAATACTCAAAGAGGGCGAAAAAGCCATTACAGGCGAAGAACTTGCCGCAATGGATGACGAAACCTTAAGAGCTGAAATCAAAAACATTTCGGTATATTCCAGAATAACCTCGGAAGATAAGCTCCGCATTATTGATATGTATAAGCAGTTGGGCGAAACGGTTGCCGTAACGGGTGATAGCGTAGACGATGCTTCTATTTTAAAGGAGGCAGATGTTGGCTGTGCTATGGGTGTTACGGGTACAGATATCGCAAAAGGTGCTGCAGATGTTGTTTTAACTGAGGATAGTTATATATCGGTTATAGGTGCAGTAAAAGAGTCGCGTGGTATTTATTCAAATGTTAAGCGTGTTGCATCTCATGTGCTTAGCTGTGCCTTGGGTGAAATTTTCCTAATGCTTTTAGAGATTATAATATTCGGTAAACCTGCCCTCACATCCTTGCCTATTTTATGGCTCAATTTGGTTGTTGGCTTTGCAGTTATCCTTGGTCTTTCTTATGAAAAACCGGGCGACGATTTAATGGCAAAACCTCCAAGAGCAAAAAAAGAACACTTTTTTGCAGGTGAATATGGAATTTCAATTATTTGGCAGGGACTTCTTATTGGCCTGCTTGGTATAATTGCTTATGCCATAGGAGATTCAGCAATGTTGTTTGCAGTTTTGGTGCTTTCTGAGGTTTCTTTGGCATTTGGTCTTAGAAGCGAAAGGTCGCTGTTTAAGGTTGGCTTCCATACAAATAAGGTTATGCTTGCGGCTTTAGGCGTGGCTATCTTTACACTTTTGCTTATTTCAGGACCTTTACATACCATATTTGAACTCGGTATGCTTACCGGAACAAATGTGCTTGAGATAATCTTACTTTCCATAGTTCCTTTTGCTGTTACCGAGGTTATAAAAGCTGTAAGGTTTTTTTCGGCAAAAAGAGGTTAATTAAATGAAGTACGATCTTTCAAATAGGCGCACCATAGAAAAATTACTTTCGGAAGAAGGTTTTACCTTTAAAAAATCCTTGGGACAAAATTTTTTAACCGACCCTTCGGTTTGTCCTGCAATGGCTAAGGCGGCCGCTGATGACCAAACCGGTGTTATAGAAATCGGCCCGGGTATAGGTGTTTTAACGGTAGAGCTTGCCGAAATATCCAAAAAGGTTATTGCAATTGAGCTGGATGAAAGACTCCGACCCATACTTGCAAAAACCTTAGAGGATTATGAAAATGCATCGGTGATTTTTTCGGATGTTTTAAAATTAGATTTAAAAAAACTTATCGAGGAAGAGTTTTCAGATTGTAAACGAGTAGCAATTTGCGCTAATCTTCCTTACTATATAACCTCTCCTATAATAATGTCCCTGCTTGAAAGCAAGCTCCCTGTTGATACCATAACAGTTATGGTTCAAAAGGAGGCCGCCGAAAGATTAGTGGCAGATATTCCAAGCAGAGCGGCAGGAGCGGTTACTTTAGCGGCTGCATTTTATGCCGAAAGTGAGTTTTTGTTTGATGTTGCAAGGGATTGCTTTACCCCATCACCAAATGTTGATAGTGCCGTTATTCAGTTTACGGTCAGAAAATCCGCCGCTATAAACGTATCGGATGAAAAAATGCTTTTCCGCCTTATAAGAGGCGCTTTCGAGCATCGCAGAAAAACACTTGTGAATTCGGTATCTGCGGCAGGTGTTGTTTCTAAGGACTTGCTTCAAAAAGCACTTGAGGAGTTAGGCGTTCCTTTGACCGTCAGAGCAGAGCAGCTTAGCCTTGAGCAGTTTGCGGCTATTAGCGATATACTTAAAAAATAAAGGTGAGAAACAATGGCAATTGAAAAGGTAAGAGAATATTTATCACAGTTTTCTGCCGAGGATAAAATCCTTGAATTTGAGGTATCCAGTGCAACGGTGGAGCTAGCCGCAAAGGCACTTGGTTGCGAGCCCTGTCATATTGCAAAAAGTATGGCGTTTCAGGTCGATGACGGAGCGATACTTGTTGTTGCCGCAGGCGATGTTAAAATAGATAACGCTAAGTTTAAGGCTGAGTTTAAAACCAAAGCTAAAATGGTGCAATTTGCTGATGTTGAGGCAGTTATAGGCCATGCAGCAGGCGGTGTTTGTCCCTTTGCTGTTAATGATGGAGTAAAGGTTTATTTAGACGAATCCCTAAAACGTTTTGAAACGGTTTATCCCGCCGCAGGAAGCAGTAATAGTGCCATACCGCTTAGTCTTGATGAGCTTGAAGAGTATTCTGCTTCTCAAAAGTGGGTAGATGTGTGCAAATTTGCAGTATAAAAAAATTAAAAAATATGTACTGATTAGTGTTTACAAAATTACAAAAATGTGATAAAATAGTAGAAATTAGTGTTTTTAAGGACGTGACTTATGGGTAGACTTATAGCCGTCACCTCCGGAAAGGGCGGTGCGGGTAAATCCAGCGTTTCGGTGCATCTTGCCGCAGCACTTAGCCAGATGTCAAACAAGGTTTTAATTGTTGATTTAGATGCAGGTATGCGTTGTCTTGACATAATGCTTGGCGTTTCAAATAATCTGATTTTTGATTTGGGCGATGTTTTAAATGATAACAAGTCCATTGAGGAAGCCTCTTTGATTGTTCCTTCTTCAAATGAGAATTTGCATTTTTTAGCCGCCCCTTTAAAGGAGAAAATCAATCCTGCCAAACTTTCTGAATTTGTAAAAAACGCAGCGAATTTTTATGACTTTGTTATATTAGATTTTCCTGCAGGAACAGTGGACGAGCTTTATTCGGCTTTGCCAAGATATACAGAGGTTTTGGTTGTTTGCAATGCTGATGCCGTATCACTCAGAGATGCCGCAATAATGGGAACGGATCTTTCAGAGCTTAATTTAATGTCGGTAAGGCTGATTTTAAATCGAGTATCATTTGAAACTATGCGCCGAGGAATAACTGCTAATATTGATGAGGTTATTGATGAAAGTGGAATTAGGCTTATGGGTGTTGTGCCACAAAGTATGGATGTTTATATGTCCTGCTGTTCAGGTCAGGCATTACCTAAAAAAAGTCGCGCCGCAAAGGCATTTAATAGAATTGCTAAACGCATAATGGGGTATGATGTTCCCCTTGTGCCTTACAAGAAAATATAATATTTGCGGGGTATTTATTACTCTTGCGAGGAAAAGGAGTTGTTATAATGAACATTGCGATAATCGCACATGACGCAAAAAAGGAACTTATGGTGCAGTTTTGTATAGCTTATTGTGGTATACTAAGCAGGCATAATCTGTATTCAACCGGCACAACCGGTAAATTGGTTTCCGAAGCTACCGGACTTGAGATTGTTAAATTTTTAAGCGGTAGACAGGGCGGTTTTCAGCAGATCGCTTCTCGTATTAGTTGCGATGAAATCGATTTAGTTCTTCTTTTCCGTGATCCTATGACCACAAAAACCAGTGAGCCAGACGAGCAGGTTTTGCTTAATCTTTGCGATGTCCACAACATCCCCGTAGCAACGAATATAGCTACTGCCGAAGTGCTTATTCACGGCTTGGAGCGCGGAGATTTGGATTGGCGAGAGATCGTTCGCCCTAACTAAATTAAGAAATTTCAATTGGGCGGGCGCCGTTCGGCTCCGCCCAATTAGACCGTTGAAAGAGGTATTTTTATATGCAATTAGATACTATGCAAGGTTTAAAACGCACCGATTATTGTGGTACTCTTACTGCAGATAGAATAGGTGATGAGGTTGTTGTTTGCGGTTGGACAGCCCGTCAGCGTGATTTAGGTCAGCTTATTTTTATAGATTTGAGAGACAGAACCGGTATTGTTCAGCTTGCCTTTGACGATACTACCGATCGTGATATTTTTTCAAAAGCCTTTGCTGTCAGAAGCGAGTATGTTTTAATGGCAAGGGGTACTGTTCGCAAGCGTTCTTCAATTAACCCCGATATTCCTACAGGCGAAATTGAAATAGAGGTAAACGAGCTTAAGGTTTTGGGCTCTGCCGAAACTACTCCATTCGAGATTTTAGATGATACTCAGGTTAAAGAGGAGTTGCGCCTTAAGTATCGCTATTTAGATCTTCGCCGTCCTACCCTACAGAATAATCTTTTAATGCGTCATAAGGTCACTAAGGTCACAAGAGACTTTTTTGATAACGAGGGATTTTTAGAGATTGAAACCCCAACCCTTATTAAATCCACTCCCGAGGGCGCAAGAGATTACCTTGTGCCATCACGTATTCATAGGGGCAGTTTTTATGCACTTCCACAGTCACCTCAGATGTACAAGCAGTTGCTTATGCTTTCGGGTTATGACCGTTATATGCAGATTGCACGTTGCTATCGTGATGAAGACCTGCGTGCTGATCGTCAACCTGAATTCACTCAGATAGATTTAGAAATGTCTTTTGTAGAGATGGATGATATTCTTTCTCTTGGTGAGCGTTATATAAACTATCTTTTCAAAAATGTCCTTAATGTGGATATTGCCACCCCTATTCAGCGTATGACCTATACCGAGGCGATGGAAAGCTATGGCTCAGATAAGCCCGATGTACGTTTTGATATGAAGCTTATCGACCTTGCCGATATTGTAGAAAATTGCGGTTTCTCAGTGTTTGCTGATACGATTAAAAACGGCGGTTATGTGCGTGGTATTACCGCAAAGGGCGGTGCCGCTACACTTACACGTAAAGAGATTGATAAATTAACCGAAATGGCAAAGGGTATTGGCGCTAAGGGTCTTGCTTTTATTCGTTGGGCCGAGGATGCCGAAGAGCCCACCTGCGGCTTTAAAAAGTTCTTAACCGATGATGAATTTTCGGCACTTATAAATCGTATGGGCGTTGAAAAGGGTGACGTTGCTCTCTTTATTGCTGACAAAAAGGCAACTACCTTAAGCGTGCTTGGAGCGCTCCGCTTACAGGTTGCAGAGAAGCTTGATATTATTCCCGACGGCTACAAATTCCTTTGGATTACCGAATTCCCATTCTTTGAGTATAACGAGGAAACCGGTAATTGGGATGCTATGCATCATCCATTCACTTCTCCCTTGGATGAGTGTTTGCAGTATTTAGATACCGACCCCGGCAAGGTATTCGCCAAGGCATATGACCTTGTTTTGAACGGTGTTGAGCTTTCTTCCGGTTCTATTCGTATAAACGACCCTGAGCTACAGAAGAAGATGTTTGCTGCACTCGGTTTATCGGATGAAGAGGCCGCCGAAAAGTTCGGCTTCCTTGTAGATGCATACCGTTACGGTGCACCTCCTCACGGTGGATTTGGTATTGGTCTTGATCGACTTGTAATGCTTATGTGCGGCAGCGAATCCATACGTGATGTTATCGCATTCCCCAAGGTTGCAAATGCGAGTGAGCTTATGAGCGGTGCTCCCGGTAATGTTGATGATGTTCAGCTTGCAGATTTAAGTATTGCTATAGCTGAAACCGCTGAAGAAGAGGAATAATATTTTCAAAAATTAAACACAACCTTCGTCAAGACGAAGGTTGTGTTTGCCTAACGTTCGCTTTGGCGAAGAAAATAAACTTCGCAATTGCGAAATATACATTTTAAAGGAGGGTGTTCGGTGATGATGACGGTTAAACAAGCGGCTGAAAAATGGGGCGTAACTGCAAGGCGTGTTCAGGACTACTGCAAAAGCGGAAGAATTGTTGGAGCAGAGCGTTTTGGCACAAGCTGGATGATTCCTGATAACGCAATTCATCCTATTGATATGCGAAAGAAACGGTCTGAAGCAACATTGATTACAGAGCCGCTTATAAGAAAAACTCCTTTTTTGGATATGACCGATCTTTATACCGTTCCGGGCTCTGCTGAGGAGAGCATAAAGGCACTTGAATATCATCCTGAGGCAAAAATTTTGTTTGAATCAGAAATAGCCTATTCACGTGGCGAAATTGATAAGGTTTATAAAAATGCTAACATAATTTTAAACACTCATTCGGGATTTTATGCTGTTCAAGCGGGCGGTATGTTACTCGGACTTTGTGCTATGTGGCGTGGCGATATTGTCCTTTGGGAAAAGGCCAGACGCCATATATGTGAAGTCGTTATAGATGATGAAAATAACCGTGATATTATAAGCATCTCCTTAGCGGCATTGGATAGCTCAATATACGATATTTCAAACTTTCCGGAATGGTTTAAAACGGGAATTTTTGAGGGCATTCATTCTGATGCACTTCCGGCTGCCAAAGTGTTTTACATAAAGTATCTTTATGTTGCCGGCCTTTTGGTTGCTACAAAACAGCTTGAGCTAGACGGAGTTGAGGGGCTGACCCTTTTAAGATTGTTGCCTAACATAATTGAGCCTATGATTTCAGAGGCCGTGGCTACAAAATCCATTATTTGTGAAATCTATCTGCGTATGATGTGTGCTATTGTTTATCATAATATCGGTGAAAATAAGCGGGCCGCTTATCATATTGATAAATCAATAAAGCTTGCTCTGCCCGACAGGCTGTTTGGTATTTTGGTAGAGCACAGGAAGTATTTGGATACGCTTTTGGATGAAAGAATTATGGCTGTTGCACCCGAAGTTTTAGAAACAATTAAATCGCTTTATCAAAGCTTTTCTGTGGGTTGGTCAAATCTGAGCGGTAGTATACGCAACAAAAAAATATCCACCAATCTCAGCTTCCGTGAGCGTGAGGTTGCAAAGCTTGCCGCATTTGGTATGAGTAATACAGAAATAGCTGAGTCGCTTCATATTTCATTGGCGGCAGTAAAACAAACAATACGAATTGTTTTCCAAAAAAGCGGTGTAAACAGTCGAGATGAGCTTATAACCATTTTATAGGGATTAGGATATAGTTATATAGTCACTTTTTAAAAAAGTAGGATAAGAATTTTTATCCTTAAAAAGTTAATATGGGTGATAGCAAAAATTTTCAAAATCCGTTACACTGTTATTGTAAAATAACAGTGTGATGGATTTTCTTTTTTGCAAGTGCCGGAGGCACAAAAAGATTTACAACAAAGGATTATAAAAAAAGCAGTAACCATCACAGCAGTAAAGGGGATGCATAATGAACACCTTATATAAAGAAGGCGATATATATAAAGTTATTGCCGTTTTCGGAAAGATTTTCGAAATCAAGTATGGGTATTATTCAGAGAATGAACGAACCAGTAGGTTTAGTGAGGTCATTCCAATTTATCCCGATTTTAAAAACTCACCTGAGTACACCGGCGACGGACATCCGTTTGTAACTCAGATGCAGGATATATGCCCTTACTATGATGGAGAGCAAACCGGTGAAGATTGTTTCGGTTGTAAGCATTATCATCACGGTGATGATTTAATCGGTATATGTAAATGCACAAACAATAAATTAGAGTAGAACAGTATGTATGGTTTATAGACCTTTAGGCGAAAGGATGATATCAATGAAAAAAAGATTTTTTAAAAAGGCTCTCAGCGTATTTTTATCGGCTGTAATTGTTTTAAGCGGTTTACCGTTTATGGCGGCGCCGGTAGATGCTGCATCAGCCAAGGTGAACAACGCCGTGGCAGATGCCGGAACAGCCCACACCTTTGAGAGTATAATGGGTACCGAAAATGACGGCAACCGTTATGCAGGTAGAGTATGGGTGGATAAATCGGTTTACACCGATGGTCAGACCGCCGTTTTAAATACAAGCGGAGATGAGGGCTCCACCTTTAGGGTTAATTTAGAAGAGGGAGAGCACTTCCAGACAGTTTTCTCGGCTCTCGGTTCTTCAATGACAACCCAGACAACCGTTAGCTCTTCGGGTCCTTTGGATGTTGTTATAATACTAGATGATTCTACATCTATGGATGATATAATATCAGGCGGAACAACCAGACTACAGAAGCTTATAGAGTCTTCTAACAAGCTTTTGGCCGATTTATTAACAGCACAGGATATAAGAATAGGTATTGTTGCTTATAATCAAAACAGTATTGAAGTATTACCCTTTGGAAAGTACGAAAACGGAATCAAACTCAGCGTGCTCAATAACAAATATACCTTTGACGAGAATAATAATGGCGATAAGGGTGGTACTATAAGAGCCTTTGATAATTCAAACAGACTTTTATACAACAACACCAAAGGCTACTCCAGAGGTACCAATGTGCAGGCCGGTTTTGATATGGGTATGAGTATGCTTGAAAAGGCATCAAATACCGAGGGTCGCACACCTGTTGCCATCCTCCTTACCGATGGTTCGGCAAACACCGCCGCACTTAACACATTTTATAATATTTCCGGTCAAACTCCCCATTCTATATTCAACGGTAGTGTTGCCCCCGGTGTTGCAGTTGTAACTTTGCTTAATGCAGCTTACAAAAAAGCAATGGTTGAAAAAATTTATAATAAGGCTCCAACTATCTATGGAATAGGCGTTGACCTTAATGGCGATGCAGCGGCTAATGCTATAATAAATCCCGGCGCAACAAAAGATGGTTTTAATGCTGCTAACAGCAATTATTATATCAGAGAAGCATACGATTTATTTGTGAACACTTGGCTTAAGGGCAGAAACATACGTCGAACCGAAAGCTATAACGGTAATCACGTTTTTACCGCTGACCATAATTATCCTGCGGGCTCGGGCATTACCGATGCAGATGTATCAGCCAACATAAATTATGTTGATAAGTATTATGATGTTTCCAGCGCTCAGCTTGATGATACCTTTGCTTCAATTTATAAAGAGCTTTTCTCTGAGGCGTTTAACCCCATTACCTCCACCGAAACAGTAGATGGTGCTACCGGTATTCCCAACACCCCTCTTATTTACGTTGATCACATCGGTAAATATATGGAGGTAAAAAACATTCAGGCTGTTACCCTTTTTGGCAGCAACTATGCGGTTGAAAATGTAAATGGAGTTTATACCGTGCAGTACGCAAAGGGCATCAACCCCACCACCAGCGAGGAATACGAAACATCTGAGGATATTAAGATTGAAATTTTGGATAATGTTGATGGTACTCAGAAATTAGAGATTAGAGTCAATCAGGAAATTTTACCAATATTATTAGAGCAGGTTTCTTCTAAAACGGTTGGCGATGAAACAACTGCTACCATTAACGAACTCACCTATGGACCATTGCGTGTTTACTATACCGTTGGCGTAGAATCTGATATACTTCTTCCAAACGGCGAGGTTGACATTACAAAAATTGATAAAAATTATGCGGGACTTGATTTAAGTAACAGAGAAATCACTCTTTACAGCAATCAGTTTGGCGTTACTACCGCCGAGCTCGACGATGAAGGTAATCCCGTAAGACGTGATGCTCACGTTGGATTTAAACCCTCGGCAGAGAATCGTTATTACTATCATCAGAGCAATCAGGGTATTTTTACTGAGGTTACCTATAAAACAGATGGTAAGCCCGTAACTTTCCCGAATGATAATGAGTACGGAATTCCTTGGAACGATGAAGATTACGACCTAAATTGGATGAATTATGATGAGTATCTTGCAACAAAAGATGATGATCAGGTTTATACCTATGTTAACTATTATCGTCCAACTCCTGCCACCACCGATAATGCTAATGACGCAGAGTTTGTATCCTATTTGGTTTACACCGATTGGAAATACTTAAAGCCCTCGGTTGCTTTTTATGATGCAACAACCGAGAAATATGTAAATTACAATAAGGATACAGGTACATACACTCTTGATGACATAGGTTATGTTATGACCGCAAGTCAGATAGCGGCTTATATAAGCTCTAATCCAAGTGCAGATATTTATGCAGTTCTTGGTATGGGTTCAAAGCGAACCAGCCGTTTCCACAATATGACCTTTAAAAAGGAAACAAACGCAACCGGCACAGCTGAGCTTCGCTATGCTCCTGAGTATACCGAAGGTACAGCAAGCAACCATCACGGTAACGATGTTGTTGTATGGCTTGGTAATAATGGTAAATTAACCCTTCCCTTAGCAACAGGTATTGCTTTAACAAAGTCTGCTACCGAAACCATAGGAAATGTCGATGATACCTATACTCTTACCCTTAAAATAGACAGTGTACCGACATTCGGAACTGTTGCTCCCATAGTTCACGATGCAAACGGCAATGAGGTTCCATTCAGCTTTATTAATAACACCGTAAAGGTTGAGGTTAAGGTTGGCGAGACCGTTTATGTAAGCGGAATCCCCGAGGGTAGCGAGTGTACTGTTGGAGAGGAAATTCCAAGTGATGCAGATTACAGAATCGAAAGCATCTCGGCTACTACCGTTATTGTTCCCTCGGTGGAGGAGGTTCTTAACGGCACTAAGGCTCAGTATGAAGCCGTTACTGTAACCAACACTCTTAAAAAATACGGTAATCTTTATATTACTAAAGAGATGGTTAGTGACCATAATATTCCAACAGCGATTTTAAATCAAAAATTCACCTTTGAGGTTGATGGCGGTACAGCCCTCGCAAATAAAACCTTTAGCGTGTCAGATAGCCAAAATCAAGTTGAATCCATTACATTTGATGCTAATGGTAAAGCTACTGTTACCGTATCAGCAAGACAGAGGTTTGAAATTTTAAATATTCCGGAAAACACTGCGGTAACTATCACCGAAAAGCTCACCTCCGATCAGCAGAAAATCTTTAGCGGTGTTAAATATCGTGCCCGCAATCATTCGGGCGAAAACGCCACCGAAACTACCGATAAAGCAAGCGTTACAATACCTTCTACCGGTAGTGCAACAGTAGTTGTAATTAACAACTACATCCCCGAAGAAGCTACAGCCTATTTAGATGTTACCATAAACAAAAATTTTGCAGATGAATCTGTTAAAAATAGTCTTTTGGGCGGAAACTTCAAGTTTTATGTTCAAAAGTATGATACCGAACTTGCAAATCCTGATTGGGTAACTATAGCCGAAGAAGAGATTGAATATTTAGCTACTGAATATGGCAAAAAAGAAATCACAATATCTAACGTGCTTAAAAATGAAGTTTATAAAACTACCGGAACTTATGCTTATCAGGTGCTTGAGCTTAAAGGCAATGTTGTAAACGTTTCTTACGACCGCACTATTTATACCTTTAATGTTAACGTTACCGATGATGATGGTCAGCTTGTAGCGAGCGTTGTTGATAGTAGTGGAAATATGGTTGGCAATACCTTTGAGGTAGAGTTCAATAACACCTATGAAACCGCACCTATCAGCATGGATATCAAAAAGGTTGTTAATAACCTTTCGGGCGATGGCACTGTTTCTGCGGCAGGCTTTAAGTTCAGGTCAGTCCGCACAGATGCAAACGGCAATCCTACACCTGCAAATCAGCCTGAGACTTCAACCAACACTATCTATTCAGATGCTGCAGGCGAGGCCAGAATAAGCGGTGTTTACACCAAGTCTCAAATAGGTACACATTACTATTTGGTTTATGAGGAAAAAGCAGGAAAGACAGGTTGGACTTATTCTGATGCTGAATATCTTGTGAAGGTAGACGTGGCGGAAGATAATTCTGGAAAGCTCGTAGCCAATATGACCATCACTCCTCATAATGATGCTGCATTACGTGAAACAAATCCCACCGTTACTGATGGCAATAAAGGTCAGCTTTACTTTACAAACACCTATGACCCAGAGGACGCATCGTTAGATGTTGACGCACTTGTTAAAAAACAATTAGAGGGCAAGGAACTTAAAGCCGGTGACTTCACATTTGAGGTTTACGAAAACGGCAAGACTACCGCTCTGCTTCGTGGCACTAATGATAGTAACGGAAATGTTGATTTTAAAGCAGTAGATGCCAATAATGCTCTTACAAAAAATAATGTCCTTAACTTTGACAGAGTTGGCAAGTATGAGTATGATATCAAAGAGGTTGCTCCCGTAGGCGGAGTTAAGGATGGCGTAACCTATGATACTACCATTTATGATTTAGTTGTAGAGGTTACCAATAATAACGGCAAGCTTAATGCTGTTTACTACTTTGAGGATTCTACCGGCGCTACCGTAACCTTTAAAAACTACTATAATGTAGAGCCTACCACATACAAATTAGCCGGTAATAAGGTGTTAAACGGCAGACTTATGCAGGTTGGAGAATTCAGCTTCAATCTTTTTGAGGGCAATGATGTTACCGCAAAAGAGGTTGCTAAAAACCACGCAAATGGTTTGTTTGAATTCTCTGAAATCACCTACACCGCCGCAGGCGTTTACAAGTATACTATTTCTGAGGCGATTCCTGCAGGTGCAACACTTGATCCGCTTTCACAGAAATATGTACTTAATGGCGTAACCTATGATGCCACAAAGTACACCGTAACCGTAACCGTTACAGATAACGGCGACGGCACATTAACTGCCAAAGCAGATAAAGACAATGTAAATATCATCTTTACAAATACTTATAATGCGGCTCCCGCTTCTGTTACCTTTAAGGGAACCAAGGAGTTTAAGGGTGCAACCCTTAAAGCGGGCGACTTTGCATTTAATCTTTATCAAACCGATCATAATTTAAATATAGATGCTGCTGATTCGGTACTTAAAGATACCAAAACCAACGCAGCAGATGGCAGTTTTGAATTTGGCACTATCACCTACACCGAGCCGGGCACATATTTCTATGTAGTTGATGAGGATGATAATTATAATCCCATTGATGAAGTTGTTTACGATACCACTAAGCACGGTTATCGAGTTCAGGTTCGTGACTATGGACGTGGTCGACTTATTGCTACAGTTTTGAATTTGGATACCGGTGCGACCGAAACGGATAATTCAAATATTGTATCCCCCTTTGTGAACGCCACATTTGATGAGGCTACAGAAAAGGAAGTTGCAGCACAGAAAAATGCAGTAGCTAAAATTGATGGCGAGTTTGTTGAGGCCGGAGAAATTCTTACCTATTATATTTACTATTACAACTACACCGGCAAGGAAGTAACTGTAGAAATCAGTGACACTATTCCCGCCCACACCAGCTATGTAGATGGTTCAGCTTCTCACGGAGGCGTTTATTCAGGCGGCAATATTGATTGGATATTAACCGTTCCCAGAGGCAGATCTGTTATGGTTCAGTTTGATGTGAGAGTTGACGAAAGCGATGCTATTGTGGCTAATACGGCAATAGTTCGTGATGGTACAAACACCTACACCACAAACACTGTTAATAATCATACATATAAAGATCCTGTTTCTAAGGATGTTGTAAACCCTGAAAATGTTAATATAAGCATTGACGGCAAAAAGGTTTACGAGTGTGATACACTTGTTTACACCATAGATTACACCAATACTTCCTACAATACCGTTGATGTAACCATCACAGATGAAATCCCCGAATATACCACCTATGTTGATGGTTCGGCGCTGAGCGGCGGCGTATATAACAACAAAACAATCACATGGGAAATTCAAGATGTAAAACCTTGGTCTACCGTATCGGTTGCATTTATGGTAACGGTTGATCAGAATATCGGAGCTAAAACAATAAAGAATCAGGCTAATATAGTGGCAGATAATAAGCCCTACACCACCAACGAAGTTATAAATTACACCGTAGAGGACGAGGTGGAAAAAGAGGTATTCTCTGCCGACAACCCAACCGTTAATATTGATGGTCAAGAGGTCAAAGCCGGCGATACACTCGCTTACAGCATACGCTATAAAAACACCTATACCGAAGAGGCTATTGTAACCATTACCGATACTATCCCCGAGCATACCATCTATGTAGAGGGCTCGGCCGATAATAATGGTGTTTATGCAAACGGTATTATTACTTGGGAGCTTACTGTTCCTGCAGGCGATACCGTGGAAGTAACCTTTGAGGTAGTTGTTAATGACGATGCAGATGGCGAAGAGCTTTCTAACATTGCACAGGTTGTAGAGGGTAGAAACAACTATACGACCAATGAGGTTGTTAATCCTATAGAGGAAGAAACTCCTCCACCTACTCCCGGCGGTTCGTCAGATACCGAGGAGCCGGTAGAGCCTCAAAGCCCCGAAGAACAGCCCGAAGAAGATGACGATTTAGAGACTCCCGAAAGTCCCAAAACAGGTGATTACACCAACTTCACAATGCTTTTAGCACTTGTATTTATAAGCGGTGGAATCTTAACCATAACTTCGATTATGGGCAAAAAGAAAAAATCAGTTAAATAATACTTGAAATGGGAAATCCCCCAAGGCTACCGTTTAGAGCCTTGGGGGATTTCATTATAACAATAAAAGCACCCCAAAAAAATGGGATGCTTTTATTCTGGCGGAAGAGCGACCAAAAGGTGCGTAAATGCAGGTAAGAACGACTAAAAGTACACCAAGTGTTCCATTCGATAAATTGGAATTTATCTATCAGTTATCAATACTGCTCTGCACGGCGAACCGTCTGCACCTGATAAATTTAATGGTACTGCATTTAAGAAATAAACACCTTCATAAACATCACCTAATCGAATACCTTCAAGCAAGACGACATTGGCACCCAAAAGTGTAAGATGTACTGCCATTGGTGCATTTTGTGGTCCGACTGTCTGAGGTTCGTTTCCTAGAAGCAAAATATCTGAAGATGCAAATACCTTTGCTGCCTCTAATGATACTTCAACTTCTCCTTTAATCAGAATTCTCTTTGATGCTTCTAAGTTCTGCTTTTTTGCTTTTTCTATTATTTCTGTAGCATCGTTGCCCGTAACAAGCCCATGATGTTCTGTCACATAAGTCATTCCCACAAAGGCCTCTAAGCATATTTCATCAATCGTTTTTCCATCTTTAATAAAATGAAATGGAGCATCTATATGCGTACCGTTATGTGCACACATATTAAATGCCGTCAAATTATATACGTCGCCTTTTTGCATTGATTTTAACACGATTTTCTCTGGCATAGGGTCATTGGGATATACTTTACAGCCGAAAACCTCTTGGGAAATATCATAGACTTTCATTGCATATTCTCCTCGTCAAATTCTTATTTATCAGTGAGTTTATTATATCACACTATCGTAAATAAACCAAGGCGTAAGCCTTGTATGTCTTCAATGATGCATCGCCTGTGGCGATATGATGTTTTTCGCTTCGCTCAAAATGATGTTGCTCCACTTCGTTTCGCAATGATGTGATATTTGCCCCAAAATGTGGCGAAGCCACACATCATTAGGCGTAGCCGTCATCATTGGGTGTTGCCCTGCATCATTTGCCGAAGGCAAACATCATTCAAAAAGACCCCTTTTGTCTAGTAGACAAAAGAGGTCTTTTTGTTGGCGGAGTAGGAGAGACTCGAACTCTCGCGCCGGTTGCCCGACCTACGCCCTTAGCAGGGGCGCCTCGTCACCAACTTGAGTACTACTCCAAATTGTAACTTAATATACAAAATATTCAGTTTATAAAATAATATTTGCAGAGGTTCCTCGGCGTGCGTGCCCTCTTGCGGTGCCCAAAATTTTTTAACGTCTTGGAGCGACGAAAAATTTTGACCGCTGCGCCAACCCCGGTACTACTCCAAAAGGTAACTTAATATATAAAATATTCAGTTTATAAAAAATGGCGGAGAGATAGGGATTCGAACCCTAGGCTCTTTCGAGTCACTGGTTTTCAAGACCAGCTCCTTAAACCACTCGGACATCTCTCCGTTTCAACGTGCTAAAATATTTTAACACAACTGCGGCTGTTTGTCAACTGCAAATTTGATTTTTTGTTATTTTTTTGTTTAAAACTTTATAAAGTGAATTTGCATTATTCTCTTGACAAATTTATTGTTTAATATTAAAATGAAATAAACAATAAACCAGACAGTTCGAAACCATCCTGTCTTTAAACAAAACTACGGGGTAACAAAAGTATATTTTGTTTTTATTAGTGCGCCCGTAGGGGCGCACTTTTTTGTTTTTAGGAGCTTTTATTATAGAAAGAGGTAGAAAATGATGAATGAACTTTTGCTTTTAGGCTCGGTGATTTTAATATATGGCACTATTCTTGTAGCATACCGACTTTTTGGTAAAATAGGGCTGTGTGCTATGACGGTTATTGCAACCATTTTAGCTAATATTGAAGTGCTTATTATTGTGGACGCTTTTGGAATGGAGCAGACACTTGGCAATGTAATGTTTGCCTCTACCTACCTTATAACCGATATTTTAAGCGAAAACGAGGGCAAGAAATCCGCTTCTCGTGCTGTTTGGGTGGGAGTTTTCACATCTTTGGTGATGCTTTTGTTTACACAGTATTGGCTCCTTTATACTCCTGCCGCTTCCGATTGGGTAGGAGGTCACATAAGTGCCATATTTTCTACAACTCCAAGGCTTCTTGCCGCTAGTTTTCTGGCTTATGTTATATCGCAACGTTTTGACGTATGGCTTTATCACTGTTTGTGGAATTATACAGCCAAAAAAACGGGTAGCACGACCCGTTTTCTGTGGCTCAGAAACAATTGTGCTACCCTTATTTCGCAGATTATAAATACTTTAGTTTTTAATCTTGTGGCTTTTGCCGGTTGGTATGATACCAAAACCCTAATTTCAATCATACTTTCAAGCTATTTTATTTTTATTGTTACCAGCCTTTTAGATACACCCTTTGTATATCTTTCACGGATAATGAAAAACAAAGGTTTTACAAATCAGGCTTAAAGCAGGGCATTAGCTGAAGTTTAAATAAATTGGCTTTATGCTTTTTATCAATGATATCTTTTTTGGCTTTATCGGTTATCTCGCCCGTTCTTATATATTGGTCGAGTTCGGCATAGGTAAAGCCTAAATTTTCTTCATCAGATTTACCGCAAAGTCCATCGATAGGAGTTTTTTCAACAAGCTCTTCGGGTAACCCTAAAAGGTGCCCGATTTTTTTTACCTCGGTAACTGTCAGGAATGATAAAGGGGAGAAATCGCCTACAGAATCACCGTATCGGGTGGAATATCCAACCCAATCCTCCGAAAGATTGCAGGTGTTAACAACTCTGCCGTTACAGCTTTGTGATACGGCATAAAGGGAGGACATTCTTATTCTGGGTGGGAGGTTCTGAAGCGATTGTGGCGTGAGTGTTAAATCAGACGGCATATTTTTAATAAGTCCGTCAACCGCATCTTTTATATTAACAACAAAATGCTTTATGCCCAAGTGATTGACAAGCATATAGGCCATATCAATATCGTGCTGTTCGCCTTGTGGCATTAAAACGCCAATAACCCTATCTTTGCCCAAGGCTTCCACACAAAGAGCCGCCGCAATAGAGCTATCCTTTCCTCCTGAAATTCCTATAACTGCATTGCAGTCAGAACCGTTTTTATCAAAAAAATCTCTAATCCAATTTACGCAGTCGTTTTTAATTTTAGTTGCATCAAACATAATTTGCCCTCCGCTTAATCAATAGTATCAGTAAAATCATTATAATTATCAACAATAAGTGTTTTTCGTATTGAGCATCTGATAAAAAGCTTACGCTATTATGATATTATAATTTTTTTGTATTGTCAATATTTTTAATTCTTATGGGCTTGTTATATTTTTAGATATTGTAAATGAAAAATCAACAACCCAAAAAACATTATAGCTTTAATATAAATACCCCCATAGCCGCATTTGTGCGATTATGGGGGACAAACAAATTGTTTTTACTAAGTTTTTATGCGTGACAGCCTTCGCAGTCGTGACAATCGTGTACGGGTTCACCTAAAATGGGGGTAGGATCAATGCCTTGCTTCTCATAGTAGTTGCGAAGAGCGGCTTTAATTGCCTGCTCAGCTAAAACAGAGCAGTGAATCTTGTGTGCAGGAAGTCCTCCCAAAGCCTCAACAACTGCCTTGTTAGAAAGCTCTACGGCTTTTTCAATAGGCTGACCCTTTATCATTTCGGTTGCTATTGAGCTGGTTGCAATTGCAGATGCACAACCATAGGTTTTAAACTTAACATCCTCAATGATACCGTCCTTAATTTTAAGAAAGATTTTCATAATATCGCCGCATTTGGCGTTACCAACCTCACCTACGCCATCGGCATCAACAATCTCACCAACATTGCGGGGGTTAGTGAAGTGTTCCATAACCTGTTCTGTATACATAAAGTTTTCCTCCTAGTTTTTTTCTTCTGATTTAATTCTGTCCCAAAGTGGAGACATACTGCGGAGTCTATCAATTATTTCGGGAAGTACAGACAAAATATAATCTGCATCCTCTAAGGTGTTATCGTCACTGAAGCTAAGTCTGAGTGAGCCGTGTGCAATCTCGTGGGGGAGACCAAGACTGAGCAGTACGTGACTGGGATCGAGCGAGCCGGATGTGCAAGCCGAGCCGGACGAAGCGGCTACGCCTTTTAAATCTAACATAAGCAGTAATGATTCGCCCTCAATGCCCTCAAAGCAAAGGCTTACGTTACCGGGCAGACGGTGTTTTCTATCACCATTTACACGGCTGCGTTCTATTTTAAGAGCACCCTCCATTATTCTTTCACGGATAGCGGTAAGCTTTTCGGCACGTTCTTTCATAGTGGAAACGGCAATCTCTAAGGCTTTACCCATACCCACAATGCCTGCGGTGTTTTCGGTACCGGCTCTGCGAGAGCGTTCTTGTGCACCACCGTCAATAAGATTGGGAATTACGACTCCACGACGGATATAAAGTGCACCAACACCCTTTGGTCCGTGGAATTTGTGAGATGACATAGAAAGCAAATCTATATTTTCTGCCTTAACGTCAATTTCAACATTTCCTACCGCCTGAACTGCATCTGTGTGGAAAAGAACCTTGCGGTTTTTACAAATTTCACCAATCTCGTTTATGGGCTGGATTGTGCCGATTTCATTATTTGCATACATTATTGTAACCAACGCTGTATCTTCACGTATAGCAGCTTCAAGGTCACTTAACTTAATAATACCGTTTTCATAGACGGGAAGAAGTGTGATTTCAAAGCCGTTTTTCTTTAATCTTTCAAGGCAGTGTAAAACTGCGTGATGTTCAAAAGCGGTTGATATGATGTGCTTTTTGCCTTTTTTTGCCATTGCCTCGGCTACGCCTTTGATTGCCCAGTTATCAGATTCACTTCCGCCGCCTGTGAAGTAAATTTCGTTAGCGTTGGCGTTAATAGCTGATGCAACACGCTCTCTTGCTTGGTTAACGGCCATTTTTGCTCGGCCACCTAAATCATAAAGGCTGGAGGCGTTGCCGTATTCTGTTGTAAGGTAGGGCATCATTTCATCCAAAACGGGTTTTGAAAGTGCCGTGGTTGCCGCATTATCGGCATAAATAAAACGATTCATAATATATAAACATCCTTTTTATTAAGGTTTTTATTTTCATTTTTATTGTATACCATTTTAGTATAGTTTTCAATAGTTTTTTAAAAAAATGTTATAATATACGTAATTTTGTAAACTGTAACAAAAAAACAATGTCTATTTAATCGTCTGATGGAAAAATTAACATAATATAGTTGTTTAGGGGCATACTTATACGGGTGATTAAATGCTTAAAGTAGTTGTAAGAACTTTTTTAATGTATATTTTTGTCAGCATAGGCGTCAGACTTATGGGCAAGCGACAGATAGGCGATATGCAGCCTACCGAGCTGGTTGTAACTCTTCTTATATCTGAAATAGCGGCCATTCCGCTTCAAGACGTAACGCAGCCGGTAAGCATAGGCTTAATAGCGATATTCCTTTTGGTGTTTTTAGAGATAGTAACCTCTGTGGTGATAATGAAAAATCTTAGGCTAAGAAGAATTTTCAGCGGGAAATCAGTTCCTATTATAAAAAACGGAGTTATTGACCAAAAGGCTATGCGGAGTGTTAGAATAACCGTTTTTGATTTAATTGAAATGCTAAGAATTCAGGGGATTTTCGAGCTTGATGATATTGAAAGTGCCTTTTTAGAAGTAAACGGAACTTTAAGCGTCAGGCAAAAGCCCGAAAAATCTCCGGCTACACCCGAGCAGATGTTAATAAATGTGCCTGATGGCGGAGTGCCTATGACCGTAATAAGCGACGGTACGGTGGTTGACTCCTCGTTAGCCTTTTTGGGCATAAGCAGGGACGAGCTCAACCTAATGCTTAAAAATAAAAACAAATCATATAAAGAGATTTTTTTAATGACCATAAATAACGCAGGCGATAGTGTTATTATAGAAAAGGAAGACAAAAAATGAGAAGACTTATAGCGGCGGGAATTATTGCGATTTTTGTTACGGTGGTAAGTGTGGTAGGTATTTTAACAATAAATTCGGTTGTTATGGATGTGGAAAAAAGAATTGGTAGGATACAAAGCTCCGCTTTTGATGATACCCACAAACTAGCAGAGGAATTTTTCTATTTTTGGGAGGAAAAAAGAGAGCTTATGGCTATTTTTGTAAATCACGAAAAAATAGATGAAATTGGGACCTTAGCCGCAAGGATGGTTTCGGCCGAACGGGCAGAAAACTCTACCGATTTATTTGAATCGGCTAATGAGATACTGTTTATTGTTAGAGGGCTTAAGGAGGATGAGCAATTTAGTTTATACACATTGCTTTAGCCAAAGCACTTAAACTTGAACCAGGTTTTGAAACACATATTTTTTGCTCTACTTTGTTTAAATACTCGTAAATCCGTTAAGTGAATGGAGGTGTTTTATATAAAAAGGACTATTTTTAGTGCAAATTCAACAAAAAAATATATAATGTTTTGTAACGTTCGTTGATTTTGGGTATTTAAAAATTCATTTTAATGTAGTATACTAATTACAGTGAAGAAAACACTTCACCTAAAGACGACAATGACTTTTTTTATAAATATATCTCCCTAAAACAAAAACAGGCGGTTCGTTTAGAACCGCCTGTTTTTGTTCTTTAATAATTTTTGAAAGATTTGAAACACCAAACGAATTATTCGTGTTCTTTAATCCATTCGCTTGCTTTAGCAGCAGACATTCTTTTAATATCCTCTTTTTTGTAGGGTGAGGAATCTCCGCCGTTTACATAAAGGAAATATTTTCCGCTTTCGGTCTGATATAATTTTTCCTCATATCCCTCAGGATCGCCAAATTCGCCGCAGGTCATTTGACCTAAAAGCTTTGAAAATTCGGTATCATATTCTACTTTGCAAATTGTTTTTTTCATTTTTTTGTACTCCTTAATACTTTTATGTTACACATTATATCATACTAATTAAAATAAATCAAGAATATGATGTTTGCCAAATTTTATTAGTAAAAGGTTTTTAATAGTTTATATTGAAAATGTTTTATAGGCAGCAATATATTTACCGTTATTTTTTAATGTGATTTATTTTTGCCTTTCAAAGCAATTATCAAAACGGCACCTAGAGCAATGCCTATAACAAAAGCTGCACCTATGATAAGAAGAGTGGGGGTTTTTGAGTTGTTTTGTGTCTTAACGTTTTCAACATCATTTTCACTATTTTCAATAACATTGTCAGAATCATCTGCTAAAGCGGAGGAATTGCTTTGTGAATACTTCTCAAAATATAAGGAGGTGTCTATTCCGTAAAAATCAATTTCGCTTATGCAGGTATCTTCATATTTTGTTCCAAAACCGGCCTCTAGAATTATGATTTTAACAAAGCTGGTTTTTTGGGGTTTATCCAGAATAATAACCGTAGAGTCCTCTAAGGAGTAAAAATCAACCTCTTGCCTGTAACCGTTGTCACATTCAATCAATACCTTGCTCGGCCAACCGTTTTTTTGTAAAAGCTCCGGAGTTTTATGGTATCCTAAATAAAATTCTATAGCAGAGATTTCCATTTTTGAATTATCGGTGGTTTGGAGCATTATCCATTCGTTTGCTCCAATACCGCTTACACCCTCTACCCAAGCTGTTTTAAGGTTTTTATCGATTGCGTTTTCTGCATAATGATTAAATCCGGGTTCTTTAAGTTCAGAAGATGCACTTGCTTTTAATTTGTTGAATTCTTGATTACCGCCGATGCTTTCGAGAGACATCAGTGTATATCCGTAAACGCTTGATGCATTTTCCTCAAACACAGCTTCAAAATACCCTTGAAAAGCTCCAAAAGCGCTATAGCCTTGAATCGCTGTACCAACAGCGATTATTTGGTTGCCTTGTTTTGTGAAACTTTGCACCGAAAGATGAGCCGATTCTCCCGATGCGGGCATAATAACAAGCTCTTTTCCAGAGACATAAATATTTTGAAAATTAGCGTTTTTGGGATAATCTACACCCAAAGTATCTTTTGTGATTTTTTCAATCAAAGACAAATCAAAATACCAATTTCCGTCCTCTTTTGGATTGAATTTAAGGCCGATTTTACTTAAATAGGAAGAATTTGATTCTTTATAATCATCCCACAAAAGTTTACCGTAGATTACGTTACAAATATCTTCATCCGACCATTCGCTGACCTTGCTTTTTGTCTGGCTTAAATTATACGGCACTCCTATAAGCAGGGAGTTAAGCGTGCTGATGGTAGCGTTTTTTTGGTCATCATTCAGGTTCTCGGCACTCGTAAAGGGTGTCATACCTATAATTAAAGAGAGTGTTATAACAAATACGGCTAACAGAGATATGATTTTCTTACACATAATAATTCCTTCTTTCGATGTTTAAGTTGGAAAGGCGCATGCTAAAAATATCATTTTCAGTATAGCACACATTTTAAAAAGATAAAAGAGTTTTTTGAAAATAAAAAAAATAGTTGACTTTTATAAATTATAGGAGTATAATGTTTAACAACAAATCACAAAAGGAGGCAGTTTTATAATGAATAACAAGTTTTATTTTTACTTTTACTATTTTAAAAAGGGCTGCCCGTCTTATGTGATTTCCAAAGCATAACTTTGGTTTCAATAAAAACGGACAGTCCGCATTTGCTACGCTTTTATGGCTTAGGCATGCGGACTTTTTGTTTTTATTTTGGATTTTTCATTTAAAAAAATCAATATATGCAGTTTTTAGCATCAGAAAGAGGTAATTTAAAATGTCAATGAATTTCCACAGAAAGCTTCCTATCCCACAGGAGGTAAAAAAGGAGTTTTCCTTAAATGAACAAATGCAGCAGGTAAAGGCCGCAAGAGATAAAAGTATAAAGGCCGTATTTGACGGCAGCTTGGATAAATTCATACTTATAATTGGTCCCTGCTCAGCCGATCACAGCGAGCCCGTTTTGGAATACATTTCCAGACTTCGCAAAATTGAGGAGCAGGTGAAAGATAAAATTATCATTATTCCCAGAATCTATACCAATAAGCCAAGAACCACCGGTCAGGGCTATAAGGGTATGCTTCATCAGCCCGACCCTGAAGCTAAGCCTGATATGTACAAGGGAATAGTTGCCATTCGTGAGCTGCATTTGGCCGCTCTTCGTGATTATGGTTTTTCTTGCGCTGATGAAATGCTCTATCCCGAAAATTATCGTTATCTTTCTGATCTTCTTTCATATGTAGCTATTGGTGCACGTTCGGTAGAAAATCAGCAACACCGTCTTACTGCAAGCGGCATTGAGGCTCCCGTTGGTATGAAAAATCCCACCGGCGGCGATCTCAGCGTTATGATGAATTCCATTGTAGCTGCTCAGTCCAGCCACACCTTCCTCTATCGTGGTTGGGAGGTAACTAGCGATGGCAATCCGTATGCCCATGCTATTTTGCGTGGTTATGTTGATTATGCCGGCAGAAGTGCATCTAACTATCATTATGAAGATCTTTTGAGAGTAAAAGAGCTTTATGAGAAATCTAATCTTGTAAATCCATCAATTATTGTAGATACAAACCATAACAACTCGGGCAAAAAGTATCTTGAGCAGATTCGCATTGCAAAGGATATTGTTCATAGCCGCAATCAGAACGCTGATATTAAACACCTTGTTAAAGGTCTTATGATTGAAAGCTACATTGAAGATGGTGCTCAGGGCGTTGATGAGCACGTTTTTGGTAAATCTATAACAGACCCCTGCCTTGGTTGGGAAAAAACCGAAAAACTTATTCTTGATATTGCAGATAAACTGTAATTATTTTAAAAAGGTGAGTGAAGATGGCAAACAAACTGGAAGAAGCAAGACGAATTATAAATGAAGTAGATTCTCAAATGGCAGAGCTGTTTGTAAAACGTATGAGAGCTGCTGAAATGGTGTATGAGCATAAAAAAGAATTTGGTCTTCCTATTCTTGACCAACAAAGAGAAGATGCTGTAATAGAAACAAACTCCGCACTTGTTGAGGATGAGGTACTTAAAGAATATTATATTGATTACCTTAAGAATTTAATGTCGGTATCACGTGCCTACCAATACCGTATGCAAAGCGGATTAAAGGTTGCATACAGCGGTGTGGAGGGTGCATTTGCCCACATTGCAGCAGGCAGAATATTCCCCAAATGCAGTCGCATTTCGTTTGGAGATTTTAAAGCGGCCTACAACTCGGTGGCAAGCGGAGAATGTGATATTGCAGTTCTCCCTATTGAAAACAGCTATGCAGGTGAGGTTGGTCAAACGCTTGATCTTATATTTTCAGGTACACTCAAAATAAATGGAATATATGAGCTTGAAATCCATCAAAATCTTCTTGGTCTGCCGAATGCAACCGTAGAGGATATTAAAAGGGTGACAAGTCACCCGCAGGCACTTAGCCAATGTCATGATTATATAAAGATGAGGGGCTTTAAAACCGAAGAAACCAATAACACAGCTCTTGCCGCCAAATCGGTGGCAGATTTGGGTGATAAATCCTTTGGGGCAATAGCCAGCGTGGAAACTGCCGAACTGTATGGGCTTAAGGTTATTGAGTCAAATATAAATAAAAGCGGAGAAAATACAACCCGTTTTGCGGTTCTTTCAAAGGTATCTGCTAGCTCACCGGCGCTTTCAAATACCGTTTTAATGCTGACTGTTAAGCACGAGGCCGGCTCTCTTGCAAATGCCATCAGCATTATAGCCGAGCATGGATACAGTATGACCGCTTTGCGTAGCAGACCAATGAAAAAGCATTCCTGGCAATATTACTTCTACATTGAAATAGATGGTACAGTTAATAGTGAAAAGGGGCAAAAAATGCTCGCTAAACTTAAAAAGGTTTGCGATCAGCTAAAAATAGCAGGAACTTTTGCTCCTCACACCGAAATATGAGGATGAAAACAATGACAATACATATGAATTTAGGCGAGGACAGCTACGATATAGTAGTGGAAAGAGGAATCCTTAAAAAGGCAAGCGAGCATCTGAATCTTAACCGGAGAGTCCTTGTTGTAACCGACTCAGGTGTTCCCACCGAGTATGCTGAAAAAGTTGCCGCCCAATGCAAAGAGTCTGTTATTTGCACCGTCGATGAGGGAGAGGGCTCAAAAAGTCTTGAAAACTTCGGCAAGCTGCTTGAGCGGCTGCTTGACAACGGCTTTTCAAGAAAAGATTGCGTGGTTGCAGTGGGCGGTGGCGTGGTTGGCGACCTTTCCGGCTTTGTAGCATCTGCATATATGAGGGGCATAGATTTTTATAATATTCCAACCACCCTCCTTTCGCAAATAGATTCTTCCATAGGCGGAAAAACTGCCATAAATTTTGGTGATGTTAAAAACATTGTCGGCGCATTTCATCAGCCTAAAAAGGTGTTAATAGATCCCGACCTTTTAAAAACGCTTCCCAAAAGGCAAATATCAAACGGTCTCGCTGAGGCTGTGAAAATGTCACTTACCTCCGATAAAGAGCTTTTTAATATTTTTGAAACTAAAGATATCGAAAGCAATATCGACGAAATTATAATACGCTCATTAAATATAAAAAAAGATGTTGTAGAGCAGGATGAAAAAGAAGCAGGGCTTCGCAAAATGCTTAATTTTGGGCACACAGTAGGTCACGGTATTGAGAGTAGTGAGGGTATGAGCGAGCTGTATCACGGTGAATGTGTTGCACTTGGAATGATACCAATGTGCTCAGATAAAGTTAGAGCTCGTTTGATAGAGGTTTTGAAAAAATGCAACCTTTACCGTGAAATTAGGTATGATTGGGATAAAATCGCCAAAGCGGCATTTCACGATAAAAAGGCCGATGGCGATAACATAACCATAACAATGGTAAATGAAGTTGGATGTTTTGAAATGAAAACAATGAGCTGTCAGAATATTATCGAAATGGCAAAAGCCTGTCTGAAAGGTTGAAAAAAATGAAAAACACATTTGGAAACAGCGTAGCCGTTACTCTGTTCGGCGAAAGCCACGGGGAATATATAGGTGCAATCATTGATGGACTTGCGCCGGGAATAAAAATTGATAATGAGTATATTAAAAATATGCTTACTCTCCGTCGTCCCGATGGTAAAATTTCCACCCCAAGAAAAGAAAATGATGAATATAAAATCATTAGTGGAGTAGTTGAAAACACAACCACCGGCACCCCTGTTACTATAATAATTCCCAACGAAAATGTAAAAAGCGGCGACTATTCGCAAATGCGAACAATTGCCCGACCCTCCCACGCCGACTATACAGCCGAGTGCAAATATCACGGCTTTCAGGATTCACGTGGTGGAGGTCATTTCAGCGGACGCATTACAGCGGCACTTGTTGCTGCAGGAGCAATATGCAAATTCGCATTAGAACAAAAGGGCATTTATATAGGAACTCACGTAAAACGTTGCGCCGGCATTGATGACAGAAATTTTGAATCTCTTTTATTGGATATTAAAAATCTCAATCAAAAAACCTTTGCCGTACTGGATGAAGAGAGCGGAGAAAAGATGGTGGCTGCCATTCTTTCGGCTGCTAGCGATGGCGACAGCGTTGGAGGTATTTTGGAAACGGCTATTGTAGGTATGCCTGTTGGCGTTGGCGAGCCTTGGTTTGATACCATTGAGAGTATGCTTTCGCATATGGCTTTTTCCATTCCGGCCGTTAAGGGTATTGAGTTTGGTGCAGGTTTTGCTATATCTGATATGCGTGGCAGTAAGGCCAATGACCCACTTGAGATAATTGATGGTAAGGTTATATCCGTAACAAATAATAACGGTGGAATAAATGGCGGAATCACAAATGGTATGCCCATAATGTTCCGCACCGCCATAAAGCCTACACCAACAATATTCCAAGAGCAAAATACAATTGATTTTAAAACTATGACAGAAACTGTACTTACTCCCAAAGGCAGGCACGACCCCGCCATTGTTCACAGGGCAAGGGTAGTGCAGGATGCCGCATCAGCCATTGTTCTTTGTGATGCTTTGGCTATGCGTTTTGGCACAGATTGGTTAAAATAACGGGTGTAAAAAATGGAAAAATATGGATGTATCGGCAAAAAGCTGGGTCACAGTTTTTCAAAGGAAATTCACGCCCGTCTTGCCGATTATGAATATGAACTTATTGAGCTTACCGAAGAGGAAATAACCCCCTTTTTTAAGAAAAAAGATTTTAGAGCAATTAACGTAACCATTCCCTATAAGCAAACGGTTATTCCCTTTTTGGATTCGGTAAGCGATATAGCCAAACGAATTGGCTCAGTAAACACCATTTTGAATCGTGATGGTAAGCTGTACGGTTACAACACCGATTATTACGGTATGAAAGCTCTCATAGAGCGGATAGGTTTAAATCTTAATGGCAAAAAGGTATTGGTGCTTGGCACAGGCGGCACGAGTAAAACAGCTCGTGTGGTAGCCGCAGATATGGGCGCCAAAGAGGTGCTTACTGTAAGCCGGAGAAAAAGCGGTGAATTTATTTCATATGAAGATGCTGTAAAGCTTCATAATAATGCCAATATCATCATCAATACAACCCCCTCAGGAATGTATCCTGACTGCGATAGCAAGCCTATTGATATCACATTATTTTTATTTCTTGAGGGTGTTGTTGATGCAGTTTACAATCCACTTTGCACCAACCTTGTTTTAGATGCAAAAGCAAGAGGAATAAGGGCCGAGGGCGGACTTTATATGCTTGTGATGCAGGCCGCTACCGCTGTGGAAAAATTTCTCGATAAAAAAATTCCAAAAAGTCTTATAGATGATGCCTTTGCATCGGTTTTTAGTGCAAAAGAAAACATTGTTTTAACCGGTATGCCGGGTAGCGGAAAAAGCACCGTTGGCAGACTTATTAAGCTTGAAGACTATGAGTTTGTTGATACCGATATTGAAATAGAAAATCGTTGCGGATGCAAGATTAAAGATTTAATTCTTTCAAAGGGTGAAGCATATTTTCGTGATTTGGAATCGCAGGTTATAAAGGAACTATCTTTAAAAAGCGGTCTTATTATATCCACCGGAGGCGGTGCGATTTTAAAAGCGGAAAATGTTAAAAACCTTAAACGAAATGGAAAAATTTTCTTTTTAAATGCCGGTCTTTCACGGCTTAAAGCAACCGACGACCGTCCTTTATCCAACACCGAAGACAAGTTGGCAGAGCTATACTCCCAAAGAATAGAAATCTATAAATCAACCGCTGATGTTACGGTTTTTGATTTGGAGTCTCCCGAAGCAGAGGCTGAATATATTTTAACAAAACGAATGGAGCTGATACAGTGAAGATTCTTGTTATAAATGGGCCAAATTTAAATATGCTTGGCATAAGGGAGCCCGACCATTACGGTAAGGAAACCTATGATGACCTTATAGCAAAAATTAAAAATCATTGTAAAACAAAAAATATTGATGTAAGTCTGTTTCAGTCCAACCACGAGGGCGACCTTGTAGATGCCATTCAGGGTGCGTATCAAAAAGTGGATGGTATTGTAATAAATCCGGGTGCCTACACCCACACAAGTATTGCTATTTTAGATGCGGTTAAATCGGTTGGTATTCCTACTGTTGAGGTGCATATCTCAAAGGTGGAGGAGCGGGAGGACTTCCGTCAGATAAGCTATATCCGCCTTGCCTGTGTAAAAACCATAACCGGTCACGGAACCGACGGATACCTTGAAGCAATAGATTTTTTAACCGAGGGAAAATAATATGACAGCAACATTTAAACCGTGTACTCTGCGTGGTACAATAGATGCACCGCCTTCAAAAAGTATGGCACACAGATATTTAATAGGTGCGGCTTTATCGGGTAAAAAATGCACCCTTAAGGGTATAGATTACAGCGAGGATATTTTAGCGAGTATTGACTGCCTTAAAGCGTTGGGATCAAATATCATAACCAAAAAAAGCTCTGTTGTATTAAGACAGGACGGATTTGTAGGTCTTTTAAATGGGGAAATCCCACACCTGAAATGTAGAGAAAGCGGAAGTACACTCAGATTTTTTATACCCCTTGCTCTATGTATGGGTACACCTATAGAGTTTTCGGGAAGTGAGCGGCTTTTTGAAAGACCTTTAGATGTTTATGAGGAGCTTTGCAAAGAAAAAGGCTTTGCTTTTGAAAAGGGTAAAAACTCCCTCACAGTTTGCGGAAATCTTGAAAATGGTGAATATAAAATCCGTGGTGATATAAGCAGTCAGTTTATTACGGGACTTATTTTTGCCCTTAGCTTTTTGGGTGCGGAATCATCTATTGAAATAATCCCTCCATTCGAGAGTAGGTCATACGTTAATTTAACCATATCAGCACTAAAAAGCTTTGGCGCAAACGTAGAGTTTACCGATGAATATAAAATAGAAATCAAAAACTTCAAGTGGAATGCATTTTCGGGTAAAATCGAGGGCGACTATTCAAATGCTGCCTTTCTTGATGCATTTAACTACATCGGTTCAAAGGTGAATATAAAAAATCTTTATACCGATAGTCTGCAAGGGGATAAAGTTTACGGTGAGTATTTTAAGGCGATTGAAATAGGTACTCCCACCCTTAATATTTCCGATTGCCCCGATCTTGGTCCTGTTTTATTTGCCTTGGCGGCACTTAAAAACGGAGCGACTTTTGTAGGCACCGACCGTCTTAAAGCCAAGGAGAGCGACCGTGGTGCCGCTATGCACAATGAGCTTTTAAAGCTTGGCGGAGGACTAATTTTTGGCGATAATAAAATCATAGTGCCAAAACAAAATTTAAGCTTCAGAGGTGTTGCCATCGACGGCAATAATGACCACCGTATCGTTATGGCAATGTCTGTGATTTTATCTAAAATCGGAGGCGTAATCGAGGGAGCGGAGGCTGTAAGCAAAAGCTATCCCAACTTTTTTAAAGAAATCAAACAACTTGGTGCAGAGGTAGAATTAGCATGATTGTAGATGTAAGTAAAAAAATATTGATTGTGGGTCTTGGACTTTTGGGCGGTAGCTACGCAAAGGTTTTAAAGCGTTTTGGCTTTCATATAAGCGCTATCACCCTAGAACAAAGCTCAATTGATTATGCAATTAAAGAAAATATAATAGATGAGGGCTCTACCGAGCTGGATGAAAAGCTAATCGGAGAAGCCGACCTAGTTATTTTTGCCCTTTATCCGCATATATTCGTGGAGTGGATAGAAAAAAACCAAGGTCTTTTAAAAAGTGGCGCCCTTATAACAGATGTTACCGGTGTAAAAGGCAGTATTGTTTATAAAATTCAGGAAATGCTTCGTCCTGATGTTGAATTTGTCGCCGCCCATCCTATGGCGGGACGTGAGGTTTCGGGTGTTGAAAACAGCACAGATAAACTTTTTATAGGTGCAAACTACATTGTCACCCCAACCGAAAAAAACACTCCCGAAGCAATCAGCACCTGTCTGGAGCTTGGCCGACTTCTTGGATTTTCTAACGTTACAACCCTCTCTCCCGAGGAACACGATGAAATGATTGGCTTCCTTTCACAGCTCACCCACTGCATAGCCGTAACCCTTATGACCTGTAACGATAAGGAGGATATGGAAAAATTCACAGGTGACTCCTTCCGTGATCTCACCAGAATTGCCCGAATCAACGACCTTATGTGGAGTGAATTGTTTGTGGCAAATAAGTCCGCACTTTTAGAGCAGATGAACCTGTTTATTGATAAGTTTAATCAGCTTAAAACAATGCTGGAGACCGAGGATATTGACGGTATGCGCAGTATGATGCGTCATTCCACCGAGCGTCGAGCCCTTTTTGATAAAAAATAGAATTGAGTAAAAATCCGTTCAATATGAGCGGATTTTTTAGTCTTATAAACAATTCTATATTTGCCTTCTTGCAACACTTTTTTTGTTATGCTATAATAAGTAAAATAGCTTTTAAAATCAATATTTTCGGGAGATTTAAAATGAAATTTTTACACCTTTCTGACCTGCATCTAGGCAAAAGAGTTAATGAATTTTCTCTTATTGAGGATCAGGAATTCATACTTACAAAAATTTTAAATATTATTGATGAGCAAAAAACAGACGGCGTTATAATTGCAGGAGATGTTTATGATAAATCTGTTCCCTCGGCCGAGGCGGTAGAGCTTTTTGACGATTTTTTAGTGCGTCTTTCAAAGCTCGACCAAAAGGTATTCGTTATAAGCGGTAATCACGATTCGGCTGAGCGAATCGCCTTTGGCGGCAGGATTATGAATAAGGGCGGAATTTATGTGTCTCCCGTCTATTCGGGTGAGGTGAATCCCATAACCCTTTTGGACGAATTTGGCGAGATAAATCTTTATATGCTGCCTTTTATTAAGCCGTCACACGTTAAAAGATTTTACACCGAAAGCGAAATATCCTCCTATACCGATGCTCTTGAAATTGCCATTGATTCTATGAATATCGACAAATCCAAACGCAACATTTTAGTTACGCATCAGTTTGTTACAGGTGCAAGCCGCACCGAATCAGAAGATATTTCGGTTGGCGGTAGCGATAATGTAGATGCATCCGTTTTTAAAGATTTTGATTATGTTGCATTGGGACATATTCACCGCAGTCAAAAATGCAGCAGTGAATATATTCGTTACTGCGGAACTCCGCTTAAATATTCCTTTTCAGAGGCTAATGATAAAAAAACCGTAACGGTACTGGATATTAGAGGCAAGGGCGATATTCGGCTTGATTTTATCCCTCTTATCCCCAAACGAGATATGGTAGAAATAAAAGGCAGTTATGAGGACTTAACCCTTAAAAGCTTTTGGGAGAACACCACCTACAATGAGGATTATATGCACATAACCTTGACCGACGAGGAGGATATTCCCGACGCACTCACAAAGCTTCGTGTTATCTACAAAAACATAATGAAACTGGATTATGATAACAAAAGAACACGCACTATGCACGAAATTGGCGGAGCAGAAAATGTTAAAGCGAAAAGCCCTTTTGAGCATTTTAATGAGTTTTATGAGCTTCAGAACGGGCAACCGTTAAGCGAAGAACAAGCCAATTTTATGCGTGATATTATTGAGCAGATTTGGGAGGGCAACTAAATGAGACCGTTAAAACTTAAAATTTCGGCCTTTGGCCCTTATTCCGGTGTTACCGAATTTGATTTTGGCAAGCTCGGCACGAGTGGACTTTACCTTATAACGGGTGACACAGGTGCCGGCAAAACCACCATTTTTGATGCCATAACCTATGCTCTTTACGGTGATCCAAGCGGCAATAATCGTGACACTTCAATGCTCCGTTCGAAATATGCAAACGAATCTACTCCCACCGAAGTGGAACTCCTTTTTAGTTATCGTGATAAAGAATATACCGTAAAAAGAAATCCCGAATACGAACGGACGTCAAAGCGTGGCGGCGGCACCACAAAGCAAGCTGCCAACGCTGAAATAATCTATCCTGACGGTAGGGTTGTGACAAAAATCAAGGATGTCGACAATGCCATTAAAGAGATTATAGGTATTGACAGAAATCAGTTTTGTCAGATTGCAATGATTGCTCAAGGCGATTTTTTAAAGCTCTTGCTTGCCCCTACCAAGGAAAGAATGGAGATTTTTCGTCATATTTTTAAAACCGAGCAATTCGCCTCATTGCAGGAGCGGCTAAAACGAGAATCGGGTAAACTCAGCGATGAATGTGAGATTATAAAACGCAGCATATCGCAGTATATTGCCGGTATCGTTTGTGATGCTGACAGCACCGATTTCATTGAGGTGAAAAAGGCCAAAGAGGGAGAACTTTTAACAGAAGATATCATTTCTCTTTTAGAAAAAATAATCGAAGATGATAAGTCCGCTCAAACCAAATTGCAAGAGGAAAAAGAGCTTCTTAAAAACAAGCTGGACGATGTTAAAGCAAAGGTTAATAAAGCAAAAGATGTTGTTTTGGCTTTGGAAGATTTAGAAAAAAATGAATCCGATTTCTTAGCCGAAACCGAAAACCAAAAGCTTCTTTTGGTTAAAAATGAAGAGGAAAAAGCAAAACAACCGAGAATAAAAGCTCTAAATGAAAGAGCGGCGGAATTAAAGGCCCTTTTGCCCTATTATGATGAGTTATTATCAAAGCAAACCGCCTTTGACAATAATAAAAAGTCTATCGCCGAAAATACCGAAACCATAAAAACGGCACAAGACTACATAAAAACTGTAGAAAGCGATATTTTAGCCCTGAGTGAGGAGCTTAAGACTCTGGAAAAATCGGGTGAAGAGAAGCTTAAACTTGAAAATGATAAAAAGGAATTAGAAAATAGTGCCGATAAATTAACCTCCCTTAAAAACAGCATAAATTCTCTTGAATCGGCCGAAAAGGATTATAAATCTGCCATCGATGATTACAACAAAAAGCAATCTGCTGCCGATGCCGCAGATGCAGCCTATAAATCACAAAATACAGCCTACCTTAATGCTCAGGCGGGTATTCTTGCAGATACCCTAATTTCCGGTGAACCTTGTCCTGTTTGTGGCTCCACAACCCACCCTGAAATTGCTATAAAACCTGAAAACGCACCCACAAAGGAACAGCTTGAATCACTTCAAACAGAGCTTGAAAAACAGGTTTCCGGTGCCGGAGCGGCACGCACAAAAGCGGGAGCTTTAAAGGGCGTGCTTGAGGAAAAGCAAAAAAGTGTTTTGGGAGAAATAGCTGCACTTTTAAAAGATGCTTCTGTAAATGATGCAAGGTCTTTAATTAGCGTTAAGCTGTCAGATATTGAGACGGAAAAAGCTGCACTTAATAAGCGGATTGAGACGGCAAATGAAAAAATACTCCGTAGAGAAAAAATTGAGACTATTTTGCCCAAAAAGCAGGATAATCTTGAGCGTGCAAAAAACAGGCTTTTGGAAATCACCGATAATCTTAAAGCCAAAACGGCAGAAAATTCACAGCTCGAAAAGCGAATTGCAGAGCTTTCAAAATCACTTGTGCTTGAATCCAAGCAGGAGGCGGAGGCCGAGATTCTCGCTTCAACAAATTCTGCCGAAAAGCTGAAAAGCGATTATGAAACGGCTATTCAAAATCTGAATAAAAGCAACGAAAAAATTGCCTCGTTAAAGGCGGCAAAGGAGCAGATTTTAAAACGTATTGGCGATGGTGCCGATATAGATTTGCAAAAAGAAAATGAAGAGCTTTTGGCTCTTGAAAATCAGCAAATATCGCTCGAAAACAAGGCGAAAATTATTCACAGTCGCATTGTAACTAACTCTTCAGCACTTGAAAACATAAAGCAGAATTCAGGAAATCTTATTAAAACAGAAAAGAAGTATGCTCTGGTAAAATCACTTTCAAACACAGCGAACGGTCAGCTTCAGGGCAAGGAAAAAATTATGCTCGAGACCTACATACAGATGAATTATTTTGACCGCATTATCGCACGTGCCAATGTAAGACTTATGATTATGACCGACGGTCAGTATGATTTAATCCGCCGAAAGGAAGCTCTTTCAAAATCTGGGCAAAGCGGTCTTGATTTAGATGTTATTGACCATTATAACGGCTCCGAGCGCAGCGTAAAATCCCTTTCGGGCGGCGAATCCTTTAAGGCATCTCTTGCGCTTGCACTCGGCCTTGCTGATGAAATCGAATCTTCTGCAGGCGGCATAAAGCTTGATACTATGTTTGTGGATGAGGGCTTCGGCTCATTAGATGAAGAATCCCTTGCCGCTGCTATGAAAGCACTTTCCTCCCTTGCCGACGGCAACCGCCTTGTTGGCATCATCTCTCACGTTGGCGAGCTTAAACAAAAAATCGACAAGCAGATTGTTGTAACCAAAGATAAATCGGGCGGAAGCAAAGCTGAAATTGTGGTTTGACGTGCAGATTTCGGGTTTTACCGTAAGGGTCGGCGCCTCGACGACCCGACGACCCGTTGATTTTCGCAAAAAAGGAATTTCACTTTTATTAAAAAATATGGTGTCAATACAAAAAATCAATGTTTAAAATTCAAAGATTGCGTTAATTTTTAGGGATGTCGTGGGCGCCATCCCCTACACGTTTGAA
>JAFQKE010000031.1 GCA_017397065.1 Clostridia bacterium
GGACATATCCATCATTACACCAAATCTTTTAAACATAAAAACCACCTTAACATTTCCTTAATTATGATTTCATTATACTGTTGGTAAAAAAGAATATATTATTATCCTATTAACATAATAGGAATAACAAACGGTACTGTAAAGCGTTCTTCGGTTAAAAGTAAATAAACCTTATTTTGGGGCTGAATGTTGTCATTTGCGGTAATAGTAAAGGAAAGCTCCCTTTGCTTTTCGCCGCTTATATTCTGCTCCTTTGTTGTATAAAGGTCACAATCACGCACCACATAGAAATTCTTTCTACAGTCGGTAGTCCAGCCTTCGGGAAGAATCGTTTTAATCTCACATTGAAGCACCTCAGCATCAGTGCCAAAATAATCAAATTTTATATTTACATTAAAGTCCTCGCCACTTTTTATAACAGGAGCTTTTTCATATTCTACAGTTGCTTTAAGGTTGCGGTAATCACATATATCAAAGGAAAAACGACTGCGATTACAATAATTTTCGGCATATCCGTCACAAATTTTCACAGCCTCCTCAGCATTATAATCAGAAGTATCCGAGTAGGTTACGATAACATCATTTTCCCTTAAAAGCTCGGGCTGTATTTTAAGAATTCTTTCGGTAAATTCGGTGCAAGTTTTAGGTATTTCCCTTCTGTAATGATTGTTAATACAAATCTGCATAATACGGTCACCTATATACTCATACCAATCGGCAGGAATACCCTTTGTGCCACCAATAATACCCATAATTGCACCAACTGTACCACCTGTGCAATCGGTATCATCACCGCAGTTTACGGCGTAAAGCATTGACTTTTTAAAATCGCCCTCACCGTACATAAGACCTATTGTAACAAAGCCAACATTAGCAGGTGCTTGAAACCAACCTAAATCTTTGGTTGATTCTATAAGCATATCTCTAACCTCTCTGTAAGGAGTTTTTTTATCGTACTCACGAAGCACAAGGTTAATGCACTGTGCCATACGAGTGCTCTCAGGAATAAAGGTAAGTGCCTTTTCAATAATTTTTCTTATATTGGTTTCAAAAAAGGCCATACTCTCTAGGGCGGCGGTATAAATTTCAGCATAAAGGCCCTCTCCCATACCGTGGTCAATACTGGCATCCATAATTGCATATTTTACTGCCAGATTGGGAAAACCCGGAACAAGGCACGCCCAAAGCTCTGAACGAATCCACGCACCGTTGGAGTGCTTCCATTTATCATTTTCAAACTCGCCCGAAAGGGGTGGGAGCAGACCCATTTTTAAATTCTTTTTGCCCACGCCGTATTCTGCCCAGCTTGGAACTATATAATTAAGCCAAGCGGTGGCAAGAAGGTTTGCATCAAAGGTTTTTACGCCATTACGTTCCAGTGCCATAAGCCATGCAAGCTGTAAATCCAAATCGTCATTAGGCAAGGGCTCTCCCTTTTTGGAGGAAAAACCTTTTACATCCAAAAAATCTTTAACCCACTCATACGGACCGCCTATTGTACCACCTATGTTTTTGCCTATCCAGCAAGCTAAAATTTTATCTTTGATAGTTTTTAAATCAAAATTAACATTTAACATAAAAACACACCCTTTGTATAAGTTCATTTTCATTATACATAAAGTGTGTTTATTATGAAAGATATTTTTATTACACAAAAAAGTATTATATTTTTACTTTTTTAAACTGATTTGGAGTAACTCCCGTAACCTCTTTAAAATGCTTATAAAAATTTGTTTTATTTGAATATCCTACCTTGGTGTAAAGGTTGCTGACTTTTATGTTTTGTGATTTGATTATACGGCAGGCGTTTTCAATTCGTACCTTTTTAAGATACTCTGAAAAAGGTACGCCCGCATAATTTTTAAAAATTCTGCTGAAGTATGATGAATTGTAGTTGCACATCCCAGCCAACTCGGTAATAGAAATGTTCTGATCATAGTTTTTGTTTATGTGTTCAAAAACCTTTGTTATATGCCTATCCTGATTATTTTTAGTATTGCACATTTTACGAAAAATCATAGTAAGCAGAAAATTAACTCCCCCACTTGCCATTAAATCATAACCGATTTTCTTTTCCTTTATTTCTACATCAAGAAGACGAAGCATATATTCAAAGCAATCCTTTTCCTCAGGGGAAAAGTGGATATGGCGACAATCATTATTTATAAGTTCTCTAAACTCTTTATAATTTGCCGTATTAAAAAGAGAAAAAAGATCTCTGCATTTTTCCATTCTTTTATCAATTAATGTAGGCTTTATAAGAAAATTACAGTATATAGCATTTGGGTCACCATTAAAGCTATGCACCTGATCATAATTTATTATAAGCAAATCGCCGCTATTTAACGGATACTCTATCCCATCAACCTTATGAAGACTTTTACCTCTCATCATATACACAAACTCAATAAAATCGTGAGTGTGAGGCCTATGATGCTTTACGGTATTTATTTGCAGCTGTATGTCACCCTCAATATAATACTTAGTTTGATTTTCTTTTGAATAAACATTATGCATAACATCACCATAAAACATTATACAATATGTTTTCAAAAAAGTAAATAAATAATACTTTTTAGTATTGTTTAAATTTAAATAAATTGCTAGCAGTCACAAAGGGGCTACCTCACTATGAAGGCAACCCCTTTTAACATAATCCTATTTTGTATTAAGCAATTTATTAAGCTCACTCATAAATGTGCCGATATCCTTAAACTGGCGATAAACAGATGCAAATCTTACATATGCAACCTCATCAACATCCTTTAACTTATCCATAACAAGCTCACCGATTTTATCGCTGGAAACTTCACGGTCGAGGGAATTTTGAAGAACAACCTCTATCTCATCAATCATATTTTCCAATTTTTCAAGCGAAACCGGACGCTTTTCACAAGCCCTGAGAAGTCCGTTTAAAAGCTTATCTCGATTGAATACCTCACGTGATTTATCCTTTTTAATTACAATAATGGGAAGACTCTCAATAATCTCATAGGTTGTAAAGCGTTTTTGACAGTTTAAACACTCACGTCTGCGACGAATACGCTCTCCCTCGTCGGTGGGACGTGAATCGATAACCTTGCTTTCCTCAAAGGAGCAATAAGGACACTTCATATAGTAGTAACCGCCTTTTTTTAATAATTTTTATACAGTATACCACACCTTGTAGAAAATTGCAAGTATTTATGTTAATTTTCGCTATATATAACTGTTAAATCCGGATGGAGCTGCAATATTGAAGCAGGAATTTGAGGAGTAATAGGACCAAAAAAGGCTTTTTCTAAAATCTCTTTTTTATTTTTTCCGTTTGCAACAAGCAAAATCTTTTTAGCCTGCATTATAGAAATCATACCCATTGTTACCGCTTCGGTAGGAACCTCATCCTTGCTGGCGAAGAAACGTGAGTTAGCCTCAATTGTGGACTCATGAAGCTTAACAACATGGGTGCTCTTTACAAAAAATTCGTCCGGCTCATTAAAACCAATATGTCCATCTAAGCCGATACCCAAAAGCTGAAGATCAATTCCGCCAAGCTCTTTAATTTTTGCATCATATGCGGCACATTCTTTGCAAAGATCATCTGCACAACCGTTGGGTACAAAGGTGTTTTCTTTTTTGATGTTTATATGATTAAAAAGGTTATTATCCATAAAATAACGATAGCTCTGATCATTATCGCCCCTAAGACCAACATACTCATCTAAATTTACTGTTATTGTGTTAGAAAAATCAATATCGCCTTTATTATACCACTCAATTAACTGCTTATATGTACCAATTGGAGAAGAACCGGTTGCAAGGCCAAGAACCGAATCGGGCTTAATAATAACCTGTGCTGAAATAATATTTGCCGCCTGACGACTGAGTTTTTCATAGCTGTCTACTGTAATAAACTTCATTATAATTCCCTCTTTTTTGTATTTTACGTTTTTATTCTACCATATAAAAATGTTTTTTCAATAGTATTATAAGGTAATTTTATTTATTATAGCTTAAACGCTATTATTCTTTAATACAAATAATTATAAACCCAACGGAAATCAGTTCAAAATCCGTTGGGTTTATAAATTTATTATTCTATTTCAAACTTTTGTAAAAAGAATATAAAACAAAATCCTGCAACAAAGGTTAATATGCAAAAGGGAATGTTAATACCTGTAGGAAGACTCGGAAAAAGTTCCGGTAACGAACCTAGCAAAAATCCGAACACAATTAAATATGTAGCCTGAGGATGCTTTTCCATTGCTTTGTTCATAAGCTTTGCTGAAACAAGGCAACCTAACAAAATGCCAACACCAAGCGGAATAAGGGGCAGTAAGTCATCAATGCTGTTAATATAAATAACACTATTATACAGCCCAAACATCAAAAGAAGCTGAGAAACGCTTATTCCGGGCAGAATAAGTCCTGCCGCAATAAAAAGTCCGCCCACAAACTGCAAAAGAACATTTCCAATACTAAAAGAGTTACTTGGTGTAAAAAGTCCTTCGGGTATAATGGCTATAAGCAAAACAAAAATCATTCCAATAATAGGATAAATAATTGCATTCAGGTTGAATTTTTTAATCCCCGCCGTCTTGTAAATCATAGGAACACTACCTGCAACAGCACCTAAAAAGAAGTAGCTTACCTTAAGGGGAAACATATCGAGCAGCGGCGCTATGACAAACCTTGAAAACAAAACAATACCAAGTACTGCCCCTATACAAAATTTAATTAAAAACACTGCATTTTTAAGGGGAGTTTTTTTAAAGTTTGCGATGCTTTCAATAAGTTGGTTATAAATTCCCAATATCATAGCCATTGAACCGCCACTGACACCGGGTACCATCATAGTTCCGCCCACAAAAAAGCCCTTAAACATCAATAACAATGATTTTACCATTTTATCTACCTACTCAAATATTGTACCGTCTGAAAGATACAGTCCGATACGATTAACTGTATAAAAACCGCTTTGTTTGCCTATTTCACTAAGATATTTATCCACAAGGATTTTAGGATTTATATTATCCTCCCCGCCTGCGGGAAGTCTAAGATAAAGGGAAGTTTTTTCTGCTTTTTCTACCTCATACTTAATAATTTTGGGGGCTAAATCGATTTCTTTTGTGCCGCCCTTTTTGGTTGTTTTTGAAACAATGATTTCTTTTAACTTTAAAAATTCTTCAAGGCTTTTTGCATCTACACCGGAATCCTCAAAAAAGGTAATTATGAAATCGGCCATTGCTATTTTGCCACACTTGAATTTAGGCTCCTTTAAAGCAATTACCTCGATTCCGTTTGGGGCAACAGCTCTTATCATTTTTTCGGCCTGATTTATATCGAAATTATCGTTTTCATCATCAAATCTAAAATCCATAACCTCATATTCACTTGAAAATCCCAGCGAAAGTGGAAGTGCAAAGGTTATGTATGGATGACGGTTAAAGCCCTCGGTGTACCATATCGGCACCTTGGAAAGTCGAAGAAGCCTTGTCATAACTCGTGTCATATCCAAATGCGATACAAAACGAAGGGGGCCACTTTTTTTAAAGAACATTCTTACATTTTTCAAAGCAAACACCCTTTCCATATTTATTTGCACCACATCCCGCACACTTTTCACGACAGTTAGGCGTGGTTAAAGCCTGTTTCGCAAGGTTATATTCCTTTATTAAAAATTCTTTGGTAACACTGTAATCAAGATGATCCCAAGGATTAACCTCATCTGTAGCTCTTTCACGATTTGCATAAAACTCAGGATTAAGACCGGCTTTTTCAAATGCTTTAAGCCACAAATCATAACTGAAGGATTCACCCCAGCTATCCATTTTTGCGCCCATTTCAAATGCGTTTAAAATAACCTCACCCATACGGCGGTCACCCCTTGCAAGAGCGCCCTCCAGAGCACTTGTATCACTATCGTGCCAACTGAGCGATATTTTTTTGGTGGTTATGCTATCCCTTAAAAGCTGCTGTCGGCGGCGCATTTCATCCTTTGAAATCTGCTCACAAAATTCAAAAGGAGTAAAAGGCTTAGGTACAAAGGTGGAAACGCTTATAGAAACATTAACACCCTTTCCTTTGGGTCTGCCGTCCACGTTATAATAAAGGTCAACAATTTTTTGACCGAGCTTCGCAATACCTATGATATCCTCATCTGTTTCGGTAGGAAGACCTATCATAAAATAAAGTTTAACGGCGGTATATCCGCCTGCAAAGGCAACGGCACAGGATTTCATAATATCCTTTTCGGTGATATTTTTGTTTATAACATCACGGAGTCGCTGTGTACCTGCCTCGGGAGCAAATGTAAGACCGCTTTTGCGAATCATCTTCATTTTTTCAAGTAGCTCGGGAGAAAAATTATCTATACGAAGTGATGGCAGCGAAAGGCTGATTTTATCCTCATCTGTCCATTCAATCATACGTGAAAGCAGTGCCTCAATATCGGTATAATCGCTTGTGCTGAGAGAGGAAAGCGACATTTCATCATAACCGGTGCTGTCACAAAGAGCTTTAGCCTCAGCGTTTATAACATCAGCGGATTTTTCTCTCACCGGACGATAAATGAAGCCTGCCTGACAAAATCTACAACCACGAATACAGCCTCGGAAAATTTCCATAACGGCTCTATCGTGCACTATTTCAGTAAATGGCACAACAAAATTCTTTGGATAATAGGATTTATCCATATCGCCCATAATACGCTTACTAATGGTAGCCGGTGCATTTTCTTTAGGTATATAGCGGATTATTTTACCGCTATTATCATACTCAACATCATAAAGCGAGGGCACATAAACTCCCTCAATTTTTGCGGCTAGCTTTAAAAATTCTTTTTTATCTGTGCCGCCGTTTGCTTTATATTCTTTGTAAAGGTCAATAACCTCTAAATCAACCTCTTCGCCTTCGCCGAGAAAGAAAATATCAACAAAATCAGCAAGAGGCTCGGGATTACAAGCACAAGGTCCACCTGCTACAACCAGCGGAGTAAGGTCGGTGCGTTCTGCCGATTTTAGGGGAATACCTGCCAAAGAGAGCATATTTAAAACATTTGTGTACGAAAGCTCATACTGCAAAGTAAAGCCTATAAAATCAAATTCGGTTAAGGGGTCACGGCTTTCAAGTGCAAAAAGAGGAATGTTTTCTTTTTGCATTACCTCTTCAAAATCCATCCAAGGAGCAAAAACACGCTCACACCAAATATCTTCACGCTCATTAAAAAGACCATAAAGAATCTTCATTCCCAAATGGGACATACCTATTTCATATGTATCGGGAAAGCAAAAGGCAAAGCGTACATCTACCTTTGATTTATCTTTAATAATACTTCCCATTTCACCGCCGGAATACCTACCCGGCTTTTGTACAGTTAAAAAAAGCTGTTCCAATCGCTTGTTATCCACCTTGGAGCCTCCCAAATTGCAATAGTTACATTTATTTTACTATATTTTGAGAGATTTTGCAATAATTCTTTTGCTTTTTTGAAAGCAAAATTCCTAAAAGGAGATATAATCCCATTAAAATGAGTGAAATATTGCTTTTGGTATCTACAAGGATAAAAAAACCCAGCAACAAAATAAGCGAAATTGTTGCAACCGATACAGAGTATAAAATAATATTCATAGTAGAGGTTTTAAATCTAAAACCAAGTATGAGTTTTAAAATTCCGCCACCATCTAGACCTATGATTGGAAGAAGATTAAATCCACCTACCACAAGCATTACAAGTGCCGAGTTTAAAAGCAGAGAATTTTTAAATACAAAATGAAAACCAAGGAAGATAAAAAATAATACTAAATTAAAAACGGGGCCGGCAAAAAGCATAAATATCTCACTTCTGGGAGTTAAAATAAAACGCCCCGAAATACCTACCGTTCCCACCTTTAGGGTTATGCTTTCGGGTTTGGATTTAAAAATAATAAGTGCCAAAAGATGGCCAAGCTCGTGTACTACAACGGCTAGGGCGGTTGGAAACATCAGTCCGGTTTTATCTATGTATAGCATAAGGGTAACTATGCCAAAAAAGCCTACTGATACAAAGAAATTTATGCCGAAAATCGAAAACTTTATCATTTATTTTCGATATTTATAAAGGGGGTTGGGTCAATATGAGCCTCCCCTATTTGTATTTCGAAATGAAGGTGCGGGCCGGTGGAGCGTCCGGTACTGCCAACTGTGGCAATAGCATCACCCGACTTAACTTTTTCTCCCTCACTTACGCTAAGCCTTTCGCAGTGTGCATAAAGTGTCTTAAATCCTCCGTGATCAACAACAATAAAATTTCCATAATCGCCGTTTGATAACTCGGCCTGCTCGACCACTCCTGAAAGGGCTGCCTTTATGGGAGTTCCGCTTTTTGCGGCTATATCCACCCCGTTATGAATAGCAGGCTCACCTGTAAACGGGTCGGAGCGATAGCCGTAAGAAGATGTTAAAACACCGCTAATCGGTGACGAAAATCCTTGTAAAATATTGCTATTTTCTATTATTGGGCCGCCCTGTCCCCCTTTATTTTCCTCATCCTCCAACACCAAGGAGGTAGAAGTGTCTTTGCTGAAATTTTTATCATACCAAGTTTTCACCTCATTAAAAAAAGCACCGAAAAAGGTTTTTATAACAAGGCAAAAAATAATGACTATAATGCATATTACACCTTGGAAAATTATGATTCTAAGATACGGACTTAATTTTTTAGAATTTTCTTCATTCTGCACTTCCTCTTTTGTGTCTTCGTTCTCTTCAATGAAATAATCCCGCTCCATTTTCATCCCCCTATACTTTTTTATTTAATTGTATGTTTGGCTGAATGAAAAAATGCGGTAAAATTATTTAAGACCGCTTTGTCCGTAAAACAAAGCGGTCTTAAAATACTTTAAATGTTAAATACACAAAACCCGGCAGAATGTTTAACACAATCTGTCGGGTCAATTCATTTATTTTTTAATTCGCCTCGTTACTATTACCTTATGGCCTCGGAACGAGGTTTTGTTATACCTATAAACTATGTCGGAATAAATCCGGTCTACGACCGGCGCCAGACCATTTTATTTACCACGCCGGTATAGGACTGAATGATTTTAACCACCTTGGTGGAAACCTTTTCCTCCACATAATCGGGTACAGGAATACCGTAATCACCATCATCATTCATTTGGGTGGCTGTGACTACCGCCTGAAGCAGAGATTTTTCATCAATACCTGCAAGCACAAAGCAGGCTTTATCCAAGGCTTCGGGACGCTCTGTAGAGGTGCGTATGCAAACTGCTGGGAAAGGATTACCAACGCTTGTAAAGAATGAGCTTTCCTCCGGAAGAGTTCCGCTATCGGAAACAACGGCATAGGCATTCATCTGAAGCTTGTTATAATCGTGGAAGCCTAACGGCTCGTGCTGAATAACACGGCTGTCAAGCTTAAAGCCGCTCTGCTCTAAGCGTTTTTTAGATCTTGGATGGCAGGAGTAAAGAATGGGCATATCATACTTTTCGGCGAGCTTATTTATAGCAGTGAAAAGTGAGATGAAGTTAGCCTCGGTATCAATATTCTCCTCTCTGTGAGCCGAAAGAAGTATATATTTTTTAGGCTCTAAACCGAGCTTTTCTAAAATATTGCTTGCCTTAATATCCTCTAAATTATTATGCAAAACCTCAGCCATTGGCGAGCCGGTAACATAGGTACGCTCTTTGGGCAGACCACACTCGTGCAAATAACGGCGTGCGTGCTCGGAATAGGCTAAATTAACATCCGAAATAATATCCACTATGCGGCGATTGGTTTCCTCGGGCAGACATTCATCCTTACAGCGGTTTCCTGCCTCCATATGGAAAATAGGAATGTGAAGACGTTTTGCCGATATTGCCGAAAGGCAGGAATTAGTATCTCCCAAAATCAGCAATGCGTCGGGCTTAATCTGATTCATAAGCTTATAAGAACAGTTTATAATATTACCCACAGTTGCACCTAAATCATCGCCAACTGCATCCATATAAACATCGGGTTCATCTAGCTTTAAATCCTTGAAAAATATGCCATTGAGGTTATAGTCATAATTCTGACCTGTGTGTGCCAAAACGGTATCAAAATACTTTCTGCACTTGTTGATAACTGCGGCAAGGCGGATTATTTCGGGGCGTGTGCCTACAATTATTAAAAGCTTGAGTTTTCCGTTTTCTTTAAAAGCTACGTCTGAATAATCTGTTTTAATTTCCATTTTTTATTCCTCCACCGGTAAATAGAATGTATCGGGATTATTTTTATCGAACTGCTCATTTGCCCACATAAGGGTAACTAAATCTTCGCTTTCGCTTAAATTTATAATATTGTGAGTATATCCCGGAAGCATATGTACAGCCTCGATTTTTTCACCCGAAACATAAAAATTCAAAACTTCATCACTATGGATATTACGCTGCTGGATGAGCCCCTTACCCGAAACTACAATAAAAAATTCCCATTTAGTATGGTGCCAATGCTGACCCTTTGTAATACCGGGCTTTGAAATATTTACGCTGAACTGACCGCATTTTTCGGTTTTTAAAAGCTCGGTAAAGCTGCCACGATCGTCTACATTCATTTTAAGCGGAAACGAAGCCTTTTCCTTTGGCAAATAAGAAAGATATGTTGAATAAAGCTTTTTTGCAAAAGAGTTATTTGGTATTTCGGGCATAACCAAGGTATCGGGCTGCTTGCTGAAGATTTGAATAAGGTCGGCTATCTCACCCAAAGTCACCTTATGAGTGCAAGGAACGTAACAAAAAGCTCCTTTTTCATTTGGCGCAGGCTCGGTTCCGTTATAATCACAGTAGCTCTCCTTACCCTCCAAAGCCAACAGCATTTCCCTTACAAGGTCATCAATATAAAGAAGCTCCAGCTCGATTCCCCTATCGTTAACCTGAATAGGGAGTCCGTTTGCTATGTTGTGGCAAAAGGTAGCAATAACCGAATTATAATTTGGTCGGCACCATTTACCAAACAGATTGGGAAATCTGTAAATTAAAATCTTATTACCATTCTGAGCGCCAAAATCTCGAAGCAACTGCTCACCTGCAAGCTTGGATTTTCCGTAATCGGACTCTGCGTATCTGCCAATTAAACTCGCCTGAACCGAGCTTGCCAGCATTATTGGGCATTTGTTGTTTTTGGCTTTAAGCAAAGATAAAACATTATCAACCGCCGAATAGTTGCCAATTAAAAACTCACTTGCATCCTTTGGGCGATTTACGCCTGCAATGTAGAAAACGAACTCACAGTCTTCGCAGTATTTTTGCAGTTCTTCGGCAGAAGAATCAAGATCATATTCATATACAGTGTGTTCCTTTTGCTTTAGCGTAGCACAAAGATTTTTACCTACAAAACCTTTTGCCCCTGTAACCAAAATCCTCATAATTTTAACCTCTTTTTAAAATTATATTTTAATCACGCAATCTCATATGGCGAGAATTTCTATGCATATAAACACTCATTATTACGCCCATAGCTGCAAAAAGACAGACAAGCGAGGTTCCGCCTGCACTAAAAAATGGAAGCGGTACGCCTATAACGGGTGTAACAGAAAGGCACATTCCAAGGTTTATAATGATTTGTGAAAAGAGCATTGCAAATGCCCCAACGCACATAAGCTTACCTCTTTTTTCACGTGCGATTGCTCCGATTCTGAGGATTCTGAAGCATATTGTCGCAAGTAACACAAGGCAAACAAGACAGCCTATTACTCCCAGCTCCTCACCAATACTCACAAAAATAAAATCGTTATAGCTTTCGGGCACATCTCCGGTTTGGGTAAGCGGGCCGTTGAAAAGACCTTTACCAAACCACCCGCCACTTGCAAGAGCTATTCTTCCACGCCACTGCTGCCAGTCAGAGCCCTGCAAATCGTCCTCCAGATTAAACATAGACTGAAGTCTAGCCTGCTGGTCTTCATTCATAACAAGAAAATAAATAACAGGCGCCGCAACCAAAACGGCCGCAATAAGAATTATAAAATATCTAGCTTTAAGGCCGGCTGAATAAAGCATTAAAAGCATTATCGCAGCAAAAATCATTGCTGTGCCATCGTCGCCCTGAAGATGAACAAGAATAACAGGGAAAGCGCCGTGTATACAAAGCGGTATTAAATGTTTAAGGTTGTTAACCCTTTCGCCAACCTTTTCCAGATGGATTGAAAAGGTTATTATAAATGCAATTTTAAGTAGCTCGGCAGGCTGAAATGTGAGTCCGCCGGGAAGTCTGAGCCAAGCCTTATCATCGGTACCCTCCGGAGCAAAACCAATGAAAAATGTAAGTATTACCGGCACCAGCGCAACGAGGACGATAATAGGCCAAAGCTTTTTATAATGCTTATAATCAATGCTTGAAATAATAACAACTCCAATAATTCCAATGAAAAGGGTTATGAGCTGTGTTAAAAACTGACGGCTACTGCCAATATAATTAGTTGCTGACCAAACAGCAATGCATCCAAATCCACCGGCAGCAATACAAAAAATAAATAAAAGCTTATCGCATTCACGTATATAATCGGCAATGGTATTCCATATAGCGCGCAAAAAATCACATCCTTTTCATATTATTATATAAGAAAATTTCAAAATGTTCAAGTAAATACTTTAAATAGTTTAATTTTTATGATATAATTAGAAAAAAATTATTGTTTTGGAGCGAATTTTAATTGAAAAAAGAGTTTGTTACAAATAGTTCTACCGAAACAGCCGAGCTTGGCAAAAAAATCGGTAGCCTTATAAACGAGCCTTTAGTTATTGCATTTACCGGCGGAATGGGCTCCGGCAAAACCTGCTTTACCACGGGCTTTGTTAAGGGTGTTGATTATTTTGGTGAGGTTAGCTCCCCCACCTTTGCAATTGTTAATGAATATTTGGGCGGCAGACTTCCCGTTTACCATTTTGATATGTACCGTATTGCCGACGAAGATGAACTTTATTCCATTGGATTTTATGATTATTTAGATGAAGATGCCGTTTTGGTTATTGAATGGAGCGAAAATATTGAAGATTCTCTCCCCAACGATACGGTATACATAAACTTTTCTAATCAAAATGAAAATAGTCGCACTATTACCATTAGGTGTAATGAAGATAAAGATTTTTTTAAGGAGCTTTAAAATTTATGAAGGTTTTAGCTATAGATTGCTCGGCAAAATCTGTATCGGCCGCAATAGCTGATAATGGCAGACTTATTGCCGAAGGATTTTTGAATATTAAGCTTACTCATTCAGAAACGCTGATGCCGATAATAGAGCAGGTTTTAAACAACGCTCGACTTACGCTAAAGAATATAGATGCCTTTGCCGTTACTGCCGGCCCCGGTTCCTTTACCGGAATCAAAATAGGCATAAGTGCCATAAAGGGTATGGCCTTTGCTGAAAACAAGCCGGTATATGCTTTTTCTACCTTGCAGGCTATGGCACTAGCCTTTGAGAATGATTTAAGCTGTGAAAAAATTATTTGCGGAGTAATGGATGCAAGAAGAAATCAATTTTACAACGCCCTTTTTAAAAATGAAAACGGCAAGGTTACACGCCTTACCGAGGACAGAACAATTGAAGCCGCCGCTCTTGAAAAGGAGCTTACTGAATTTAAAATCCCTGTTGTTCTTATGGGCGATGGTGCTGAGCTTTTTTATTCGATTTCCAATGCGAAAGAAAATATTGGTTTAGCTCCCGAGGGAACAAAAATTCAGCGTGCAAGTGGAATTGCTGTAAAAGCATCTATTGATGAAAATCTTACTCCCCTTTCTCCCGATACTTTGCAGGCAATATACCTTAGAAAATCCCAAGCCGAAAGGGAAAGAGAAGAAAAGCTGAATAAAATTTAGCCTGAGTGTTTAAACTTGAATCTGTAATAGAAGTGTCAAAACATTTCTATTACAGGTTTTTTGTTTTGACTAAACACTTTTGAATTTTCATATTTATGATAATAATTGACTGCTATACTATTAAAAAGGTTAAATTTTTACAAAAGCAGTTGCAATAAACCTATTGTTTACAAATTTTATGGATGTATCTATTAAAATAGCGATACATCCATTTTTGTTTTTAATACTATATTTCTTAAAATTCATAAACTTTCAAAAAATTATATCATTATTAGATGAAAAAGAAAGAAATTTAGAGGTTATTTTTGACAGTTTTTATAAAGGTCAGTAAAAGTCAAAAAAATTCATAAAATTTTCATATTAAACCTATTGACAAATGCTTCCTATCGTGGTAAATTATAATACGTTAGCACTCGAGACGTGTGAGTGCTAATTGTCAAAAATCATAAAAAGGCAGGTGTGACCCGTGGAGCTAACCCCAAGAAAAAAAATAATTCTTTCGGAAATTGTAAAGGCTCATATTGCACACGGCGAGCCTGTCGGTTCAAAGTTTTTATGTGAAGTTACAAATCTCGGGCTTTCATCTGCCACAATTCGCAATGAGATGAGCGACCTTTGTGATATGGGATATTTGGAGCAGCCCCACACCTCGGCCGGAAGAGTTCCTACTGCAGCAGGCTACAGAATGTATGTAAACGGTCTTTTAGATAAAAACACTCCATCCGACCCCGTCAAGGCTTCAATTGATAAAGCACTAGAAAAGGTTGCCGGCGATCCCGAGCATATAACATCTACCGCAGGTCAGGCTCTTTCTGATCTTACCGGATTTACCACCGTTGCACTTACAATCCCCGAGGCAAGCGCATTTATAAAAAGGATTGAGCTTTTACCAATGGGTAAAAGAATGGCTCTTTTGGTTTTGGTAACGTCTGACGGAATTGCAAGAAGCAGAATTTGTCGAACCGGTGACGCTTTAAGTATATCGGCAATCAAGGCATTTGACAAACTTGCCGCAGTTGATATTGTAGGCAAGGAGCTAGGTGATTTTGGCGGTGCATTTTTACAAACGGTTGCCGCAAAAATGGGTAATTATTCGCTAGTTTTAATGCCGCTCATAACCGCTCTTTTTGAGATGATTGAAAGTGTCTCCAACTCACAAATCGATTTAAAGGGCGAATCAAATCTTTATTCCGTATATAATAAAGATATAGACGCAAGAAGAATTGTTGAGTTTATTTCTCGCAGGGATGCGATTCTCTCCATACTTTCTGAAATATCCGACCCTGTAAGCGTTGTATTTGGTGAGGATTTTGGCGAAGAAGCCTTAAAGCCCTCCAGTATGGTGGTTGCTAAATTTGGAGGCAACCAAAACAAGGTAGGCCGAATAGGGGTTATTGGACCGGCACGTATGGCTTATGAAGATATAATTCCAAGCATAAGCTATTTTGCCAAACAGTTAGGCAAGGTTTTAGAACAATCTATTAGAGATCTGGATGATTAAGCGTATTCGCTTAGAAAGGATAAATATTATGAGTGAAGAAGTAAAGGAAAATATTCCTGAAACAGAAAAAAAGGCTCCAAAGCCCAGAAAATCCAAATCGGCTGTCGAAATTGAAAAATTAAAGGCCGAGCTTGAAGATCAAAAAGGCTTGCTTATGCGCACAGCCGCCGAGTTTGATAACTTTAAAAAACGCACCGAGCGCGAAAAAATCAAAACGGCTGAATATTCAAAGGCTAATATTTTAAAACAGCTTTTACCCGTTATTGATAACGCAGGCAGAGCCCTTTCTGTTGATCCCTCCTCTGCTGATTATGCAAAGGGTGTTGAGCTTATTGTGAAACAGCTTGCCGGTCTTGTAGATACCTTTGGTATGATAGAGCTTGCTGAGGTTGGCGATACATTCGACCCCGAAATTCATGAAGCTGTTATGCATATTGATGACCCCGAAAAGGGCGAAAACGAAATTGTTATGGTGCTTCAACAGGGATACAAGCTTGGTGACACCGTTATCCGACCCGCAATGGTGCAGGTTGCAAACTAGTTAATTACACAATCCGCTATTAAAATAGTTAATTGTGCTAAAAATAATTATAAAATATAAAAACTGATTTTGGAGGAAAAAATCATGGGAAAAATTATTGGTATTGACTTAGGTACCACAAACTCTTGCGTTGCCGTTATGGAAGGCGGCGAAGCAGTTGTTATTGCTAACGCTGAAGGCGGCAGAACAACCCCTTCTGTTGTAGCATTTTCAAAAACCGGTGAGCGTATGGTAGGTCAGGTTGCAAAGCGTCAGGCTATCACCAATCCCGACCGCACAATCAGCTCTATTAAACGTGAAATGGGTACCGCTTACAGCGTTGCTATTGATGAAAAGAACTACACCCCTCAAGAAATTTCTGCTATCATTCTTTCTAAGCTCAAAGCTGATGCAGAAAGCTACCTCGGCACAACAGTTTCTGAGGCAGTTATCACAGTTCCCGCATACTTCACCGATGCTCAGCGTCAGGCTACCAAGGATGCAGGTAAAATTGCAGGCTTAGAGGTTAAGAGAATTATCAACGAGCCTACCGCAGCCGCTCTTGCTTACAGTATTGATAAGGAAGATGACCAAAAGGTTATGGTTTATGACCTTGGCGGCGGTACTTTTGACGTTTCTATTATTGAAATGGGCGATGGCGTTCAGGAGGTTTTAGCTACTGCAGGTAACAACCGTTTGGGCGGTGACGATTTTGATAAGAGAATTATGGACTACATTATTTCTGCTTTCAAGGCCGAGCAGGGTATTGATTTATCGGGCGATAAAATGGCTATGCAGAGAATTAAAGAGGCTGCTGAAAAGGCTAAAATTGACCTTTCCGGTATGACCAGCACCGACATTAACCTCCCCTTTATCACTGCTGATGCAAACGGCCCCAAACACTTTGAAACCACCCTTACCCGTGCAAAGTTTAATGAACTCACAGGCGATCTTGTTGAGTCTACTATGGGACCTGTTCGTCAGGCTCTTGCCGATTCCGGTTTAGATAAGAGCGAAATCAACAAGGTTCTTATGGTTGGCGGTTCCAGCCGTATTCCTGCTGTTCAGGAAGCAGTTAAAAACTTTATCGGAAGCGAGCCTTTCAAGGGAATCAATCCCGATGAATGTGTAGCACTCGGTGCCGCAATTCAGGGCGGTGTTCTCGGCGGCGACGTTAAAGGTCTTCTCCTTTTAGACGTTACTCCCCTCTCCCTTGGTATTGAAACAATGGGCGGTATTTCCACAAAGGTTATTGACCGTAACACCACCATTCCTACCAAAAAGAGCCAAATTTTCTCTACCGCTGCTGATAATCAGCCCTCTGTTGAGGTTCACGTGTTACAGGGTGAGCGTGAGTTCGCTAAAGATAACAAAACCCTTGGTGTGTTCCACCTTGACGGTATTGCTCCTGCACCCCGTGGAATCCCCCAGATTGAAGTTACTTTTGATATAGATGCCAACGGTATTGTTAACGTTTCTGCTAAGGATTTAGGTTCCGGTAAGGAGCAGAAAATCACCATCACTTCCAGCACAAATATGTCTAAGGATGATATTGACAAGGCCGTTCAGGAAGCTGAGCAATATGCCGCAGACGATAAAAAACGTCGTGAGGAAATTGATGTTCGCAACGGTGCAGACCAGATGATTTATCAGACCGAAAAGGCTTTAACCGATCTTGGCGATAAAGTTACCGAGGACGAAAAGGCAAAAATTAACACCGCTGTTGAAGCACTTCGTGAGGCTCTTAAAGGCACCGATTTAGAAGCTATTAAAGCAAAACAGGAAGAGCTTCAAAAAGAGTTCTACGCTATAAGCGAAAAGCTCTATCAGCAGGCTAATCCTCAGGGTGCTCCCGGTGCAGATCCCACTCAGGGCGGAGCAGCTCCCGGTGCTGATAATGTATATGAGGCCGATTTTAAAGACGAAACCGACGGCCAGTAATAAATATATAAATGTAATTAACCTATTAAAAGTCTATGCCTTTCACGTAATTATGCGTGAAAGGCAATGCGATTTTAAGAATTTGGAGTGTATTCCTTTTGAGTGAAAACAAAAGAGATTATTATGAGGTTTTGGGTGTAGAAAAATCCGCAAGCGATGATGAAATTAAAAAAGCCTATCGCAAGGCGGCAAAAAAATACCACCCCGACCTTAATCCCGGCGACAAAGAAGCTGAAAAATGCTTCAAAGAAGCCGCAGAGGCATATGAGGTTTTATCCGACAGCGAAAAGAAAGCTCGTTATGACCAATTTGGTCACGCAGGCGTTGATCCTAACTTCGGTGCAGGCGGCGGCGGATTTGGCGGCGGCGGATTCGACTTTGGTGATTTAGGCGATATATTTGGCTCATTTTTCGGCGGCGGCTTTGGTGGCGGTGGCAGAAGAAGTGCTAATCCCAACGCACCACGTCAAGGTAATGACATTGGGGCTACCATAAACCTCTCTTTTGAAGAGGCGGCTATGGGATGCACCAAAACAATCAAAATCAATCGAATAACAACCTGTGCAGAATGCTCGGGCAGTGGTGCTAAAAAGGGAACCTCCCCCACCACCTGCTCTAACTGTGGCGGTACAGGCCGAATCAACATAACTCAGCGCACCCCCTTTGGTGCAATGCAAACTCAGCGTACTTGTGACCGTTGCGGTGGCCGAGGTAAAATTGTAACCGACCCCTGTACCTGCTGTGATGGCAAGGGCAGAATACGCAAAAGCGTGGAACAGAGCATTGATATTCCTGCCGGTATTGATGATGAGCAGATTATCAACATCCGTGGCGGTGGTGACAACGGCGTAAACGGTGGTCCATCGGGTGATCTTCGTGTTCAGGTTGGAGTTCGTCCTCACCCCGTTTTTGAACGTGACGGATTTGATGTTTTCTGTGATGTTCCCGTTACCTTTGCTCAGGCGGCTTTGGGTGCTGAAATAACCGTTCCCACCCTCGACGGTAAGGTTAAGTTCACCATTCACGAGGGTACACAGCCCGGCGATGAATTTAAACTTAAAGGTAAGGGTATTAAGCGCCTTAACTACTCCGGAAAGGGCGACCAATATGTAAAAATCGTTTTGGAAGTACCCAGAAATCTTTCTTCCAAGCAAAAAGAGCTTATTAAGGAATTTGACGATTCCACAAGCGACAACGATAATTACAAAAAACGCAAAGGCTTTTTCGATAAGCTAAAGGATATGTTTGATTAAAAAAACAAACTTAATATAATGGAGGTTTTTCTGTGGCTTTTTGTCCAAAATGCGGTACACCTTTCAATGATACCGCTCTTTTCTGTGCCCAATGCGGTACACCTAAACCAAATTCTCAACCCACAGCTCAATCCAACTCCGATAATTTTGTTCAACAGAACAGTGCTCCTAATCAGCCAGCATCCGATTTTAATACCACCCCAATAAAAGCAGCCGGTAAATTTTCGAAGATCGCAAAATGGTTAATTCCTTTATGCGTTGTAGTTGTGGTAGCTGTAATTGCGGTTTTTGCCGGTCTTGGAAATATCTTTAAAAGTGATGAAACCTTAATAAGAGAAAGAATTCAGGCTTATGAAGATGCTTGCAACAACGGAGATTACGAAGCTATGCTTGAATGTATGGACACCGAAACACAGGCCCTTATGGAAGGCACAATGAGTATGATGGATGGCCTTTTTTCCGAAGGTACAGGTTTAGATATTGGTATGTCTGATATGTTTGGTATGGCCGGAGCTATGGGCGATTTTTGTAATATAGAAATTGAAAACATCGAAATTGATGGCGAATATGCAACCGTAACCGTAGTTATGTCTGCAGATGTTTATGGTAACTCCGCATCCACCGAAGAGGCAGAACTTCCTATGGTTAAAGAAGGATCAGATTGGTACATTGGTGGCTTGGAAAATTCTATTAACAACGAACTTTTTTCGTTATTTTAGAATAATTAAAGATTTCAAAGATAACTGCTCTGATTATTTGATAAAACTTAATAAATGCGGAAGAAGTAAAAATTTAACTTCTTCCGCATTTATTTTAAGCTAATTGTATAAAATTTTTAAAATCAATGTATTTTTTCAAACCCATTTTTTAAACTATTTATAAAACTCTTGATTATTTTAAAGTTTTATAGTATTATATATTGGTGATAGTTTAAAACTTTTCGGCGTGACGTTTTATTGCCATAAAGGTTGTGTCGCTTAAGTGATGCTCTATTTTGCAGGCATCATCACTTGCGGTTTCACGGTCGATACCAAGTCTTACAAAAAATTCGGTTAAAAGGGTATGGCGCTCATAAATTTTTTCGGCTATGGCTCTGCCGGAGTCGGTAAGCACTAAAAATCCATCTTCATCTACCGTAATATATCCGCCGTTTTTTAAAAGCCCTACCGCACGACTCACGCTCGGTTTAGAATAACCCATATGCTCGGCAACATCTATTGCACGCACCGAACCTCTTTCTTTTGTAAGGTAGAGTATGGTCTCTAAATACATTTCGCCGGATTCTTGAATAGGCATCTTAAAAAGACCTCACTTTCATTAGCCTGAGCATTTAAACCTGAACCAGGTTTTAAAACACATATTTTTTGCTCTACTTTGTTTAAATACTCGTAAATCTTAAGGCTATTTTACCATATCTCAAGCACTTTTTCAAGTTGGAAATTTAAACTAATTGTTTACCTAATGTTCATATTTAAGTTCAATTCAGGCAATAATAGTACATTATGATGTAAATATAAAAGCAAAAATTACTCACTAAAGGAGAGTTTTTAATATGAATGAAAACAAAAATTCAGAAAATCAAAATTATTTAAGCGGTTTTGATTCGGTTGAGCAAGCTCCCCCTAAAAAAGAAGAGGGTACCTTTAATCCAACCCCTATGTTTTCCGGTATGAACCCCGTAAATCCTCCTGCAAAAGCACCGGAAAAGCCTGCTACAGTGCCTACTCCTACTAAAGAATCGGTAGCAACACCTGAGGCTAAAAAAGAGTCTGCTCCTATAACTGCTCCACAGCCTACAGTTCAGGCTACCTCTGATACAGAAAAAACAGCTCCCACACCTGCCACCACCCCCAAAGCCGCAGAGGTTGTTGCACCAAAGGCTGAGCCTGTTCCCGACTCCGCTCCAACAGCTACTCCCTCTCCTGCAGCGGCTACCACACCGACCCCGGTTGTATCCGAAGCAGTTAAGGAAGATACAAAGCCTGTAAAGACCGAGTCAGTTAAAGCAGAACCCCAAAAAGTTCAGGTCGAATCTGCACCAAAAGCATCTGCTCCTCAAAAAAGCGAGCCGCCTGTGTTTATCCCAAGCGGAACTTATAGTTATTCTACAACCAATAATGCCGAAAATAAGGCCGCACAGCCGCAAAAAGAGGTTGCTCCCAAGGCGAATAACGTTGGCACTCCTACAACACCAAATCCTATGCCAACGATAACCCCAAATGTGCCTCAAAATACAGACTCCAAAAAGCCCAAAAAAGAAAAGAAAAATAAAAAAGATGGTGTTGGAGTTGTTTTAATTTCTGCACTTCTCGCCGCACTTATTGGTGCAGGTGGTGGTGTATTTGGAGTATTTTACGCACAAAAGGCTTTAGATGCCGACAAAACTGCATCGGTTACCTCAAAGGAAGAAACTCAAGATAATGCTCCTCAAAATATTACCAATATAGAGGTTGATGAAACCGTTAATTCCACCGTTGAGGCCGTTGCCAAAAAAGCAGGCCCCAGCATTGTAGGTATCCGCACTACCGCCGCCGTTACAAACTTCTTTGGCGGCAGCAGCGAAGCAACCGGCGAGGGCTCGGGTATTATTTACTCGGCCGATGGTTATATTATCACAAACTATCACGTTATTGAAAGTGCTGTTGAGTCAAGCAAATCCAAGGTTGAAGTATTTTTAGCCGATGACACCGAAACAGCAATTGAAGCTACGGTTGTTGGCTACAATATCGCCTCCGACCTTGCGGTGGTTAAGGTTGAAAAAACCGGTCTTACCCCTGTTGAGTTTGCCGATTCTGATAAGCTTAAAGTAGGTCAATATGTTGTTGCAATAGGCAACCCCGGCGGACTTGAATTTATAGGTTCGGTAAGCTATGGCGTTATAAGCGGACTCAACCGCTCGGTAGCGGTTGGTACAGGAAACGCAATGTCGTTAATCCAGACTGATGCCGCTATTAACCCCGGTAACTCGGGCGGAGCGCTTGTTGATATTACCGGTAAGCTCATTGGTGTTAACAGCGTTAAGCTTGTAAGTACCGGTTATGAGGGTATGGGATTTGCAATTCCATCAAACACAGTAAAAGAAATTTGCAATAATATTATAGATAAGCAGTATGAGCCCACTCCATACATTGGTATTGAAATAAGCCAAAGCTACACCGCTGAGCAGCTTATTGCCTTTGGTTACCCTGCAGGTGCGGTTGTTATAAGTGTTGCTCCCGGTGGCCCTGCTGATGAAAGTCAGATTCAGCGTGGCGATATTATTACTGAGTTTAATGGCACAGTAATTAACGATTACACCGAGCTTGAAAACGCTATCTTACAGTGTAAACCGGGTGATTCTGTAACGGTTAAAATTTTCCGTGCCGGCAGATTCTACTCCTCGCACATCAATGTAGCGGCAAACAACTCATAATAATTTAACTAACAAAAGCCTTCCAAAATACGGAAGGCTTTGTTTTTTAGCTCAAAACTAACTGTTTTTGCGAGCAGCAATAGCGATACTTTTTAGTGCATTTATTAAAAAATCCGCCTCTGCTTTGGTGTTAAAAATAGCAGGGCTTATTCTTACGGTACCACTTTCAATAGTTCCCAGCCGCTTATGAGCGTATGGTGCACAGTGCAAACCTCCCCTGACCGCAATGCCGACTTCATTTAATCTATCAGCGGTATCAGAAGCAGGAATCCCCCTTATATTAAATGAAATTAACGGGGCAAAGCTTTGGTATTTTGGAATAGGCGTATAAAGAATGCATCCCGGGATTCTAAGCATTTCTTTATAAATATACATTGTGAGCGCCAACTCGTTTTTATAAATATTTTCAATACCTTTATAGCCAACAAAATCTACACCTGCGCCAACTCCCATTATTGCCGGCAATGGTAGTGTACCACTTTCCATACGTTCAGGATAATCGGGCGGTTGTGATAAAAGTGCCGAGCCTACACCCGTTCCGCCCTCAATAAGCGGATTTTCAATATTTTTCTCAGCAATCAAAATTCCACAGCCCATAGGTGCATACAGCCCCTTATGCGGTGCAATGCAAAGAAAATCTATATTCATTTTTTTAACATCAATTGGCAGCACACCTGCGGTTTGTGCGGCATCTACCAAAAACAAAATGCCCTTGCGCTTACATAAATCACCTATCTCGGCGATAGGCATTATTTCACCCGTAACGTTGGAGGCGTGAGTGCAACAAATCATTTTGATTTTTTCATCAGCTAAACGCTCAAAAGATCTAAGCGTTGCCTCCTTATCGCCAAAAATAACCTCTGCAACCTGCACCTTTACGCCAAGTCTTTTTAGCGATTCTAATGGGCGTGTGACCGCATTATGCTCTAAAGATGAAATAATCACCCTATCGCCATAGCTTAAGCTCCCTTTAAGAACATAGTTTATTGCCGCTGTACATGATGGGGTAAAAATAACCCTTTCCTCGCCGGAGGCATTAAACATATTCTTAATCTTTTTTCTAACATTAAAAACTGCCTCTGATGCATTTTCAGACGCCCTGTGCCCACCCCTGCCGGGATTTGCGGAAAGCTTTGTTAAAGCGAAATTAACGGCCTTTACAACACCGGCCGGCTTTTTGCCTGTGGTAGCGGCATTATCAAAATAAATCACACTAATCCTCCACCTCCTTTATTTGCAAATAACGAATTGAATACATAAAAAGAATTTCTTTAATTTCATCTAAACTACAAACCGCAATAACTCCATAGCCACAACCTACGTTTCCTCCCGAATTTACAGTGCGTTTTAGTTCTGCTTTATAACCGTGCCGTCTTAAAGCATCTCGGCATTTTATGGCATAGGTAATTGTTCCGGTTATTACAAAATACCGTTTCATAATTTTAGCCAAAGCTCTTAAACTTGAAGCAGGTTTTGAATGCTTTAGCTCCCCGCCTTTCATATTTTTTGATTTACATTACATAATATGCCACATACCCAATTTTGGTTTTGAATATAATAAAAAGGAGCTGTCTTATTTAAAGACGGCTCCCCGATTTTTATATAAGTTCAATATTCCCAGTTTGAAAAGGTTGCTTTTAAATTTTCGCTCTTGACCGTAATACTAAGAGGGAATCCCTCATCATTAAAAACAACCCTGAATGGATAGTATGAAGTTTTTCCCTCATATGAATATTCACCATTTTCCTTATGTATAACAAGATTGCTGGTTGTTATTTTTAAAAATATTTTGTTTAATATTTCGGCGAAGCCCCCATACCCTGAGGGGAAATTTTTTCGCCCCGAAATACTATTATGAGATAGCGACATTTCATCCTTATTAAAGGAAAATGTCAGTCCTGAAATATTCTGCGGTTCCTTTACCGTAAGCGAAAACACGCCACCTCCCATTGCGTGAACAATAATCTTTAACGAAAAATTTTCGCCATAATCCACTAAAGCCTCGCAGGTGTATCCCGCATCCGCTACGGTTATTTCTCCTTTTTCACTTCCCTTACACGCCGAAAGAAATAACAAAGACAAAAAACAAATAACCGCAATGGATTTTTTCATATTATTACTCTCCAAAATTAAGTATATATGGCAATTGCTCGATCATATCGCTTGTTAAAACGCCTCGCACGCCCAAACTATTTCTGGTCCTATCACCCGCTACACCATGCAGACAAACTGCGGCAAGCACGGCCCTTTCGGGATATACGCCGTTAGCGAGAAAAGCCGCTATCATACCCGCAAGCATATCTCCACTACCCGCTGTTGCCATTGACTCATTTCCGGTAGTATTGATATAAACCTTGCCTGTTGGCATAGCTATTACAGTATATGCTCCTTTAAGTACGGTTATTACTCCATAAGTTTTTGCAAAATCTCTTGCTGTGGATATTCTGCTTTTTTGGATTTCTGATACCTCTTTTCCGGTAAGGCGTGCCATTTCGCCCGGATGCGGAGTAATTGCAACTAAAAAATTAGAGGTTAAAATTTGAGGTTCAACCGAAATTGAATTAAGTCCATCAGCGTCAATAACCATAGGAACCTTAGAGAGTGTAGCCGCCTTTGCAACTGCACCAACGGTGATATCATTAAATCCCATTCCGGGACCGATTAAAACAGAATTAACATTTTTAAATAAATCTGCCGTAATATCATTGGCTGACAGGAATCCTTCCCTGCCCTCTTTTGGCACAAAAACCGCTTCAGGAAGCATAGCTGCCGCCGCAAAATAGGTTTCTTTAGTTGTGCAAACCTTTACCATTCCGGAACCTGAACGCATAGCCGCTTTTGCCGAAAGCATTGGTGCCCCTGCCATACCAAGAGATCCCCCAATTATTAAAGCGGTGCCCTTGGTTCCTTTGTGGGCATCCTTGGGGATTTTTTTCAAAAAGCCTAAGGCGGTTTTGGCTTCTATTGTTTCTGCTGAAAAATCGGTAATGTTTTTTTCGTCAATCCCTATTGAAACTACCGAAATCTCGCCGCAATAATCGTTTGCGGGATATTCAAAGTGGCAAGGCTTATATCCAATAAACGAGACCGTTAAATCTGCCTTCACAGCCGCCCCAATAACCTCGCCGTTATCGGCATTAACGCCGCTTGGAACATCAAGTGCAATCTTTTTGGCTTTAGACTTGTTAATTCTATTGATAATCACAGATATTTCACGATCTGCCACACCGTGAAAGCCTATGCCAAAAATAGCATCTACAATAAGCTCTGCATTTTCAATTAAATCATCCGATAAATTAGTGTTATCGTAATAATTCATTATTGAAACACCTGCATCTGCCGCTCTTTTTTGCATAGTACTGCTATCCTTGGTTGCGGCAATACCCATTGCCATAACCACAGCTACCTTTGCACCATATTCCCTTAATTTTCGAGCGACAACATAACCGTCACCACCATTGTTGCCCTGTCCCACAACTACAACGGCGTTAAGACCCGATAAATTATAAAGCTCTCTTAAAACTCGAACAGCGGCAGAGCCGGCGTTTTCCATTAATCTTTCACCGCTAATTCCCATATCGAAAGCGATTTGTTCAGCTTTTTTTGTTTGATAAGAAGTTAAAATTTTCATATTTACCAACCTTTAAAAATAAAAGTCCGAAAAAATTGATTGCAACGCAAAATGCAAAGTCAATTTGTTCGAACCTTTAATGATTTTTAAAAACTAATCAGATACAACTGTACGTGGAATGGCTTTAAGTGCCTCAGTTTTAGTGCGTTCATTCATCGCAAGCACCAACAATATTGAACCTTTTTTAGCGTGCTTATAGGTAAGATAATATGCATCCGAACCGGGATTGCAACAGATGAATTTTTGATCAAAATGGCGTGCTTCAAGCTTTTTAGATTTTTCTGCTGAAAGCTTACCAAACTCTGAAACTTCATTAAGCTTAACGCTTACAAGACGCTTACGACTGCTCTTTGCAATAATTTTATCAATATCCAAATCACGGTTAACTATAATGTACTCATACTCAATATTAAGCATATTGGCAAGCTTATAAGCTCCATACATTACAGCAACGCAGAGTATAAACAAAAGACTTACAAATGTTGGAATGTTAAGACCAAGATATACAAAAATAAAAACAAGTATAAAAGCGGCAGCCCATATTGAACCGAGCAAAAAATAATCCTTTGGTGTTTTATTGATTTTAACAAGCTGTTCACTGATATTATCCATAATATTACCCTTCTTTTCCTTGAGCCAAAGCATTAAAGCTTTGAAAATAAATATTTTATATTATAATACCATATTTATACTAAATCTTCAAGTACATAAACTTATTTATAAGCAAAAATATATAAATTTTTAATCACGAGATTTTTTACCAATAACTTGTAACCTAAAATTTGCGATATTATAATATTTTAGTATTGATTTTTTGCAAAAAAATGATATAATATAGAAGATGATTTATATTTTTTGGAGGTTATTTTAATGTCTAAAAAGAAAATCCAAATTTGCAGCGACAGTAGCTGTGATTTAGGTGCCGAACTTTGTGAGCGCTATGGCGTTATTTTAAATCCTTTCCGCATTACCTTGGGTGACGAATCACTTGTTGATGGTGTTGAAGTTTTTCCCGATGATTTATACGCATTCCATGACCGCACCGGAACATTGCCTAAAACATCTGCTACAAATATGGCAGAGCATTTAGAGTTTTTTGAAAAGCAGTTAGAAAATGCTGAAGAAGTTTTATTCTTTACAATAAGCTCAAATATGTCGGTTAATAACCACGCCGCTAACCTTGCAGCAGAAGAAGTTGAAAATGTTTACGTTATAGATAGCAGCAACCTTTCTACAGGCGTTGGACTTTTGATAATTGCCGCCGCCGAAATGGCAGAACAGGGTATGAAAGCGGCTGAAATAAAAGAAAAAATCGATGAATTAAAAACAAAGGTTAATGCATCTTTTGTTATTGACAGTCTTGAATACCTCCACAAGGGTGGTCGTTGCTCTGCAATAGCCGCTCTGGGAGCAAATCTTTTAAAGCTCAAACCCTGCATTGAGGTTAAAAATGGCTCAATGGGCGTTTCTAAAAAGTATAGAGGTAAATATAGTGAAGTTCTCAAAACCTATGCTGAAGAACGCCTTGCAAATTTAGATAACATTGTAACAGATCATGTTTTTGTTACCCACGCAGGTTGTGATGATGAAGTTGTTGAAAGCATAGCCGCAATAGTTAAAGAAAAGGTTAACCCAAAAGAGCTTCACGTTACAAGAGCAGGCGCAACAGTTTCGGTTCACTGTGGAAGAAACACCTTAGGTGTTCTATTCATACAGAAAACCGATGTTGAATAATCCTTTAAAATTGCAGAAAAAATGCCGAGTGATTTAATCATTCGGCATTTTTTCTTTTTATATTCATTTTTTATTATTCAAACAAAACTCCGGCAGATTTTAATGTGGATTGAAGCAGGTTAATATCAAGCTCCGGAGCCGTTAGGTCGTTTTTAACACAAAGAGCAGCTGCAGTACCTGCCGCCTCACCGCTCATTGACGCAACCGGAATAACACGTGTAATTTCCCAGCCTTCATCCTTAGCACTTATAACTCGGCCTGCCGCAAATATATTTGGGAAATTGCTATTAAATAAAGTTGTGTATGGAAGATGGAATTTTCTTCCCTTGTTTCTGAAATCGCCAAAAGAACCGACAGAATTTTCGGGCACCAAATCATCTTCATTGCCTAAAAATTCACTATCGCCAATTATTCTACGAATCTTACGATACTGCGGCATTGTAGGAACTGAAAGAATATCAAAGGTGTTTTTATCCTGTTTTTTAATACGCTCTAAAACCATCTTACCACCCGATGTCATATAAAAGGTAACATCCTCGGCGGTTACACCGTGAAGTGTTTTCATTCCCTCAGGCTGCCCTACTCCTGTCATTGAGCTGCCTGTCGAATGCCATTTTCTGGCGGCACAAAAATCACCGGTTTCGGCAAGCTTTTTCGCATCATCTGCGTTCATTTCGTGAGTAACGTACGAAAAAAAGTTTTCTCCTATTTCGGTTGGAATCCCCGCACGCTCACAAACAACAGCTGTTCCGGTAGCATCAACAACCATCTTTGCAGGATAGTACACCTTTCCCTCTACCGTTTCGGTTTCTATACCAACACAAATGTTGTTTTCCATTTTAGGATTTGTAGCGAGACAATCCAAAACAAGGTCAACGTTATTTTCTTCAAGGTACTCAATAAGTCCCAACGCAAAAGCGTATGGCGAATATCTTGTAACATAGCGAGGAATCCCCTCTTTTAAAGGGTTAACCCCTTTGCCACCCCATTCGGTAGCCATATTTTCAAAGCCATATTTTACAGCTAACTTAATTAACTCTTCAGGAATGCCTGAGATAAGCTGTTTTCCATTACCGTTGCAAAGGGGCTCATACCAACTTATGAGTCCTTGAGTGCCAAGTCCCCCAAGCACAACCGTTTTCTCCATAAGAAGCGTTTTTGCACCACCTCTTGAAGAAGCAACAGCCGCCGCAATACCTGCAACACCGCCTCCGACAACAATAACGTCATAATTTTTTTTAACAATAGCTTTGCGTTCCATAACAACACCTCTTTAAAAGTAATTTTAGCATATATGTTATCAGTTTTCAAGCATAACCTATTGTATTTTTTAAACTCTTTTTATGAAGATAAAAAATTTTATTGTAGATATACATTTCCACTTGAACAAAACATTTTAATGTTATATAATACCCTTGAGGTGATACTTTATGAATACTATATTAAAATTTTCTTCGCCCGCCGCTTGCTTTGAAGAAAGTCTGCTCCTTGGAAACGGATTTTTAGGAGCCGCTGTATATGGTGGTACCGATATAGACCGATACAGCTTAAACGAAGCTACCCTTTGGACGGGTTTCCCTGAAAAAGCTAACAATCCTAATGCTCAAAAAGCTATAAACAAGGCTAAAGAGCTTGCGGCTGTTGGCAACCTCACTGAAGCCGCTAAAATAATTGAAAAAGGCTTTACAGGTAAATTTTCACAGTCATATTTACCTCTGTGTAATCTCATTATAAAAACCGGAATTAAAGATTATGATACTTACAGTCGCTCTCTTGATTTAGAAAAAGGTATTGTTACCGTTTGCTACACTAAAGGCGAACAAAAGGTAACACGAGAATGCTTTATAAGTAATCCTGACAGGGTTCTTGTTATAAAAATAAAGCAGGAAAATGTAGAGCGAACCGATGTTTATCTTGAGTCACCTTTACAGTGCAACATCTTCACTTCAGATGATGAAAAGTTAATTTTAAAAGGCATTGCACCCGTTCACGATCACCCTATGGGACGCAGACACGATTCTGAAACCAAACGCCTTTCTTATTATGAAAATGATGGAAAGAAAGGGGTGCGATATAAGGGAATTTTAAAAGCCGAATGTAACGGAGAGTTGCTTTTGAACGGCGATTCATTTGAGCTTATAAATTCCACAGAGGCAACCCTTTATTTTGCCGCCGCTACCTCTTATAACGGATTTGATAAACACCCATATTTAGAGGGTGCCGACTGCGACTCCATTTGCGACGAATATATAAAAGCGGTTGAAAACAAAAGCTATAAGACCTTAAAATCCGCCCATATCACAGACTTTTCTTCGCTTTTTAACCGTACCGCATTCTCGCTATGCAATAATGAGTCAGCGCTTGACACAGGGACTCTTTTAAAAGAACATAAAAGCAACGCTTTGTATGAACTTGCTTTCAATGTAGGAAAATATCTTAGCATATCCGCCTCACGTACAGGCGGCCAACCAATGAATCTACAAGGAATTTGGAACGAGCAAGTCTGCCCACCGTGGAACAGTAATTACACCATAAACATCAACACCGAAATGAACTATCTACCGCAGCTTTCACTTAATCTGCCCGAATGCTTTGAACCGTATGAAAGGCTTATAAAAGAGCTTGCTGTAACGGGCCGCAAAATAGCTAAAGAGTGGTATGGAATAGACGGAATTGTATCCCATCACAACACCGATATATGGCGAATGGCTAACCCTGTGGGCTGTATGGTTGATGACTGCCATATATGGAGCTTTTTTAACACCTCTTTTGGCTGGCTTTTGTGGGGACTTAAAGAAAAATATCTTATAACAAGAGATAATATCTTTTTAACCAACACCCTTTATCCCTTAATCACAGAATGTGCCGAAACATATATCAAGCTTTTTACCGAAGATGAAAATGGATATTTATATCTCTCCCCCGCTACCTCGCCCGAAAACACATTTTTAACAAAAGATGGCGACAAATGTGCCCTTGCCGTACACACAGCTATAAACAATGCGATTTGCCGTGATACGCTTTACTCGGCAGCAGAGCTTTCGGGGATTATGGGTGATGATTCTGCGGCAGAGCGTTATAAAAATTATGCTGAAAAGGTTATGCCCTACAAGATAACCTCGGACGGAAGAATTATGGAGTGGGACGATGAATACGCCGAGGCTGAAATAGAGCATCGCCACGTTTCGCACCTTTACGGACTTCATCCAGCAAGAGAAATAACGCCTTACGGCGCGCCTGAACTGGCTAAAGCTGCTAAAAACTCACTTAATGTACGTGGCGACAAAGGTACCGGCTGGTGCATTGCCTGGAAAGCCAATATGTGGGCAAGACTTTTTGATGGTAACCGTGCCCTAAAACTGCTTGATAATCAGCTCACATATGTTGCTCCCGACCCAAATGCTCACTGGCTAGCAGGCGGAACCTACCCCAATATGCTTTGTGCCCACCCACCATTTCAGATTGATGGAAACTTTGGTGCAACTGCAGCAATTATAGAAATGCTGGTACAAGTAAACGGCAAAGATTTATATATTTTACCTGCTCTGCCTGATAAATGGCAAAGCGGTGAAATAAAGGGAATAAAAATTGCAGGCGGTGCGACCATTAACCTTAAGTGGGAAAATGGCAAAGCTACTAAAATTGATATATCACCTAAAGAAATGAGAGATTATTATAACATTATAACCGCTGATAAACTTTAAAAGTAAATAAGACTGTAAAAAATTTATTAAATCCCTTTAAATAGGAATAAAATGAAACGAAAAATCTGCAATAAAAGTGTTTTTTTCTCACTTTTATTGCAGATTTTATGTTTATAATTTTAACACATCTAAAATTATCTTATTAAAAATCAATACACACTGCAAAACGTGGTAAACACCCATTTGCCATTGATTTTTTATCTGGGATAGATATATTCTTTTGTTTCAAGTGCATATTCGGGAACGGTTGTATTATCCCACTTTCCGTTAAAATAGTCTTCCGAATACTCTTCCCTTATATATTTAGCATAAATCGTATATTCTATCTTGTCCTTTTCTACCTTTGTTACAGCAAAGGTTCGGGAATTGTAGTATATATCATTGCCTCTGTCAGCCGAAACAGCATAAAGCTTGCCGTTATAATTTACATATTTTATACTGTCTTTAAAAAGTTTATCTGTAAACTCATCGGAAAAGATGGTTTTAGTATAGTTTTTAAAGTTTTCATAGATTGAAAAATCCACACTGCTATCCAATTCCGGCTGAGCACTTTTAACAGCCGTATATGTCATTCCATCAACGGTTAGAGTATCATTCGCATCACAATAAAGTGTTGTGCTATCAAACATAGCATAAAGCGTTTCTGCAGGGCCGAAAATTTCTGTTTCTATTTCCGCTTGGCTCATATTGCGGAATTTTTCAAGTTCAGCATCTTCTTTATCTTCGGTTTGTTCCTTATCCGCAAAGCCCTGCTCCAAAGACTGCTCACTACTTGCAAAATCCGCATTTAATTCTACCTCTTTAGAATTTTTAGGCAACAGACTGCAACCAACAATAGTTATACAAAATCCAATTACCAAAAACAAAGAAATTAAACGCATGATTCATATCCCCTTATTCCAATACTTTTGATTTTTCCGGTTACTCAAAACCACTATCATATTTTACTGTTAATTTTATTATATCTTAACAGAGTGCATTTGTCAATTATAGGTGTTTTGCCTTTTTCGGTAATATCCGTAGGGCAGGGGCTTGCTCCTGCCGCCAAAGTTTGTACTAATTTTTTTACTTTCTTTTTAGCCTTCCCCTTGATGGGGAAGGGGGACCGCTTGCGGTGGATGAGGTGTAGTTCTGTGCAAGCTTTCGCCTCCTCAGTCGCCTACGGCGACAGCTCCTCCGTCAAGGAGGAGCCTTAATAAGAGCAAACTACAATTTATATAAAAACAGCAGTATAGCCCAAAAAGAGCTATACCGCTTATTTGATTTATTTTAGGTGGTTAATTGTGAGGTGGAGGTTCGATTCTGTCAAGACACAGAACCGTCCCCTGTCTTCTTCTGGAGAACTGAACCGCCGTATGCCGAACGGCACGTACGGTGGTGTGGGAGGGGGGAGAAAATCCCCTCTACCCGATTAATATTCAGTTAATTGAACATCCCAACCTGCTAAATAGCGAGCATAATGGGTTAAATCGGTTAAATCAATTTTGTCATCACCGTTTAAATCGTTTGCTTCGGGATAAATCATATCTACATCCCAATTGGCAAGGTGTTGAGCAAGTTTAACAAGGTCTTTAAGATTTTTATTTCCATCAAAATCTATATCACCAGGGGAATAGTAATGAATATTGGCATTGAATAAATACTCGTTACTCTCTTCACTTATGTTAATATTAGCCCAATTTTGTTTATTACCTAAATAGTATATATCAGCTAGGCTAGTGCAAGAGTGAAACGCCAGACTACCAATACTAGTTACGCTATCTGATATAGTTATGCTGGTTAAGCTAGTGCAATAAAGAAATGTTGCAGCTCCTATACTAGTTACGCTATCGGGAATGGTTATGTTTGTAAGTTTTGAGCAAGAACTAAATACAGAATTACCTATACTAGTTACGCTATCGGGTATGGTTATGCCGGTAAGGCTAGTACAACGACCAAATGCCCTATAACCAATACTAGTTACGCTATCGGGGATAGTTATACTAGCAAGGTTATCACATTCTAAAAATGCATCATCACTTATACTAGTTACGCCATCAGGGATGGTTATGTTTGTAAGGCTAGTGCAATCTTCAAATGCAGCCTCACCTATACTAGTTACGCTATCGGGGATAATATAACTTGTAGCTGTTTTGCCTTCAGGGTAACGTATTATTTCTGTTTTATTTTTATTAAACAGAATTCCATTTGAAGCAGAATAACTTGTGTTATTTGCATCTACATTTATGCTTGTTAGTTTAGAGCAATTGCGAAATGGAAAATCACCTATACTTGTAACGCTATCAGGGATGGTTATGCTTGTAAGGCTAGTGCAACTAGAAAATGCCCCTTTATCAATACTTGTTACGCTATCTGATATAGTTATGCTGGTTAGCTTAGTGCAATCTAAAAATGCCCAAGCACCAATATTTGTTACGCTATCTGGTATAGTTATGCTAGTTAGGCTAGAGCAATCTTCAAACGCATAAGCACCAATATTTGTTACGCTATTTGGTATAGTTATGCTGGTTAGGCTAGTGCAATGTTCAAATGCCCATTTATCAATACTTGTTACGCTATTAGGGATTACTATACTTGTAATGTTATCGCAAGCAAAAAATGCCTCTTTTCCAATTGCTACAACAGGCAAGCTATTAACTATTGATGGAATAGTTACATTTCCACCACGACCTACATAACTGGTTATAGTATATTGGTTATTTGTTTTATCGGCTTTAAACGGTAAAACTGTAATTGTGCAGCTATCTAAAGTGCCATTAGGCGTAGATGCTGTAATAGTAACCGTACCCGGTGCTACAGCTTTTATTGTTCCCGTAGAATCAACCGTTGCTATTTTTTTATTGCTTGACATATACGTAACAGAAAGTTTTGTGCCGTTTGAAGCATATGCTGTTATAGGATTTGAAAGTATAAAGTTAGCAAATAAAGTATATTTATTGGTAGCAAAACTTATTTGCTCATAATATTTTATTTGTGGTATGTCGGTTCCATAATATAAAGTGTAAGTACTGGGGTAATTAATAGATAATGCAACTTCATAGAGATCTATCATTAAATTATATGCTTTTTTTCTTACTTGTTTATAATTATTTAATATTGCAGTTGATTCTTGATAATCTTGATTATGAAATAGTTTTCCAATAAGACCTTTATTATATAATTTAGTATATAACTGTTCCATACAGTCCATATCAACATTAGAAATTAGTTCAAAGTAACAATCCAGTGAATAAATAAAAGCAGTTGCGTTTTCTTTATTCTGGTTGTTCATAAAAATATTTTTTTGGTTTTCGGTAACAGTTTGGGATAAATCTCTAAGGTCTTGAATGCAAGACATAACATATATTTGTTCATAAACATCATCTGAGTTAAATAATATATTTGAAACAGTTTTGCCCAAATTTAAGCCGGTAAATACTGCTGCAACAATAGGATTTAATGAAGCAATTTTTTGGGTAGCCCCATCAATAAAGAGTGATAATGTCCATTTAGAAAGTGTTACTGCACCTGTTCGCATATAAACTAAACTTGTGCCGGAAAAGTCTGTACTTGCAGTTGTAAGATTATAGAGAGCAGTTTTTAAAGCAGTATTGCCATTACAAGAATTATACATTTGATCTAACCACTGTTTGGTTGCATAATCAAGATTAACCATTTCACCATAAAGAGAAATTTTATCTATAACATCCAAAATATCCGTACTGTAGCTTATTATGGTAGAAAGAGTAGATGATATGTTTCCAACTGTTTTTAAAGAATATGTATTTTTAACAATGGTTTGTATATTGTCTATTGTTGTTTGGTCTTTTATATCTGCATATTCAATTATTTCGGCTACATTTTCTATTTGTTGAAGTTTGCAAAAATCAGAAACAAGTTTATTAGATGTTTTTACGATTTTGTTTTTTAAAAAAGTTTGAAAACCACTATTATTTATTGTTGATTTACTATACATTGCTATAATACAAGACTCATAGTAATTTTCTTTTTTAGTTAATAAATTAAGTGCACTACTTGGCTTTATGGCTAGTGACATAGCCTCCCAAGTATTTAACTCTGCCATTAGTGTTTTATCGTTGTGAATATCATCTAAAAAACTTTGTGTAGGTGAAAATAAAGAATTGCTTATATATTCATTATACATTTCATTGCAACTCTGTGCATATTCGCCGGTGGTATCTTTAGCAATTCCGGCTAAGCATTGTGCTTTATAAATATCTACATCAATGAACTCATCGCTAGTAGAGGCAGATGTTTTTATTCCTGCTAATGAACCGAGAGTAAATGAAAACACTAAAATGAAACTAATGATTTTTTTCATTTATAACCATACCTTTCTGCGAAAGGCACCAACAAGGAATAAAACAGTCGGTGTCTGTTCGCTTAAATTTTTTTAACATATTTGTGATATAATTTTTGGGTGAGAAGCTACACTACAGAACACGTGGAGGTAGGTGCGGTGCACTTGTGTAATCGCGCTCATTTATAGGTCGTCGGACATCTGTTCAAGCACCAACATGTAGGACTTTGAGCCTGTAAACTTATCTTTGTAAAAACGCAACTCGTTTTTATCCGGATGTCCAGTCAATGGCTTCTCGCAAATCTTTTATTGGAGGACATTGAATGGGTAGACTGAAAATTGTATATCCGATCTGTTGCGGAATGGACGTTCACAGGGATTTTGTAATTGCCTGTATTGCCACTACGAACGCTCAGGGTGTAACAGAGTACCAGTCTCGCAGATTTGACACTTACACGGAAGAATTGCGAGCTCTAAAGGCTTGGCTTGCAGACAACAATTGCAAGGATGTTTGTATGGAAAGACAGGGGACGGTTCTATGTCTTGTTAGATTAGAACAAATCAGTTCCCCTGATATATAATTTAAGATGAATTTTTTGATGATTTCATAATACCATTTTTATGTACATTTGTCAATTATAGGTGCTTTGCCTTTTTCGGTAATATCCGTAGGGCAGGGGCTTGCTCCTGCCGCCAAAGTTTGTACTAATTTTTTTACTTTCTTTTTAGCCTTCCCCTTGACGGGGAAGGTGTCACAAAGTGACGGATGAGGTGTAGTTCTGTGCAAGCTTTCACCTCCTCAGTCGCCTACGGCGACAGCTCCTCCGTCAAGGAGGAGCCTTAATAAGCAAACTACAATTTATATAAAACAGCGGTATAGCTCAAAAGAGCTATACTGCTGTTTGTTTTAGGTGGTTAATTGGGGAGTGGGAGGTTCGATTCTGTCAAGACACAGAACCGAACCCTGTCTTCTATTGATTTTCATCTAAATTCTCTATTTTCAGTTCAAAAATCAAATCGTCAAAATCATCATCATTTTCATGATCATTACAATAAAATTTGTAATGATCTTTTTCGATTTCCTCAATTATCATAGCACATCCACCATATAAAGAACGCCATATTGTACCATCATCAAGCAAATCGGATGAATTACAAATTGTTAAAAATCCTTCTTCCAAAATCACCAACATATTAATTTTTTGGGGAGAATACTTTTCTTCTAAAACAAGTTGTGGGAAAGCGGATTTTTTAATTTTTACTTTTTCACCATTGATCGATATATCGCCTTTAAAGGTTGATAGATGAAAATGTATGGCTTGTGAATGTTTGGAATTTACACTAACAAAACTGAATTTTAATATATGTGTGCCTTTTTTATCAAAACGAAAATATTTATGAATTTTCTTTCCATTATAATCAATTATATCGGAATCCTGTTCCATAAATTGTTCTGAAAACATCATCATCTTAATATATACCTCCGCTTTTTGCTTTATCTAAGGTCTAAAGTTTCTAAATTTATCTATTACAGCATGATCCCAAGGCGAAAGAGGTTGTAAATTTGAATAATTAAAATATACATTTACAAAAAATCTGCAATTAAATGCAAAACGCATTAATTGCAGATTTTAAAATTTCTATTGTAGATTTATTTTTTAAAATCCCAACTTTTACAGCTTAATTATCTCTTAGAAAGAACCTCAGCCTCATAC
>JAFQKE010000032.1 GCA_017397065.1 Clostridia bacterium
CTCCTGCCGCTTTGATGTTATTAATTGCGCTTTTATATTTACCCACCATTTTCACTCCTCTATGCAGGTTATGTCTACTACCCATTTACCTAAAGCATCACCGCCAAACGAACCTGCAATTCCACCGGCAATAGCACCGGCTTTTGCGCCTATTGCCGCGCCGCTCCATCTTCCACCTATACTAAATGCAGTAGTAGCTGCTTTTTTACCAAGCTTTTTATCTTCATCCTTCAAATCATCCGCAACCGAAAGCCAAGTTCCAAAGTATCCAATGCTATACCGGTTATCAAAAGAACTTTTCCTCTTATTCTTACTGCTTTAGCTGTACCTTTCAAGTCATTAAGTAATTTATATGATTATACTTAATATCATTTATTTTTTCTCCTCGAAACCATGCTCTTCCTCCATGCGCTGAATCAACCCTATAATACTGAAACTTATTGGTATCTGCAATAACAATGTTATGTCCATGCGTGCTGCTTGTTATGATAAAATCTTTATCATGCCCTTCCAACGGATCTATCCATGCAAGTGTAGGAACTGTTCCATGTTCTAATATATCTAAAAACTTTAACCAGGCGTTTAGCGTTTCTTTTCCGTATACGCCATCCTCTTCAAGTGATCTGTATCCACCACTAATTCTAAGTTCATTAAGATTTTTTTGCAAGTCTCGTATTTTGCGCGAGTCTCCGCCTACATACCACGAAAGTTCCTTGATGTATTCTTTACAATCACATCTTATTCCACAATCGTCCAAAGCTTTTATAGCTTCTATTAAGTTTTTTGCATTTTCATCTTTGATGTAGTCATTATTTCTTATTCCGTTTTGCAAATCTCTTTTTATATCTGATACAATTCCTTTAAGTCCCTTTATCACAGCTATTCGATCTTTATTCTTTCCCGTGCTATAACTATCAGAATAGGTCGGTTTACCTAAATCAGGTTTGCTTTCTGCCGTTCATTTTAAATCGTAGTAATAATCAAAGCTATCTCTGTTTCTAAGATGAAAAGTTAGTTTGTTATCCTCATTTAATCGCTTGAAATAATCATTGCTTCCAACATTTGTCCATTATTGCCTTTAAGTTTTCGGTTTATATTATTTACCTCCGTTGTATTCTCTTTTAAAAACAATACACTAATAGCAATATTGCTTTCTATGGTCAAATTTGTTTTAAAAAATATAATAAGCCAACAGATTTTACAAGAAAACCTGTTGGCTTGAAAACGGCGATACCATTGGCTTTTTGCCGATGGCATCTAAAACGTTCACAAATTCTGGTGCCGCTGTCCTGTTGCGGTGCCCGAAAAAATCATCGCGCTGTTCGCCTGCTCGATTTTTTCGACCGCTGCCACTCGCTCGCCTCCCTGCATCGCCCGCAGGGCGCGGTCGGCTCGCTCCCCGGGCTCGAACCTCCGGTTCGCCCCACGGAGCGTCACAAAAGAAAAGAGCCCATCCCAAATGGGATGAGCTCTTTTCTGGTGCCGCTGACCGGGATCGAACCGGTACGGTGTTGCCACCGAGGGATTTTAAGTCCCTTGCGTCTGCCTGTTCCGCCACAGCGGCACAAATTGCCTATATATTTTACAATAGTAA
>JAFQKE010000033.1 GCA_017397065.1 Clostridia bacterium
ACATAGGTTAAAGCAAAGGTTTAGGTGCCGTCTGCATTTGCTGTAACATCAACTTTAGCGCCAATATCTGCGCCGTAAAAATGTAGGATACCTTCAGTAACTACAACTGAGATATAAGGACTCACTACAGGAGCTGCAGGTTCTTCTGGTTCTTCTGGTTCTTCTGGTTGTTCTGGTTGTTCGGGTTCTTCAGCACCGGCAGGATTTTCTACAAGTTTAACATCCTTAATATCGAACACATAGTTTTTATCACTCTTATAATCGTGGAAGGTAAAGCCAAGTGCAGTTACCTGTGATGTTTCACCTTCAGTTGCGGCGAGTGCTGTAAAATTAACGGTTACTTTGGTCCAATTTGCAAAAGCTGCATTTATATCAGCGTTTGTTGCACTTAAAACAGCGTTATGGTCACTATAAGAGAAGTTGGAAAAACCGGTTTTGTTTCTGGCTGCATAACCATCGATAGTCCATGTTGCCGCAAACCCTTTACGACGTGCCCAACTTTTAGTTGCATCAGCATCATCAGTATATGAATAGGCGTAATAGTTGTTTTTTGCTTCCTCGGTGCTAACAGTCGGGGTAGATGACACTTTTGTTCCTGTCGAATTAACCGTTGGTAGATAAAAAGCAGTTGTAGGAGCGTAGAATGTATCACCTATTTTAAAGCTCACACTCTCTTTTGGTACACGAATGTAATAGGTTAGCTCATACTCATTACCGGGGATAAGGTTAAATGGTGAACTAACCAAACCGGCACCGCTTTTAGCACCGATTTTTACACTAGCATAATCGTTAACACTGTCACCGTTATCATCACCAAATGTAACGTTTTGGTGTGTAGCTTGCCAGTTTGTTCCGTCTGCATCGTTAAAATCAGACTCTAGTATTACTTGACCGACTTTTTGGGTTTCTGCCGACACTGTGCCTACACTCAAGAGGCTAAAGCAGCTAAAGCCAAGAATAAGTGTTAACAAAATTGCTAGTGTTTTTTTCATAAATACTCCCCTTTTAAACTAATACGTATGAATGATAACACACTCTACACTAAAATGCAATATTTTACTCTAAAGCGACAATAAGCCGCAACAAAAACGTTTTAGCGATTTTGTTACGGCTTATTTTGTTTATTTAGTTACCTTTTTAGACAGACTTATTATTTTGTCATCATTTCAATAAATGTATTCATATGCTCTGCATTTACACCAAGATTCACAAGATGGTTATAAGTTTTCTCGGCAAAGGTTTCACCCTCGGCTGCGTTTATAACTTCAAGGTAACCATCAATTACTTCGCGATCACGTGCGCCGGCTATATAACCAAAGTTAGAATAAAGGTAATCGGTATAAAGCTGCTCTTCACTGGCACCTAAAAGTGCATTTAGTAAGAAGCCCATCATACCTGTACGGTCGGTACCTATCTTGCAATGGAAGATAATAGGATAATTAGCTTTATTGCCTAATACACCAAAGAACTTTTTAATAGTCTCTTTACTATCTTTAAAAATATGACTCTTAGTGTGGAAGGCATTATAATTCAAATCATCAGGCAAGGTATTTACAGCTTCTTTACTTTCACGAATGTCAATTTCAGTTTTAACACCAAGTTCATTTATTAAGGTGTTTCTGCCTTCGACAGTTATATAATCGATTTGGCTTGAGCGGAAAATAACGCCCTGATTTGTCTGCTTACCATTGATGGTCCAACCGCCTAAATCACGTGCGTTTGTAGTGCCGCTAATATAAAGGTTACGTGGACCTGTAGCCTCTGTTGAGAACTTGTCAACGTCACTTACAACAATACCATCACTATAAATGGCGGTTACGTTCCAATAATAATCTGTACCGATTTTAAAATTATAAATGTCGATTGAATTATCGGCAGTAGCGTAAACTAACGGATTTGAAAGGTCACTATTTTCGCTTACGGTTAATAAATATCTGTATAATGTACCTGTTGAATTGGTATCATTCCAACTAAATGTAATAGGCATAGGACGGCTAAGTTCAGCAACACCGCTTGCAAAATTTGCAATATCTGCATACTCACCAGTCAAATATTCTGCTTGAAGTTCAGTGTGGATAGGGAGATTTTCGCCAAGATCGTTAAGGGTTAATCCACCCATAGAATCGTTTTGTGAGTAAATGTTTCTACCTGCCGCTTTGTAAGCATCATAAGCCTCACCGCTAAGAATATTTCTTGCGGTAATAACGTCAGAAAGATAGCCTGTTAACCCACTAGGTTTAACACTTTCTAAAGTAGACTTATCTAAAATAGCATCAACAACATCAAAAAGCGAAATGCTTTCGGAATTGGCGTAATAAATATACTCATTACCGCTTTCATCAATATAAATTGAGTAAGGTCTTACTACAAATTCTTTATCATAGGCGCTGTAATCAGTAGTTCCGTTTGTAACGCCAATATTATAAAGTGCAAAGGAAACAACAGAACCTGTAGCAGTAGTTGCAAATACCTTGTTAGTGCCATCTTCTTTATTGTAGGCAACGCCTTTAAAATACTTTGCGCTTGTATCAAAGTTAAGCTCAGTGCCATTTAAATTTTGGTCATAAGCAACCAACGCGCCATACTCTTTTAATGAATAACCGTTGTCATTATAAAGGTTGGTAATAGAGTTAGGAATTTCAAATTTAACTCTTAACGCCTGAGGAGTTTTATCATCACCTCTACGGATAGCGGCGCCTTTATATTCAACACTCTTTTCAAATGAGTCGGGAATTTCAACCTCACAAACAGTAAGGTTATCTATATAATGGTGGCTTGTTGACGCAGCATCATAACCGTTTGAAGTAGCGAGATGAAGATAAAGCTCGGTATTATCATCAGTTTTAAAGTTTACTGTAATCTTATTCCAATTTAAAACCTTAGACTCATCTGCAATAG
>JAFQKE010000034.1 GCA_017397065.1 Clostridia bacterium
AGCATATTTTGTCCTCCGTTCATGGTTTCTAGTCAATTCCATTTTAACGGATTTTTTCCAAATATGCTCTACTTTTTTATTTTATTTTTAATTTTTCTTCGTAGGCTCTACTTGGTTACCCCAACATTTATTATAGAGCCCCTTTTTATTAGATTATTTTAAAACATTGGTTTTTAAGAAGTCCACAATATCTGCAGCGTTAGCGGTATGACCGTCAGGTGTGGGATGTCCGCCCTGTCCATTACAATCGTGACGGCTTATTAAGGTATAGTAGGTATTACCGTCAGTTTCGGCAAATTCTTTAACGGTATTTTCGTAAACTGAAGCAAGCCTTACCTCCATCATACCGTATACCCAAACAATTTTGGCATTGGGATTTTTACTACGCACCATAGTAAGCATATCGGTAATACCCTGCTTTAAAACGTCGATGTTTTCGGCAGGAATCGTTTTACCATTTTCATCCTTCGCCATATATGCAGGAGTATCATTCGCACCAAGGGCAATAACAACCACATCGGGTTCAGTACGGGATTCAAAATCATATTTAACATCGGTATTACCGTAATAAAGATTTTGATACTCGTCATACATATATGGAGCTTCGGTGCAAACGCTACCATTAGAGCAAGAAACAATATTAAAATCAGCATTAAAATAGTCAGCAACCTTGATTGCGTAACCTTTTGTAATATCGGTTCTTAAAAGCCAATCGGGCTCGGCCTCTTTAGTGTAAAGTCCCATTGCAGAGGAAATAGAATCACCAATAAATTCCATTTTAAGTTCCTTTTCAGCAGGAGCACTAAAAAGCGAACCGTTATAGGTAATTCCTCCAATTGTCATAGCAACTGCTTTTGCTTCGGAGGCCTTTAATATCTGTACGGTGTGGAATCCGGGTTTAATTCCCTCTAAAGCTACAACGCTCTCTCCCTTGCCGTCTGTTCGTAACTGAACAGCATATTCAAGTCCACCATCTAAAACAGCATAGAATAAAACAGGTTCGGTATTACCGGTTTCAGGGTCGATGGTTTTAACATCATTCAGAATGAAATCGCCGCTGAACTGACCCTGAACAGTAAAACCGGAAGCACTCCACTCCATTCTAAGGGCATCGCCGTCAAATGTGGCACGGTTGTTTAACTTTAATTTACTTTGAACTTCAACTAAGGGATGATAGGTGTTTAAATATTCAGTAAAGAAACTACCTTTTACAGTAACCTCTTTCCAACCTGCAAGATGTTTTGCGAGGTTACTTACATCGGTAAGGTCAACCGTTCCATCAAGATTCACATCAAGAATATCATTGGTAACGCTTAAATTCTCCCAACCTGCTACATACTGTGAGAGCACAACAAGGTCTTTAAGATTATTAACCCCATCTCCATTGATATCGCCTGCAAGGTGTTCGGGCTCAGAAAGTCCGGCAATCAGGCACTGTGCAATGATTCTGGTTAAGAAGTCATTACCGTGAACCATATTGTCATTGAAAATATCGTAAATTTCCTTGCTTTCAAGCACTTCAAAGAAGACGCTCATTGAATCTGCAATGCCAACGCCATCATTGTTTTCAGCAATGGTGTAAAACTGTTCTCTGTTTGCCATTAAGTTTTCCGGCTGATACTGCACAACTGAGGTGTTAGTAACGTATTGGGTCCACAAAAGTACCTCTGTATCGGTGCCGGTGTAGTCACGGAATTCATCAATAATCGCTTGCATATTAGAGCCAAACTCTTCAGCGGTGTGACCGGCAGTTAAATCGTTAGCGCCAAAGCAAAGAATCATAAGGTCGGGAGTAGTATTTGTCCAACCATAATCTCTTTCTAAATATCCAAGGCGCTCTTTAATAACACCTTTACCCCACTGAGCAGTTTGACCGCCCAGAGCAATATTTTTAAATGTAATTCTAGCATCAGGATAGAGCTTTTTAAGATTTTGCTCTAACATAACAGGCCATGCGGGAGTAAAGGGAGCAAAATTTAAAATATTGCTTCCCAAACTACCATTTTTTTGGTAAATAGCATGGTCATAGAACAGTCCGCTAGTGCTAAGACCGCAGGAGGCGGAATCACCGAAGATAACTATGTTTACTTCCTCGCCTTTTTCAAGCTTTTTGAAAACCTCGGGAATTTTATCCTTTTGTGACTGAATTACAGTTTCGGGATTATAGCCTTCCGCATCGGGCCACTGCTCGGTATGCTCATAGGTTACTGTAATAGCATAAGCAGGATAATCATAATCGCCAATGAAGGCTGCATAGGTATTCTCTTTGCCGTAAACAGGGAAGCTACTGCTTTCGGTTGTTTCTAAAGGCTTTGTGAATACAGGAATTTTAGAACCATCTAAAATTTTAAGAAGACCATCTTCGGTAATTTCGTAATCAACGCCCTCAAGATAATTCATAGTAAGGTCGTAAGAACGAACAGAAATAACCTTATCAATGGGGTAAAGAAGCTTTGCGGTTTCTCTTCCCGGGATAAAGAGTACGGTTTCGTGGTAAACCGTATCACCCTCCCAGACAGGAGTAGCGGCAATTTCTTCATTATACTCATAAAGTGGACGGCCTTGTTTATCTACATTCGGATCAAAGCGGTTTTCATCGCCCTCGCACTCTACGCTAACTATATTCTCTTCTGTTGCCACAAAGGAATAATTTCCGTTTGAACTAGCTGTTAAGGTAGTACCGTTGGCTGAAACTGTGGGAATAAGATTATCCTTGGTTCTTACCTTAAATTGAACCTTATCGCCAACCGCAAAATCTTTAAAGTAGCCGCCTATAAATTCTACCGATGCGGCATCCTTGGTATCTACAGTGATTTGAGCTTTAGGTGTTACATTTTCAGTACACTTAATTGAAACATCATCAATATAAAGAGGACATTTATTAACGGTAGCTGAAATATCGGATTTTAATTTATCGTGATAGGTGTAGGCAAAAACTAAATTATCAACATTATCGCCTGTTGTGAATTTTAAAGTAGCCTTTTGCCATACGCCCGCCAAAGAATTGTTAGGTGCAAAAACCTTTGAAGTTTTAAACATACCCGCTTTACCCGAAGCCACTACCATTTTCTTACCGGTTGGGTCGGGAACATATAAGCCATAGGTAATTTCATTTAAATAACGATCGGCATTAGTGGTGGTATACGCATACCAGAAGGAAAGCTCATACTCAGTATTAGGGGTTAGATTTAAGGGCATTGCCGCATACTGATAATAGGTTTTGCCCATTAAAGAATTGCTGCCTGTATGGCCGCCGCTTACAACCTCTAAGCTACCAAAGGTTGTGAGTAATGCCGCCTTTGAAGAATAGGTATACATATCCTGTGTACCGGTTAAAGTGTAGTCATATAATTTTGTACCTACCTCAAAATCCTCAAAGCTTTCAGTAAACTCAGGACCTCTGACGGTTATAGTAGGCTCTTCTGTAGGAAGATTAGCAAAAGCTTCATTTGCATCAATAAGAGTTTGGAGGTTGGGCAAAAGGTCATCATTGTTAAGTTCGGTGCGGAGAGCATTTGCATTTTCAATAGCGGTGCCGCTTTCTGCAGTAACCTCACCAATAGCCTCAATAGCTTTCTGGGCTTCGTTGGCTTTTTTGTAAAGGGAAGCGGCTTCGTGTGCGGCAGTTCGCATAGCATAATCTTCTTCTGCAGTAACGCCAACATTAACACCCACAGTATCGCTAACTGTACCGATTGCGGTAGTTAAATCGAACTTGGCATCGAGCGCAGAAATGCCCGTAAAGGTTTCATACCAAACAAGAGCAGCAGTCAAACGACCTTTATCGCTAAGGTGGAAGCCATCACGATTTAATGATTGCTCTGCAAACGCATCGGTTGCTCTAAGTCTTTGAATTGCTTCACCCGAAGGAATAAGTCTAACATAACCGTGATTCTTTGAAGCCTGTAAATATGTATCTATAATTGATTCATACATTACGGTTTGTGAATTTTCATAGTTGCTAAGTCCTGAATATTCATGCTCATAAGCCCAGGTCATATGAAGACGGATTTCAGCATTAGGGCAAACCTCTTTAAAGTATTTAATAAGCTCGGAAAGATAGGGTTCAAAGGTATCAATTTTACCGCTGTTACCACTTACCTGCTGAATTGTGATGTAGTCCCAATCGGTAGCGGTAAGAGCCTGATACATACTTACCTTTGAGAAGGTTTGATTACCGCCTGTAGTCTCCGGATTATGGTAATCAAAGGTATAATCGGTAGTACCGTTAAACATATTGTTGTAGTGACGGAGAAGTGCACAACCGCCAATCCACGCATTACCTACACGCAAATCCACGCCATCTGCTGTGGCAAGTTCTTCAATAAACTCGGTAGCATCCTTAGAGAAGCTGTTACCAAAGGCTAAAACCTTAATGGTATCTTCGGTTCTTTCGGCTTCACTCAGTTCAATAGGAGTTAAAACACTCTGGTCCTCTGCCACTTGAAGCTTGAGGTTATCAAGATAAAGTGTATCATCTGCTTCGGTATGAGGAGTAGAAGTTGTATATCTTAAATAAATACCAAACTGCTCATAGGCAGATAAATCACTAACTCTAAGGCGAAGAACGGTATTAACCCAATCGCCTGTGCCCTTTATATCCGCTAAATAGGCAAGGGGAACTGCATTGTCTTTAATAGTTTCGCCCTGACTTGGGTTGTAACCTACAAAATAAAGCTTAGAAATCTGACGCTTTTTGTCGGTTGTATATTCAAGTAATTTCCAATCCATAGAAAATTCATAGATTGTCCCCTCGGTGAGAGCGGTTTTATCAAAGGGGATAAACATATGCTCATACATTGCATAAATGCCCAGTGCCTTTTCGCCCGATTTAACCTCAGTAGTTGTGATATAAGGCTCTGCCCAAGAAAGGTTGCTAATAACATTACCTACTGTTGAATCGGTCTGATTTTCAAAGTCTTCATAATAGATAACGCCTTCGGGGAGTTCGGGCTCTTCCGGTTCTTCGGTAGCTTCTTCATACTCTTTTAAAACAATATCTTTAACATCTAATTTTAAGCCTGCATATGTACTGCCGCGAAGCATAATAGAAAGCGCTACGCGGTTATCAACCGTATCAGTAGGCATTATATCACCTTCTGTGGGCTCACAGGCAGTAAAAACAGCCGTTACTTTTGTCCAATCGGAATAAATTTCATTTGGGGTTTTAGTTTTATCGGTAGGATCAAAGTTTGAATATTTGGTTCTTGTAACCGGCTCTTGACTGCCTACCGTCCATACAGCAGAAAAATCATTGTGACGCATATTTTTATAAGCATAAAAATTATTAGCAGTTGCTGTAGCTGAAACGGTAAAACGAGAGGTGCTTTTCATAGTGGTTGTGTCTGCAACCTGAGGCAAGTAAATTGCATAAGTAGGATATAGGCTGGTAGTATAGTCAGCACTACCCTCAGGCACACGGGCATAAAACGAAAGCTCATACTTTACACCGGGTGTAAGATTAGCAGCATAGCTATAATAGCTTGCATTTGCGCCGTCAAGCTGAATATAGTCGGTAACACCGTCTGAATCTTCATCTACTTTATTAACGGTTTTATAGGTCGACCATCTTTGAGAGTCGGTATGGTAATCTGAGGCGATAAGTATTTTACCGCCATCGGCCGTTGCATCTTCAGCGCTTACAGTACCACAAAGTACCGAGTAACAGCTAAAGGTAAGAATAAGGGTTAGTAAAATTGCTAAAAGTTTTTTCATTATATCTCCTCCTAAAAATATATTTACAAAGACATTATAACAGTTTTCATTTACAATTTCATTGCAAATGAATACGAAAAAACATTGCAAATATCACCAAGATGCTTGCAATATTTTTTGTGCGTTTATATTTTAATTATACATAATTACAAAAATAATAAAATTCGTTTTTTAAAAAGAGTTTGCATTTTTTTCGTTTTTTTGATATAATTTATAAAAAAATAACCATATTTTTTTCGTTTTTTAAGGAGTGAGGTTTTTTGCCAAGAAAAAAAGTTTTGAATTTAAAATTCGCTAACTATACATCGGATAAAGAAAACCTTTCGCAACGTAATGGTATATTATGCAAAAAAACCTGGACTTCCAAAAAGTTTTTTCCAATGCACAATCATAATTATATGGAAATTGAATATTTAACCAGTGGCACTATAATAGAAGAATTAAATGGAATTGAGTTTAAAGCTACAGCGGGCGATTTTCATTGTCTTGACCATTGTGATACCCATTCATTTATATCTGTTGATCCTCCCTTTCACTTTAACAACATTTGCTTTGATATCAGGAAAATACCAACTAATATATCCGAATTATTACGCTCGGTGCAATTCCCATTTGTTGGAAGCTTTTCCAAAGAGGCTTTTGAGAAGGTAAACAATTATTTTGAAATTATGTACTCTATTCAAAGCTCTGATGAACCGTACACTGAAGAAACCCTATACTCTTATTTTGCCCTTATTATAATTGAGGTTTTAAAAGCAGGAAAAACTTTGCAAACCAATAATTCAAAATCTACATATAAATATGCAAAAGCGGCGGGAGAATACATTGAAAATAATTATAAAAACAATATAACCCTTAATGAGATTGCAAAGCATTTAAACCTTGCCCCTAACTATTTAAGTCAGATTTTCCCAAAATATTATGGTTGCGGATTCATAGAATATCTTAACTCATACAGAATAACGGTGGCAAAGAAACTTATAATTTCAACCGATTTAAGCCTTACCGAAATTGCCCTTGACTCGGGCTTTAGCAATCATTGTGCATTTTCCAGAGCCTTTAATAAATATGAAGGCTGCAGTGCAAGAGAATTTAAACGAAAGTACAAAAATTTTGATTCCATTTAAGCAAAAGCTCCGTAGTCGGATAAAACCGAACTACGGAGCTTTAATTATATAATTTAAACCTACCAATTATCAGTCGCAGAACTCTGCCACGCAACGCTCATAAGCGGCAACGGGATCCTCTGCGGCAGTAATAGGACGACCTACAACAATATAATCGGAGCCGATTTTTTTAGCCTCAGCAGGAGTCATAACACGCTTTTGGTCACCAATATCACCATCGGCAAAACGCACACCGGGAGTAACGGTTACAAAGTTTTTGCCGCAGGTATCGTGAACCTTGCCTGCCTCTAAGGGAGAGCAAACTACACCGTCGAGTCCAGCTTTTGCGGCATTGGCTGCATAGTGCATAACAACCTTATCAATAGGCTCTTTAATCAAAAGGTCATTTTCCATTCTCTCCTGATCGGTGGAGGTGAGCTGTGTAACGGCTATAAGCAAAGGACGACTACCGTCAGGACGGGTAAGACCCTTTAATGCGGCCTCCATCATAGAGATGGTTCCTGCTGCGTGAAGATTGGTCATATCTACATCAAGACGGGATAAAACTGCCATTGATTTTTTAACTGTGTTGGGAATATCGTGAAGCTTTAAATCGAGGAAAATCTTGTGACCTCTTGCCTTAATATCCTTAACAATCTGAGGTCCCTCAGCATAAAAAAGCTCCATACCGATTTTTACAAAAGGCTTTCTTCCGGTAAATTTATCCAAAAAAGCATAAACATCAGCGGCTGATGAAAAGTCGCAAGCAACAATAACATCCTTACCCATTATTTGCATCCTCCTATAATTTCACTGAGTGAATTTATTTTATATTTATCCATAGCTGCCGGCAAATCGTCAATAATATCACGGCAAGCATAGGGATTAACAAGATTTGCGGCACCTACCTCAACTGCGGTAGCACCTGCGAGCATAAGTTCAATAACATCCTCGGCGGTAGAAACGCCACCCATACCAACTACGGGAATATTAACAGCATTTGCAACCTGATACACCATTCTTACAGCTACGGGGAATATTGCATCACCCGAAAAACCGCCCATTTTATTGGCAATTACCGGTTTTTTGGTGCGAAGATCAATTCTCATACCAAGGAGAGTATTTATAAGGCTTATGCCGTCAGCGCCTGCATCCTCACAAGCCTTAGCGATTGATACAATGTCGGTAACATTGGGCGAAAGCTTTATGATTACCGGCTTGGTTGTAACCTTTTTAACTGCGGCTGTTACCTCTGCGGCGGCCTCAGGGTTAGTACCAAAGCTCATACCTCCGCCGTGAACGTTAGGACAGCTTACATTAACCTCTAGCCATCCAACCTGCTCTTCTTTATCCAGTTTTTCACAAGTATAAGCATAATCCTCCACCGCAAAGCCGCTTACATTAGCCATAACCTTTTTGTTAAAGCAGCCTTTAAGTTTTGGAAGCTCCTCGCTTATTACCTTTTCAACACCGGGATTTTGAAGTCCGACAGCATTTATCATACCGTTTTTGCACTCCGCAATTCTAGGTGTAGGATTACCGAAGCGAGGTTCCTTAGTTGTACCTTTGAATGAAAAAGTGCCCAAAACATTTATATCATAAAGCTCGGCAAACTCATAACCAAAGCCAAATGTTCCGCTTGCGGGGATAATGGGATTATCAAGCTCAATTCCACAAAGGTTTACACTTAGTCTTCCCATAAAATCTCCTCCTTTTTCATAACGGGTCCCTCTTTACAAATACGCTTGTAGCCCGTAATTGTTTTGCAGGAACAACCCATACAAGCACCAAAGCCGCAACCCATTCTTTCTTCAAAGCTCATCTGACCTGATGTGGTAGATGCTTTATAAATAGCTTTGAGCATCGGCTCGGGACCGCAGGTATAAAAGTAGGAATAGCTTATATCAACCATAGCATCGGTAACAAAGCCCTTTATGCCATATGTACCGTCGGCGGTGGTAACATAAACCTCGGCGCCTAAATCTTTAAACTCCTGCTCATAAAAAATCTCATTTTTGTTATTAAAACCAAGCACAACAGTAACCTTTTTGCCCATTGCTATTAGTCTTTTTGCAAGATTGTAAAGAGGAGGTACACCAACGCCGCCACCAAGTAAAAGCGGAGTATCACCTGCTAAAGAAAGGTCATAGCCGTTGCCAAGTCCTACCAAAACATCAAGCTCGGTGCCAACCGGCATTTTGCTCATTTGTTCGGTGCCCTCACCCACTACCTTATAGACAATGGTAACAGTAGTGGCATCTACATCGCAGACCGAAATGGGTCTGCGAAGGAATTTGCCCTCTAGTTTAATATTTATGAACTCTCCCGAGTTTTTAATATCACTTACATCGCCCTCTAACACCATTTTAAAAACGGTTTCGGTAAGAGGCGAATTTTGGATTATTTTATAGATTCCTTGTTTCATTCATCTCACCTTTAAGCATCTATGGTAGAAATCGTAAGGGTGGTTTCATCTAAAACATCGAGCAATACTTTAACGGTATCAAGAGCAGTAAATATGGTAACATTGTTTTCGGTAGCACACTGACGAAGAAGTGCACCGTCACTCTCCTGACCTGTTGAACCAATGTCACGGGTGTTTATAACATAAGCGATATGACCCTGACGGATCGCATCGGTAATATCTTCACCCTCGTCGCTGATTTTCTTTCTTACGTGGGTACGGATTCCATTTTCTTTAAGGAATGCGGCTGTACCTGCTGTAGCCTCAATATTAAAGCCAAGATTATAAAAACGACGAATAAGTGGTAATGCTTCCTCTTTATCCTTATCGGCGATGGTTGCAAGAACTGTACCGTAATTTTGCAGGTGCATACCCGATGCCTGAAGTGCTTTATATAAAGCACGGTTAAGCTTATCATCATAACCTATAGCCTCACCTGTGGATTTCATTTCGGGTGAGAGGTAGGCATCAAGTCCTCTGAGCTTATTAAAGGAGAAAACGGGAGCTTTTACATACCAACGTTTTTTCTCCTCGGGATAAATATCAAATATACCCTGCTCTTTAAGGCTCTTGCCCATAATAACCTCTGTGGCTATATCTGCAAGGCTGTATCCTGTTGCCTTTGAAAGGAAAGGAACAGTACGTGATGAACGGGGATTAACCTCAATTATATAAACGTCATCCTTTTCATCAACGATGAACTGAATGTTGAAAAGGCCGACGATGCCAATGCCTATACCAAGCTTTTTGGCATACTGCAGAATGATTCCCTTAACCTTATCTGAAATACTAAAGGTGGGATAAACGCTGATAGAGTCACCGCTATGAACACCGGTACGCTCAACGAGCTCCATAATACCGGGTACAAACACATCTCTGCCATCGCAGATAGCATCAATTTCAACCTCTTTACCCTGAATGTATTTATCAACCAAAACGGGCTTGTCCTCATCAATTTCAACGGCAGTTTTAAGGTAATTGCGAAGCTGCTCCTCATTAGCAACTATCTGCATTGCACGACCACCCAAAACAAAGCTGGGACGAACAAGTACGGGATAACCGATTTCTGCGGCGGCTTTAATACCGTCTTCAATTTTGGTTACTGCCTGACCCTTGGGCTGAGGAATATTAAGCTCGGAAAGAAGTTTTTCAAAACTGTCACGATTTTCCGCACGCTCAATAGCATCACAATCGGTACCGATAATTTCAACGCCACGCTGACGAAGAGGCTCTGCAAGGTTGATTGCAGTCTGACCACCAAGAGAAGCAATAACGCCATCGGGCTTTTCAAACTCTAATATATTCATAACATCCTCGGGAGTGAGGGGTTCAAAATAGAGCTTATCTGCAGTAGTATAGTCTGTTGAAACGGTTTCGGGATTATTGTTGATGATGATTGCTTCATAACCTGATTTTTTAATGGTGGTTACGGCGTGAACGGTAGAATAGTCAAACTCAACACCCTGACCTATACGGATAGGACCTGCACCCAAAACAACAATTTTCTTTTTATCGGTAAGGCGGGAGGCATTCTCGCCGGTATAGGAAGAATAGAAGTAAGGAATGTATGCATTTGTGTGGCAGGTATCAACCATTTTGTAAATTGGGAAAAGGTTGTTTTCTTTACGCATTGCAAAAACTTCAAGCTCATTTATACCCCAAAGCTTTGCAATGAACTGATCGCCAAAGCCCATTTTTTTGGCGGCTTTAAGGGTTTCAAAATCGCCCTTGTTAGCCTTTAAGGTGCTTTCCATTTCTACAATGTTTTTAACTGCCTCAAGGAAATATTCGGTTATCATTGTAACCTCATGAATTTTCTTAATATCTGCATTTCTGCGGAAAAGCTCTGCAATACAGAAAATATTATCATCCTTAAACTCGGTAAGATAATCAAAAAGCTCGGCCTCGGTCATATTATCGAATTTATGCATATAGAAGTGACAGCAACCGATTTCAAGTGAGCGAACAGATTTAAGCAGACATTCCTCTAAATTAGAGCCGATGCCCATAACCTCACCGGTAGCCTTCATCTGGGTGCCGAGAGTGTTTTTAGCAGATGCGAATTTATCAAAGGGAAATCGGGGTAATTTTGCAATTACGTAATCCAAAACCGGTTCAAAAGCTGCGTTGGTGTTAGCAATTGCAATATCCTCTAAAGCCATACCAACTGCAATTTTGGCTGTTACCTTTGCAATGGGGTAGCCGCTAGCCTTGGATGCCAAAGCAGAGGAGCGTGAAACTCTGGGATTAACCTCAATTAAATAGTATTCGCTTGAGTTGGGGTTGAGTGCAAATTGAACGTTACATCCGCCCTCAATTTTAAGTTCTCTAATAAGCTTAATAGCTGAATCGTTAAGCATTTTAAGGTCGTGGTCATTAAGGGTCATAATAGGAGCAACAACAATTGAGTCGCCTGTATGAACACCAACAGGGTCGATGTTTTCCATACCACAGATAGTAATTGCGTGGTCGTTTGTATCACGCATAACCTCAAACTCAATTTCCTTATATCCTTTAACTGATTTTTCAATTAAAACCTGATGAACAGGAGAAAGCTTGAATGCATTTAGTCCAACCTCAACAAGCTCTTCTTCGCTGTAAGCGAAGCCGCCGCCCGTACCGCCTAATGTAAAAGCAGGACGGAGTACAACAGGGTATCCAATTCTTTTAGCGGCCGCTTTAGCCTGCTCAATATCATAGGTGATTTCAGAGGGAATAACCGGCTCGCCTATAGACTGGCAAAGCTCTTTAAACATCTCTCTATCCTCAGCACGTTCAATACTTGCACTGCTAGTGCCTAAAAGCTCAACGCCGCACTCCTTTAAAATGCCTTTTTCTTCAAGCTGCATTGCAAGATTAAGTCCTGTCTGACCACCAATACCCGGGATAATTGCATCGGGACGCTCATAACGGAGGATTTTTGCAATATATTCTAATGTTAAGGGTTCCATATAAACCTTGTCGGCAACTATAGTATCGGTCATAATTGTTGCAGGGTTAGAGTTACAAAGAATAACCTCATATCCCTCCTCTTTAAGGGCTAAACAAGCCTGAGTGCCTGCATAGTCAAATTCAGCTGCCTGACCTATTACAATAGGGCCGGAACCGATGATTAAAATCTTTTTCAAATCTGTTCTTTTTGCCATTTTCTTTTCCTCCAATATTAGTCAATTTTATATACAGTTTTGCCGCCAAGTGACGTCAAAACACATCTACCAAAAAGTTTTTCTCCCTCAAAGGGGGTCGCCCTTCCCTTTGATAGAAATTCATCCGGATTTACTGTGAATTCGGTATTCAAATCCCAAACGGTAAAGGAATCATCAAAGGGGATTCCAAAGCGTTTTCTTGGATTTATTGCCATAAGCTCAATTAGTTTTTCCAAGGTGATAACACCCGTTTTAACAAGCTTTGTGTACATCACCGCAAAGGCGGTTTCAATACCTACCACACCCATCAAACTGCCTGCAAGACCTTTGGATTTTTCTTCGGCGGTGTGAGGTGCGTGGTCGGTTGCTATCATATCAATGGTGCCGTCCTTAGTGCCCTCAATAAGAGCCTCACGGTCGGCCGCCGATCTTATAGGCGGATTCATTTTAAATCTGCCCTCATCCTTTAGATTGCTATCATCCATTACAAGGTAGTGGGGTGCCGTTTCGCAGGTTATATCTACGCCGTCAGCCTTAGCTTTTCTTATAAGCTCTACACTCTCCTTAGTAGAGATGTGGCAAACGTGGTACTTACAGCCCGTTTTACGTGCAAGCTCAATATCACGCTTAATGGGACCCCATTCGCTTTCGCTGCATATACCCTTATGCCCGTTAGCTTTTGCGTACTCTCCATCGTGAATATATCCGCCGTTCAGCAGAGAATTATCTTCGCAGTGGGCAGAGATTACTTTGTTAAGCTCCTTTGCCTTTTGCATAGCGGCAAGCATAAGCTCTTCGCTCTGCACTCCCCTGCCATCGTCCGAAAAACCGGCAACATAGGGAGCCATAGCCTCCATATCGCTGAGCTCCAGACCTGCTTGTAGCTTGGTGATTGTACCAAAGGGTAAAACCTTTATTTTAGCGGTTTCATTGATTCTTTGCAGCTGAACCCCAAGATGCTCCATACTGTCGGGCGGTGGATTCAAATTGGGCATTGAGCAGACTGTAACATATCCGCCCCTTGCCGAAGCCGCCGTTCCGCTCTCAATGGTTTCTTTTAAAATAAATCCCGGCTCTCGAAGATGTACGTGAACATCAACAAAACCGGGAAAAATAAACAGATTATTAAAAAAGGGAATAGTTGACTCACCGTCCGCCATAGGTGCGCCGGAGGGGATAATATGACCGTCTTGAGCTAAAAAATCTTGTTTTACAAAAGAGGAATCTTTATAAAAAAGCGCATCTTTTAAAAACATTTTCATACGGGCACATCCTTTACATATTTTCACAAATTCACCCATCCCGAAAAAAAGCGGAATGGATGAACTTAAAACTTTAAATATTTGTTTTTAATATTATACTAAAAAAAGGCGATTATGTCAAGAGTTAAGGTGTGTATTTTTTTATACAATTATAGTTTTTTATTTTTGATTATTTTTGATTATTTTGCAAAATTCTTCAAATTTAAAATTTCCATTGAACTTATAATCAATAAGTATTAAAATGTAGTAAGGAGTGATAAATATGACAGATATAAAGGTTATTGCTTTTGATTTGGATGGAACGCTGACCCAGCACAAAAGCAAGCTGAATGAACAAAACAGAAACGAGCTTTTAAGGCTTAGCAAAAAGTATAAGCTTTTAATGGTGGGTGCAGGGCAATGCCGCCGTATTTTTGAGCAGATGGAACGTTTTCCCATAGATATAATCGGCAATTACGGTATGCAATATGCAAAATACGATGAAAACACCAAAGATATTGTTATGGTACGTGATGACTTTGTTGCCGTAAAGAATAAAGATGAAATTGAAAGAAAGGTAACAGAACTCCGCCAAAAGCACGGCTTTACCGAGTTTAAGGGCGATAACGTAGAGTACCACCCATCGGGTTGCCTTACCTTCCCCATTCTCGGCACCAAGGCGGATATAGCCGATAAGCTCGCCTTTGACCCTGACCGCAAAAAACGCAGAGCCTTTTATAATGAAGTTGTGGATGCATTTCCCGACTACGTGGTATTTGTAGGCGGAAGCTCGTCCTTTGATATGGCGCCAAAGCCCTATGATAAATATTATGCACTTGACCGCTACTGCAAGGAAAACGGACTTAGTCACAGCGAAGTTTTATACATAGGTGATGATTACGGTATAGGCGGCAATGATGAGGCGGTTTATAAATCGGATTTTAATTACATTACCATTGATAATTATTTAGATTTTCCCGAAAAGGTGAAAGGATTATAGAATATTTACTATTACATAACAATCCCCCGATATGTGAGAATCAGTCACATATCGGGGGTGAATTTTTTAGATTAATATTAAAATTTCAACTGAATTTGCAATATTAAAACAGTTCAACATCCCAGCCGGCAACATAACGGGCTAAATGTATAAGGTCTTTAAGGTTAACAGCTCCATCGCCGTTTACATCAAGTGCGGCTTCGTTACAGGTGACATTCCAACCGGCTAAGCTTTGGGCAATAAAGGTAACATCACTTAAATCCACTTTGCCTGTGCCATCAATATCGCCGGGGATTATTTCTTCTTGGGGTGGCTCAACGCCTACATAAATATCAAAGGAATCGCTAAAGCCTTCGGGTGTGGTAACAGTAAGTGTTGTTACACCCTCACCGCAGATATAAAGTTCAACAGAACCGTCATCATAATAATACGAAAATTCTGCAACACTCTTATCACTTATACTCCAATCAAGTTCATACAATTGGTCATAATAGGCACCGCCGTTACCCAATTTAAGGTAAAAATTAACATACCTTCCAATCTCGTTTGCATTATAGCGATCTTCAATAATTGTAATACTTTCAGCACGATGTGCTTTGCAAACCGACACATAATATTTATCCCCATCCTCATAAGAACAAGGCACACATTCAAAGATAAATTCTTCACCCGTTGAAAGCTCTATGGTATACATAAAATTATAATTATATCCCGAATCATAGTCACAGTAATTGCCGTCTGAATAGATATCAATATCGGCATCTCCCGTTGAATAGAAGGTGTATTCTCCAGCCTCTTCGGGAACGAATTTGAACCAACCCTCGCTGTAATGTCCGTTTGCATTAACGGTTTTTACCTCATCTAAAAGAATAGTGCTATATCCAGCCTCTTTACTTGTGATAACACACGAATCAGTAAGTTCACCATCATCAATGCTAACGGTCAAGGTTGCTGTACCTGCCTCGTAAAACCTATATGTCGCAAAGCTTCTGCCGTAAACGGTTTGATAACCAATTTCATCGCCTGTAAGACTCCAAACTGCATATTCAAGGGCAGATTGGTTGGCAGTTTCAGGAATAAGGGAGGCACTAACTGTATAATCTTCATCGTCTGTATAAACTGTGTAAGTATCTCCCACAGATAATTTTATGCCCTCAATCTCATCAGTGCATTTATATGCCATTATTTCATATTCGCCTGAGTGATCATCATAATCATCTTCGGCATAATCGGTTGTGACCTCAACTATATATTTTTTGCCAGGTTCAAGGTTATAAAATTGCAGATTAAAATTATCCTTATCGCCCTTTTGTGATTCTTTTTTGAGGGGATAGATATCATCAACCTCATAAAGTGTGGCTTTAAGGTCAAGGTTGCCACGGGACAGAATACCGTACTGACCTTCTTCATCGGCAATGAAGCAATAAGAATGACTTTCGCCATTATACTCTATATATGCGTTATGTGCAACATTGGTTTCAAGCTCAGGAAGCTCACCCTCACAGGTAACAGTATAAGATGCGCTTGCGCCACTCTCTGCAACGGCGGTAACCTGGGCAATACCCGGAGAATGAAGCTCAATTGAAGCGCCCCAAGTACCGCTGTATTCAATTCTTCCAACGCGCTCAGGTTCAAAATACCAAGTTATTTCTTCGGTTCTGTGAACCTCGGGTTCTATGATAAGTTCGCAGTGTAAATCTTCATTAACTCCCGCAACCGTTCCGTCTGTGGGAACAATTGTAAGTTTACTAATAGGCAGAATTTCGCATATTGTAACATCATAGGTTTCGGGTGAAGACTCCCAATACCACAACATAGTAGTATCAAGATAATATGTTTCACCTGCTGTTAAATCGCCCTCAACATAAAAATGACTGTCACTGTACAATTCCTCATTTTGATAGGATATTACTTCGTAATCGGAATTATATATCTGTCCGTAATATGTTGTATCATAGCCTTCCTCGCCCGTGGAATAAAATCTATATGTACCGCTTCTCTCTGGAACAAAGGTTAATATATCCCACTTGTCGGTTACTATATGAATTTCATTTTCTTCTATTGTTTTAACCGATGTAAAAGGTGCAACGCAAACACCGATATCCATATTTTCTGATGCCGAGTATACCCGTGTATAAACGGTATATGTTTCTCCGGCATTAAGATAATATTCAAGGCGGTAATTACTTTCTAAAGACATATTGTCATCCCGATAAAGCACTTCACCATTAGAATTATAAAGGTATCCATAGGTATCTTCAATGCCAGTAGTATAAATGAAATAATATCCGCTAACAGAAGGTGAGAATGAATGGTAAGAGAATTCTTTATCGGTTTTCACTTCTGTTTCGGGGTTGAGTTCACCATCAAAGGGGATGTTACTAACCGTCAAAGTATAGTTTGTTGTGGTTGCTCCGTAGGTGCGGTTATAAAGATGAAGTGTGTAGGTTGTGTTTTCAGCCAAAACCTCACTCATATAAATGTCTTTTCCGTTTTCGGCATTACCGTATGCAGAAGTTACATAACTTCCATCAGGCTTAATGAGTTCTGCGCCGAGCGATGTATCACCGCTAGTAGAAACAATGTATCTTCCCGACTGCCCGGTGGTAAAAGCGAAGGTAACATCATCATCCGTAACGGTAACTGTTTCTCCAAGGGTTAATACAGGATTGTCTTCGGCTAAAACAACCGTGTTAAGTCCACATAATGATGAAATAAGAATTGAAACTGCAAGGATTAACGATATGATTTTTTTCATAAATAATGACCATCCTTTCATAACCGTAATTTTTTTGTGATTTTCATAATTTCAACTGCTAAAATTAAACCAAACCACCTGCTTTCTTTTTTAAAACTCACCTATTTAAAATCGACCATACAAACAAAACAACCAAAAGAACAGCTAGAAGTTTTTTGTTTTCCATTCCAATAATTAAAAAAATGCGGCTACCGAAGTAAGCCGCACAAAAAACGCAAACTTCGATAGTCGCCAAACCAATTCAATATAAAGGGCAATAAGCACGGTGTATTGATAGAATTTGCATTTTTATCAAATTCACATATGTTAGTGTATGCAAAAAAGCATAACAATCCCTAAAAAATAAAAAGATTACCCCTATTTTTTATATTCAATTGGTTTGGCATTATAATAATAACATATTGTGCCAAAATTTGCAATAATTTTTCATTAAGATATAATTTTGTTGGTGATGTAAAGGGATAATAAATTGTAGTTTGAACGCAGAGATTTAACCCTCACACCGTAGGGACAGGCCTCCGGACTGTCCGTAAAAAAGCCTTTAAATTAGCGTTTTTTCACCTCATCCACCGCTAAAGCGGTCCCCCGCCTGACGGGCGCCTGTCCCCTTTGTCACTTCGTGACATTTCCCCACACCGTGGGGAATCATCCCCATCAAGGGGAAGGCTTATAAATCACAATTTGACAACTAATATTTCGTGAATTATTGTCACGTATCGTTAGCTGTTAATAAAACTATCCAAAAGTCTTGTAAATAAAGGGTTTTTCGCAAACAACTCATTTCAACTTGTTATGACTTATTATTTCGTTTTAACC
>JAFQKE010000035.1 GCA_017397065.1 Clostridia bacterium
ATGGATATGGCCCTCAAGCTTGGTAAGGCAACTCGTCCCGAGCTCCACGTAGGTATCTGCGGTGAGCACGGCGGTGACCCCGTATCTGTTGAGTTCTGCCACAAGCTCGGCCTCACATACGTATCCTGCTCTCCCTTCCGTGTTCCGATCGCTCGCCTCGCAGCAGCTCAGGCTGCTATCAAGGAAAGCAAGTAATTAGATTTACAGCGCACGATTTTCGCCCTGCTGAAATTTCAGCAGGGCGATTTTTATCTTGCAAACATCTGTTGTTCTGGATATAATAAAAGTAGGAGGTGAGAAAAATGAAAAAAGTTGATAAAGTCAGTGCGGTTTTTAACATAATTTTAGGCGTTACATATATCCCTCTTTCATTATTCAGTTGGCTTTTGCAAATGGCATCGGAAAGCACCATTGATGCAACTAACTCACTATATATAACTTTGATAGCGATTTCTTGCATTATATCCTTTATCATTCCGTTTTTATGTATAGCAGGAATTATTGTATCGTTAATTTTAAGAAAAAAGGGGCACAGCATTTCCTCGCTTGTTGTTCAATTTCTTCCACTTGTGATTTTTGTGCTAAACTTAATTCTTTTATGTTGTGCAGAATCAATTCCCTCAATAGCATAATATTTTCCCCCTTTCGCTGTCAACAACTATGATTGCCCTTGCGGGCAAGTTATGAGTTATGATTGGCTTCCCCAAGTTATAAGTTGTCTTGCGGCAACGCTGACTCTGTCGACAATCATATCATAACATTTGCCGTAGCAAATTCATAACTATAAACTTATAGCTGAAAAAGACACATTTCCCGTCCCAAAAGCGGGAAACAAAACGCCTCTCATACGATAGAAAAACACCGCTCTGCGAAGCGGTGTTTTTATCTGTTTATTTCCGGGTTCTCTGTGCGACCGATAAGGTAGTCAACAGAAACGTTAAAATAATCTGCTATTTTAATCAATTCATCTATTCCGGGTTCTCTTTCGCCTGTTTCGTAACGGCTGATGGTATTTTGTGTCGTATTCAGTTCTGTCGCCAATCGCAACTGAGAAATGCCCTTTTTCTTTCGCAATTCTTTTAACCGCACAAAATCACCCCTTCCTCTTGACTTTATTATCCCATATTGGTATAATATTAATATCCCAATATGGGATATTTGTGTTAGAAAGGATTTTAAAAATGAAAAGAGTTATTGCACTGATTTTAGTTATCGTTCTGTGTGCTGGTTTGTGTGCCTGCGGAGGCAGTTCAAATTCGGAATCTGCGAAAACCCCGAAAGAAGCGGTAATCTCTGCTGTTAGAGCTCGTGTTATGGTTGAGGTTAAATTGAGCTATGATATTACCGGTGTGCCTACCGTCACCACATATGTTAACGAAATTGACGAAACCACCTATGAAGTTTCCGGAAAAGTTACCGTCAAGGATAAGTATGGTGATAGCTATACCGGAAAGTATGATGCAGAAGTTGACTATGATCCCAGCACAGGTGGTTGTAATGTGGATTTGGACTTAGGTAGCCTGTACAAGGACTAATATCCACTCTTTTGCGTGCTGCCTCCAGGCAGCTATCAAGGAAAGCAAGTAATTGCTGACTTTATAAAACAAAATTATCCGCCCGATTTCTCGGGTGGATTTTTCTTTCCAAAGTCCTTTTAATTGGACATAAAATGTGCTACAATTAAGAAAACAATAAAAGGAGGCAGTTGTTATGCCATTACATTTAGAAGCCCTCACTGAGCAAAATTCTTCTGAAATTCTTGCTTGGATTTTGCAAGAAGAATTACAAAGCATCAACGACGCATTTGCACAAAGTAATAAAAGGTACTTTTTAGGAACTACACCGCTCGTTAATCAAAAAACAGGTAAGGAAATCGGCAAATATGTTTTTA
>JAFQKE010000036.1 GCA_017397065.1 Clostridia bacterium
ACCCTAGGCCTCGTAAAACAGGTTATTAAAAATATTTAAAATTTTTAAAATTTTTGGGAACCAAATTTTACCTTTCAAGGTGTTATTAGTGAAAGGGCTTTAAAGCTTATCAGCAGGGGGGGACTTTGAATAATGTTTATATTCAGCACAATTTTTAATGTGGAAACAAAAAACGCAGAGCAATCGTTTGTGTGTGATGCAGCTAAGGCATTTAAAGAATATGGCGATATGGTTCTAAGGCTTGCTTTTTTGAGAATGGGTAATATGCCCGATGCCGATGATGTTATGTCGGACGTCTTTTTAAGACTGGTTAGAAACTCTCACAAAATCAAAAGCGAGGAGCACCAAAAAGCTTGGCTTATACGTGCAACCATAAATTGCTGTAATAATCTTTTTAAAAAGTACAAAAAAATGAATCATGTGCGAATAACAGAGGTGGATTCTATATATGAAATGAGCGATGATTCTGTTTTGCCTGCTGTATTAAATCTGCCGGAACACCAAAAAACTGTTGTTTATATGCATTATTTTGAGGGATACTCGGTGGAGGAGATTGCAAGGCTTTGCGGTATTGCAGTCGGTACCGCAAAATCCCGCCTCTCAAGAGCCCGTGAAACTCTGAAAAACACTCTGAAAGGAGAGTATTTTTAATGTTTAAGAAAAAATTTGGCGAAGATATGCAAAACATAAGGGTAACCGATGAAAGAAAGGCAGAAATGCTTGAGCGAATTGAAGTTGAGCAGTTTAAAAAGCCGCATTTAATATCCAAGAAAAAGACTAAACGGCGTTGGATTAGTGCAGTCGCCGCCGCAGTAGCATTGGTTATTGTATCAATTTCAGCGTTTGGTTTGTCCAATTTTAAAAACGGTGAAATTTCAAATAATATCGCTGCCGATAGCAATGAAACCATAAATTATAACGGTGTAGACTTCCCCGTAATCAGCCACCCAAAGGGTATTCCTGCAAATGTTACCCATAATCAGGTTTATGAGCTTTTTTCATCAATATATGAGCTTAATGAAGTGCAGTATGGCATTTTAACAGATGGTACTATTTACTTGGAAGACATGGAGTATGAAGATGGTTATGATGATGGTTATGATGATGTTTTTGCCGGTGATACAGGTTCGAAGGAGGCGCTTACAAACGAAAATACCACCGAGAAGCCAAGTGATATTGAAGAGACCGAAACCGTTTTAGAAGATGCAGGCGAAGAGGATTACAGCACTACCAATACGCAGGTGGAAAATGTTGATGAAGCAGACATTGTTAAAACCGATGGTAAATATATCTACATCCTTAATTCAAGAGATTTTAAAGTATGCATCGCAAAGGCCGAGCAAGGTAAGCTTTCAAATATAGCGAGCTTTGATGTTATTGAAGAAAAAGATATTCAGGATAAAAGTTATTATGCTAAATATTACAGCGTAACAGAAATGGATATGTACCTTTGTAGTGACAGGGTTGTTATTATTCACGAAGACCATACAAACGAAAAAAGCAGTACAATTGTAAAAATTTATGATGTTTCAAATCCCCAAAAGCCTTCTTTTGTATGTGAGGTTTCACAAAGCGGAAGCTATCTTTCCTCCAGAGTTATAGATAACAGGCTTTATATTTTCACAAATGAAACTATTTATAATAAGCCGGAAAAAGGCGATAAAACCACATATCTGCCCTGTACCTCGGTGAACGGAGACGCACCTACTCCCGTTAATGAGGGTTCGATATATATGTTTGATGGAGTGGTAAACCGCAGCTATTTAACGGTAAGCTCTGTTAATGTAAAGGATGGAAAGGTTGTAGATACCAAAACAGCACTCGGTGGCGGTCAAACTCTCTACGCCAACACAAAAGGCTTTTATGTTACTGCCGATGCCCCAAGCGTTTCATATTTAACTGATGATTTTGCTTATTATGATGATAAAACAAGGGTAATACGCTTTGAGATTGATGATGGTAAAATAAACGCTATGGCAGAGGGTGCTGTTGAAGGAACTCCGCTTAATCAATTCTCAATGGATGAATATGATGGCCATTTTAGAATTGTTACAACCGGCTATGATGGTGCCAGCACAGTAAACGCTGTTTATGTTTTAGATAAAGAGCTTAAAACAGTAGGCAAAATCACCGATATAGCAAAGGGCGAACGGGTTTATTCGGTTCGCTTTATGGGTAATATCGGCTATTTTGTAACCTTCAGACAGGTGGATCCTCTTTTTGCGGTGGATTTATCAAATCCCAAAGCGCCTAAAATTCTATCGGCTTTAAAAATCCCGGGATTTTCTAACTATATGCATCCGTGGGGAGAAGGTTTGCTTCTTGGAATCGGAGCTGACGCTAATGAAACGACAGGTATATCCGGAGATGTTAAGCTTTCGATGTTTGATATAAGCGATCCTGAAAATGTAAGCGAAAAATCTAAAGAGATTATTGAATATCTTAGGAACTCTGATATAGGCACAAACCATAAGGAGATTTTAGTAGATTATAATAAAAACCTTATTGGTTTTGCAGCAGGAGGCGATTTCTATTATCTTTACAGTTACAGTAATGATAAAGGTTTTGAGTTGAAAGACATTTTGGACGTACCGCAGTATTTGGATTCGCAAGGAAACTATGATTATTATTATTGGACATCTAATAATGTGCGCGGAATTTACATTGGGGAGTATTTCTATGTTTGCTCGGGAGTGGGTATAAATTCTTACAAGCTCTCTGATTTTTCAGAGGTCGATAGCCTTTGGTTCTTTGCATAATTTTTAAAACACATAAAAATATAAATTAAAACACACCTCACTTGACTAAACATCAAGTGGGGTGTATAATTTGAAGTAAGAAGAAATAGGTAATAGGTAAGTAGTAATAGGTGAGTAGCAGAAATTAAGTGTTAAATTTTTCGGCGAAAGGAATTATATTTATGTATCATCATATTTGGGCGGAAATAAATTTAAACGCTCTTAGTTTTAATATAAAACAGATTTTAAAGCTCGTACCAGCCAAAAAGGTAATGGGCGTTATTAAAGCAAACGCCTACGGGCACGGTGCGGCCGAGGTTTTAAACACGCTACTTTCTTTTGGCATTGAAAATTTTGCCGTTTCAAATGTTTTTGAGGCATTGGATTTACGCACAAAACAAAAAAATGCTGAGATTCTAATACTTGGGTATTGTGATTCTTCTGCCGTTTTAGAACTCGCCAAAAATAATATAACTGCAAGTGTTTTTGATTTAGAATATGCAAAAAGCTTAAATGCCGCCGCCAAGAATGCAGGCGTTACATTAAATTGCCATATAAAAATAAACAGCGGTATGAATCGCCTTGGTTTTGCGGCTGATGATTTAAACCTGTTAAAATCAAGTATGCAGAGCGTTTTTGCTCTTGAAAATCTCAACGTAACAGGAGCATTCACTCATTTTGCCACCGCCGACCGTGATGGAGATGATAACGGTGAGTTCACCACTAAACAGTATAAGGCCTTTTTGGCGGCTAAAGATGTAATAAGCGATGTAGCCGCTTTATCCGGCAAAAAAGACCTTTGCTTCCACAGCTCCAATTCGGCGGCAACTCTTTTAGATAATAGCTCTCTTCCATCAGACCTTTATAGGGCAGGAATAATTCTTTATGGGCTCACCCCGTCTGTGGGGTTGGAGCTTCCCTTTAAACCTCAGCCGGTAATGAGCTTAAAGGCTGTGGTATCGCAGGTTAAAGCACTTAAAAAAGGTGATTCTGTAAGCTATGGCAGAACCTTTACCGCCAGCAAGGATATGCGTGTTGCAACCATTACGGCAGGCTATGCTGATGGCTATATGCGTGGCTTATCGGGAAAGGGCTATGTGCTTATAAACGGCAAAAAAGCCAATATTTTGGGCAGGGTTTGTATGGATCAAACGGTTGTTGATGTAACCGATATTGCAGATGTTAAAACGGGTAATGTTGTCACCCTTTTTGGTGAGGGTCTCCCCGTTGAGGAGCTTGCAAAAATCTTGGGAACCATAAATTATGAGCTCGTTTGTGCTGTGGCTCATCGTGTTCCCAGAATATACATAAAAGACGGCGAAGTTACTAGCGAGAACAGATATATTTCTCTATAAAAGGGGGCGACCAACATTTTCACCAAACAAAACAGTCTGGGAATTTTTGGAATGGATGCCTACACAGTGTCAGTTGAGGCAGATGTTTCTGATGGGCAAAATGCCTTTAATATAGTCGGCTTGCCCGATGCCGCAGTAAGAGAGTCGGGCGACAGGGTGCGTTCAGCAATGATAAATAACGGCTTTCATTTCCCAACAGGTCGCACCACAATAAATCTTGCACCTGCCGATTTAAGAAAAGAAGGAACCCTTTATGATGTACCCATTTTAGTGGCAATGTTGGTTGCAACGGGTCAGCTTATGGGCGATTTTAATGACACCGCCTTTATTGGCGAGCTTTCTTTGGCAGGTGAATTTCGCCCCATAAACGGTCTTTTGCCAATGGCTATTGCGGCAAGGCAGGCGGGTATAAAGCACCTTTATGTGCCAAATGAAAACGCTAAAGAGGGTGCTGTGGTTAAGGATATTAACATATATCCCGTAGATAACGTCACATCACTTGTAAATGCACTTAAAGGCTTAACGCCCATTGCACCGGCCGATTATTTGCCTGATGGAGATTTTGAATCAAACGTTTTTTTGGATTTCTCTGAGGTTAAGGGGCAGACCCTTGCTAAAACCGCTTTGGAGGTTGCGGCGGCAGGCGGACACAACGTTTTGCTTATAGGGCCTCCCGGTTCGGGTAAAAGTATGCTTGCCAAACGTTTTTCCACCATTCTTCCCGAAATGACCGAAAAAGAATCTATCGATACAACAAAAATTCATTCTATTGCAGGCGTTTTGCCTAAAAAGTCACCTCTAATCACCAAAAGGCCTTTCCGTTCACCCCATCACACCGTTTCTTCGGCGGCAATGTCGGGTGGCGGCACCATACCAAAACCGGGTGAAATATCACTCGCCCATAACGGCGTTTTGTTTTTAGATGAGCTTCCCGAATTTAAAAGGGATGTTATGGAGGCACTTCGTGCACCCTTAGAGGATGCAACCGTTACCGTTTCCCGTGTGGCAGGAACCTTAACATATCCCTGTTCATTCACCCTTATAGGTGCCATGAACCCTTGCCCCTGCGGATTTTTCGGACATCCTACCAAGCGTTGCACCTGCTCGCCCAAGGCTGTTTCAAAGTATTTAAGCAAAATTTCGGGTCCTATGCTGGACAGACTTGACATTCACGTGGAAGTACCGCCCGTAAAATATGATGAGCTTAAAGATGAGGGCAACACCGCCGAAACTTCGGCTGAAATAAAGGCACGTGTGGACAAGGCAAGGCAGATACAAAATGAGCGCTACAAGGATGAAAACATCACCTGCAACGCACGTCTTACTCCGTCTATGCTTAAAAAATACTGTATTTTAACCGATGATGCCGAGCGGATTATAGCTGCGGCCTTTAAGAATATGGGGCTTTCGGGCAGGGCGTATGACCGACTTTTAAAGGTTTCACGCACCCTCGCCGATTTAGAAGCAAGTGAAAAAATAGAAAGCCATCACATAGCTCAAGCGATTCAGTTCAGAAGTCTGGATAGAAAATATTGGGATTGACCGGACTAAGTCCGGATTTATTCCGAATAGGTTTTATAAATTAAAGCAACCTTGTTTCTTATATCTATAAAACAAGGTTGCTTTTTATCATTTTGACTCAACATATTTTATTATATCGCTAACATCGCAATTCAGTATTCGGCAAAAATCATCAATTTTCATTGTGCTTATGCCGCCGCCCTTTTTCATTCGGTCAATGGTAGCACTGCTGATATTATATTTATTTATAAGTGCATAAGTAGTAATATTTTTTGCTTTTAATGTTGCCCAAAACGGTTCATAACTTATCAACAATACCACATCCCTTTTAATTAAGCATAACCATTATACAGTATATGGGGGAATATTATCAATAACTTTATAAAAAATATGGATTTATTCACAATTTGTTCATAAATATGATATATAATAATTATGTATGATGAATTTTAACATCATACAAATTTAATAAGACCTTAAAAAGGGAGTAGCTGGCGGTTTGGATAAAAATTAAAATCCTAACCGGTATAAAATGCGTCAGTACGGTGCTTTGCACCCGCAATTATATTAAATAGCAAGACTTTTAACATTAACCAAAGGTTGTTTACATAAATTATTTTTGGTTTGTGCTAAAGGTCTTTATTTTTTAAAAAGGAAGTGTTTTTAATGACAGCATTAACCTCTTGGCTTGAAACCTGGTATAATGGTGTATCCCATATGGTAGCGGAAGATTGGATTAAAACCGTAGCAATGCTTGCTATTGGTGGACTTTTGATTTTTCTCGCCATAAAAAAGGATATGGAGCCTACCTTACTTTTGCCTATGGGCTTTGGTGCAATTATTGTAAACCTGCCCGGTGTTTTTGCACCTGATTCAGAGCACGGCGCATTTGGCCCTCTTACCACCCTGTTCAATGCAGGTATTGAAAATGAGCTTTTCCCGCTGATTCTTTTCATTGGTATAGGCGCAATGATTGACTTCGGACCTTTGCTTTCCAACCCTAAACTTATGATATTCGGTGCGGCAGCACAGTTCGGTATTTTCTTTACATTCTGTCTGGCATCTATATTCTTTGATGTTAAGGATGCTCTTTCAATTGGTGTTATCGGTGCGGCAGACGGCCCCACATCAATTGTTGTTGCAAGAGCACTTGATTCAGATTATCTTGGTGCTATTATGGTTGCCGCCTATTCTTATATGGCGCTTGTTCCTATTATTCAGCCCCCCGTTATCAAGGCACTCACCACTAAAAATGAGCGTAAAATCCGTATGGCTTATGAGCCCAAATCGGTTTCCAAGCTCACCAAAATTTTATTCCCCATTATAATTACTGCAGTTGTTGGTGTTGTTGCTCCTGAATCGATTTACCTTGTAGGATTCTTAATGTTCGGTAACCTTATAAGAGAGTGCGGCGTGCTTAACTCTCTTAGTGAAACCGCACAAAAGGTACTTGCAAACCTTATTACAATATTCCTCGGCATTACCATTGCAACAAGAATGCACTACAAAGATTTCCTCGCTGTAAATACCCTTATTATATTGGGACTTGGCTTATTCGCCTTTATTATTGATACTGCCGGCGGTGTGCTCTTTGCAAAACTGCTTAACCTCTTTACCAGGAAAAAGGTTAACCCTATGATTGGTGCCGCAGGTATTTCGGCATTCCCAATGTCAGGTCGTGTTGTTCATAAGTTAGGCTTAGAGGCTGATAACCAGAACTTCCTGCTTATGCATTCAATGGCTGTTAATGTATCGGGTCAGATTGCGTCGGTTATTGCAGGTGGTATAATACTCAGCTTTGGTGCCGGCTTGGGACTAATTGGATAGGAGGTAATTTATTATGATGAACTTAATAAATCTTGCATTTAAATTCAACCCTATGGATTTTGTTAATAATTTACCCTATATGGGTGTTGGAATGCTCATAATAATTGCCGTTATCGGTGTTATTATCGGTGCTACCGTACTGCTTAACAAATTTACAGGCGGTAAATAAGTAAAAACTTATTATAATGTTCAAAAATAATACTTGACAATATATATGTTTGTGTTGTATAATATATTCCTAACAATAAAAATTACCCCTGCGATTACTGCGGAGGGAGGGAACATAATGAGTCAGGTAAAAATTAAAGAGAACGAATCTTTGGATAACGCACTCCGTCGCTTTAAAAGACAAACTGCTAAAGACGGTGTTATTCAGGAGGTACGCAAAAGAGAGCATTACGAAAAGCCCTCTGTAAAGCGTAAAAAGAAGTCGGAAGCCGCACGTAAGCGTAAGTTCCGCTAAGGTTAATCCTTAAAAATGTTTAAAAAGGCGGTTTGGGTTTTCCAAGCCGTCTTTATTTTTAAAAAGGGAGGCAAGTGTGCCTTGTTTACCAAACCGCATATACAACTGAGTTCGGCTACCGAAATTACGGTAGAGCTTTTAAATGAAATGGGCATAAACTGCCTTATTTTAGATGTGGATAACACCCTTTGCCTTAAAAAGGGTGAGATTATATTAGACGGCGTTTTTGAGTGGCTTAAAAAAATGCAAGATGCCGGTATAAAGCTTATAATACTCTCTAACGCTAAGCCGAAACGAATGGAGGGTATTGCCAAAAAATTCGGTCTTCCGTTTGTTGGCACGGGGGGTAAACCGCTTCCGTTCGGCTATAAGAGAGCTGCCAAAAGAATGGGAGTAAAAACAAAAACCTGTGCAATTGTAGGTGACCAGCTTTTAACCGATATTTTAGGCGGTAATCTATCGGGGTGCAAAACAATTCTTGTTTGCCCCAAGGAGCTTGAAACTTCATTCGGCTTTAAAATTAAACGTGGTATTGAGCGTAAATTACTTAAAAAATATAAACTCAGATGTGATTTTTAAGGAAGTGAAAATATGTCTGCAAAATTTGGCCCGGCAGGTAACTCCGAAAGCTTTGCCAAAATGGGATACAAGCACTCTTTGCAGGTGCCGGAGTATATAGTTAAAATGGGGCTCGACGCCTTTGAATATCAGTGTGGCAGAGGTGTAAACATCGGTGAGGATAAAGCTACCGAGCTTGGCAGAATTGCCGCTGAAAAGGGTGTTTTATTATCACTTCACGCACCTTATTATATTTCAATGTCATCGGTGGAGGAGGCAAAACGCCTTAACTCCATCCGCTATATTTTAGATAGTGCCAGAGCGGTGAATTTTATGGGTGGCAACAGAATAGTTGTGCACACCGGTTCCTGCTCAAAAATAAGCCGTGAAGAAGCCCTCTCTCTTGCAACCGATACTATGAAGCTTGCTATTGATGCGCTGGATAATGAAGGCCTTTCGAACGTGCGCATATGCCCCGAAACAATGGGAAAAATAAATCAGCTTGGCACCTTAGAAGAGGTTATGGCACTTTGCAAGTTAGATGAACGCCTGCTTCCCTGCATAGATTTCGGTCATCTTAATGCACGAACGTTGGGCGGTTCCAATTCCAAAGAGGCTTATGAAAATATTTTAAATATAGTTGAAAATGAGCTTGGCGAAGCAAGACTCAAAGAGTTTCATTCTCATTTTTCTAAAATAGAGTATTCGGCAGGTGGAGAGAAAAAGCATCTTACCTTTGAGGATACCCTTTTCGGTCCCGACTATGAGCCCTTGATGGAGCTTATTTATAAAAAGAATTTAAGCCCCATATTTATATGTGAATCGGCAGGCACTCAGGCAGAGGATGCCAAGGCAATGAAAGACTATTATTTAAGTGTCAGGGGCTAAGGTGAAATAATGTCAAAGATAGAATCTATAAAAAAACTTCTAAATAAAAACACGGCAGCGCTTATTTACACCCCCGTTTCAAGGCTTTATTTGAGCGGCTTTCAGTCCTCTCTCGGGTATCTTTTCATAACCAAAGAAAGAGCGACTTTGTTGGTTGACGGAAGATATATTGAAGCGGCAAAAAAAGGTGTGTCAAAAGAAGTTGATGTCCGGCTTTTTGGCAATATTTCAAAGCAGAGCAAGGAGCTTTTGGGTAGTGAAATAACTACTCTGCTGGTTGAAACATCAAATACTTTTGTCGATATAAAAGGCTTTGAAAGGTTGTTCGGGGTCAATATAACCCCCTCAGAAGAGCTTGAAAAAGTCCTTAAAGATTTAAGGATTATTAAATCCGATTATGAAATCGACTGTGTTATAAAAGCCCAGAGAATAGCCGAAAAAGCCTTTGATGATGTTTTAGGCTTTATTCGTCCCGGCGTTACCGAAATTGAAATAGCCGCCGAGCTTGAATACCGTATGAAGCTTGCGGGAAGTGAAAAAATTTCTTTTGAAACTATAGCAATTTCGGGAGAAAAAACTTCAATGCCCCACGGCGTACCGGGGGAACGAGTGGTAAAGTCAGGCGATTTTATCACAATGGATTTCGGTGCCGTTTACAGAGGCTATCATAGTGATATGACACGCACCGTAGCGGTGGGCAGTGCAACCGACGAAATGAAAATGGTTTATAACACCGTGTTAAGCGCCAATATTGCCGCAATAGAAAAGGTGGCAGAGGGCGTTAAAATAGCTGATGTAGATTTGACTGCCCGTAATATTATAACCGATGCAGGGTACGGAAATTTCTTTACCCATAGCACCGGTCACGGCGTAGGACTTGAAATTCACGAAGCTCCAACCGTTAGCTTTAAAAATGAAAATAGTCTTATAGCAGGTCAGCTTATAACCATTGAGCCCGGCATATATTTAGAGGGCAAGTTTGGTGTTAGAACAGAAGATATGGTTGTTGTTACAAAAAATGGTTGTAATAACTTGACAAAAACCGAAAAAAGGCTTATAATCATATAGAGTTAGTGTACACTAAGCTAGCTTTATAAATTTAGTAAATGTTGTGGCTAGCCACTTCATAAAAATACGGAGGTAAGTTAAATTATGGTAAGTGCCGGCGATTTTAGAAATGGCGTAACTTTTGAGATGGAGGGCAATGTTTATCAGATCATTGAATTCCAGCACGTTAAACCCGGTAAAGGTGCAGCTTTTGTTCGTGCAAAAATCAGAAATGTTATTGCAGGTTCTGTGGTTGAAAAAACCTTCAACCCCAACGATAAATTCCCCACCGCTTTTGTTGAGCGTAAGGAGATGGAGTATTCTTATAGCGATGGCGACCTTTACTACTTTATGGATCCTGAAAGCTATGAGCTCATTCCTGTTAACCAGTCTGATCTTGGTGATAACTTTAAGTTTGTTAAGGAAAATATGGTATGCAAAATCCTTTCCTATAAAGGTAATGTTTTCGGCGTAGAGCCCCCAACATTTGTTGAGCTTCAGGTAACCCAGACCGATCCCGGCTTTAAGGGTGATACCGCTACAAACGCAACCAAACCTGCTACTCTTGAAACAGGTGCTGAGGTTCGTGTTCCTCTCTTCATCGATGAGGGTGATATGATTCGTATTGATACCCGTACCGGCGAGTATATGGAGCGAGCATAAGCTTTGCGAGTATTTTAACGAGGCAAAGACGAAATTCTGCCTTTAAAATCAGAATTTTATTAGTCGTGTTTGCTTAATCAATTTAAAAGAGGAGAATAATGCTATGGATAATATGACTATCTGTGAAAAAGTTGCTTATATTAAAGGTCTTGCAGAGGGTTTAGAGCTTGATTCTAACGATAAAAACAGCAAGGTTTTAAAGGCTATTATCGAGCTTTTAGAGGACGTTGCTTTAACCGTTGAGGATTTAGAGGACGGCTGTGCAGAGCTCTGCGAGCAAATCGACGCAGTTGATGAAGACCTCTCTAACTTAGAAGACTATGTTTATGACGATGAAGAAGATTATGAAGATGAGGACGATGAGGTTTACGAAGTAACCTGTCCCGCTTGTAACGATATCGTTTATTTAGACGAGGATATGCTTGCCGAGGGCGAAATTGCCTGCCCCAATTGCGGTACAAACTTAGAGTTTGATTTTGATTGTGACTGCGATTGCTGTGACGGCGAATGCGATTGTGACGATAAGGAATAATCCTTGAGGGGTTTACCGCTAGGTAAACCCCTTTTTTAAAAATAGATTAAATGTAGGGAATGGTCTTGAACATTCCGAAAAAATGTAATAGAGAACGGTCTTGTGTCAAGAGCATAATGGTATCTTGATTGTTCCGGAAAGAGGAAATATGCCTTTACCGAATAGAAAATTGCCCAGGCTTACAGGTTTTGATTATTCAAGCGAAAATAGTTATTTTGTGACTATATGTACCAAAAATAAAAAATGTTTGTTTGGAACGATTGATACTCTTAATTTTTATGGCAAAATAGCAGAGAATGAACTATTAAAGATTCCGAGTAGATTTAAGGATATTCGATTGGATAAATATATAATTATGCCAAATCATATACACGCTATTATAACAATTGGAAGTGATAGAGCAATCAGAAACCTTGAACCGCATGATGACTTGTCCATTATGTTAGGACTATATAAGTCGGGTGTTTCAAGAGAAATACATAAATTTTCTCCCGGTTTAGAGATATGGCAAAAATCATATTTTGACAATATTATTCGTAATGAAGATGCATATTATGAAATTTGCAGATACATTGATGAAAATCCTGTTAGATGGAAATTAAATAAACAAGGTTGATGTTGTGTTTGGCGGAACGGTCAAGACCGTTCCCTACGCTTGTAGTAATAATATGTTTTAGATAAAAATAATATGGATTGCGTAATTAAAATACTATGCAGATTTACTTTTAAATTAAATGTAGGGAATGGTCTTGACCATTCCGCTTTAGTATTTTATTTTTAAGATGGTTAAGTTTTTTATAGATACATTTGAGGAGATGTATATGAACATTTTAGTTATAGGTGGAACTCGCTTTTTCGGAATACACACCGTAAACGCATTACTAGAACAAGGTCACAATGTAACATTGGCAATACGTGGTAATACTAAAAATGTGTTCGGTGATAAGGTTTCATATATTGAAATTGAAAGAACGAATCCCGAAAGTATGCGAATGGCTTTATCGGATAAACATTTTGATGTTGTTATTGATAAAATTGCTTACTGCTCCTATGACTTAAAATATGTATTGGATGTTATAAATTGCAGTAAATATATTTTAATGTCTACTACAGCTGTTTATGAGCCTAAACAGCTTAATTGCGTTGAAGAAGATTGGAATCCTTTAACTAAAGAACTAGTTTGGTGCAAAAGGCTAGAATATCCTTATGATGTTATAAAAAGATCAGCAGAATGTGCACTTTTTCAAAAATATCCCCATCAAAACGCAATTGCCGTACGCTATCCGTTTGTTGTTGGTGAGGATGACTATACAAAGCGATTATATTTTTATGTTGAGCATACTATAAAACAAGTGCCTATGTATATTGATAATATCGATTGTCAAATGGGCTTTATCAATTCAAAAGAAGCCGGAGAATTTATGGCGTATTTGGTTAATGCCGATTTTACTGGTGCCATAAATGGTTGTTCTGTAGGAACAATATCTTTAAGAGAAATAATTGGCTATGTTGAAGAAAAAACAGGGGCAAAAGCTGTTTTGGATAATGGTGGAGATAAAGCACCGTATAATGGCGAGGTTGAATATAGTATAAATACAGATAAGGCGAAAAAATTGGGTTATGAATTCAGTCACCTTAATGATTGGATTTATGATTTAATTGATATTTATATTGAACAAACGAGATAAGCTTTTTTAAGTTGTTAAGTTTTTGATGCAATAAATTTTGTATGGAATGATCAACCAATACATGATGTAGGTAAAGGGTTTGATGATTTTGATTTTGATTTATGCTATAATAAAAAAAGAACATAAAAAACAAAAAGGATAAATTATTATGTCTACAAAAACCTTCTCTCTTGAATATACAAAAACCGATTCGGCGAATACATCGGTTGGTGTTATAATTGTTGCGGCCGGCTCGGCTTCTCGTATGGGCGGTGTTAATAAAATACTTACACCTTTGTCGGGCAAGCCGGTTATTGCCCATACCATTTCTGCCTTTAATAATAATCCAAATGTTTTGGATATTGTTCTTGTCACTCGTGAGGATATGATTTTGGATTTACAAAAGATAGTCGATAAAAACGCATTTTTAAAGGTTACAGATATTATTGAAGGTGGCAGTTGCCGTGAAGAGTCGGTAAAAAACGGCTTCGAAAGACTCATTAAAAATGAAAAAATAAAAACCGTTTTGATTCACGACGGAGCAAGACCGCTAATTTCAAACGATGTTATAAACAGCGTTATAAAATCGGCAGAGGAGTTTTTTGCAGTAATCCCAGCTGTGCCCGTTAAGGATACAATTAAAAAAATCGGCGAGCTTGGTAGAGTAGAACAGACGGTGAAACGTGAAAATCTTGTGAACATTCAAACCCCTCAGGGATTTTCTGTGGAAATCTTTAAATCGTCTTTAGAAAAAGCGGGGGAGGATTTGTCCCAATTTACCGATGATGCCTCTATCGCTGAAAAGGCGGGCGTTCAAGTTTATACAGTTATGGGTGATTATAAAAACATAAAAATCACCACCCCTGAAGATGTTGTTCTCGCTGAGGCGTATTTAAATTTCATTAAAGGAGAGTGCTGAAATGCGTATTGGTCACGGTTATGATGTTCATAAGCTGGTAGAGGGCAGAAAGTGTATAATAGGCGGTGTGGAAATCCCCTCTGATGTAGGGCTAATGGGTCACTCCGATGCCGATGTTCTGCTTCATGCAATTTCTGATGCTTTACTTGGTGCCGCAGCACTCGGCGATATTGGTAAGCATTTTCCTCCAAGCGATAACGCCTTTAAGGATGCTGATAGCAGAGTCCTTTTAAGAAAAGTGGTAGAGCTTATAAAAAATGAGGGATATAAAATAGGCAATGTTGATTCAACAATCATTGCTCAAACTCCAAAAATGGCACCCTATATTGATGAAATGAGGAGAAATATCTCAGAGGATTTGGGTGTTGATGTTTCGTCAGTAAGCGTTAAGGCCACCACCGAGGAAGGCTTGGGCTTTACGGGTGAAAAGCTCGGCATAGCCGCCCACGCAGTCTGCATTATAAAATCACTTTAATTTCATAAACATCCTCTTTTAGTAATAGTATTTATTAAAGGAGATGTTGTTATGATTGGATTTATAGTAACAAAAAAACGAATTTCAAATATTCTGCTTGCCGTCGCCTTGGTCGTTACACTTTTGTGTTTGGTGGTTTTTAAGTCGTCCAATAACGGTGTGGACGCAATGAATCTTGAGTCTGCAACCGATAAAATAGAGAGGATTGCTTTTATTGAAAATCTTGGCTATAAGGTAGACAGAGCGGTAGAAGAAGAAAAAAAGCAGATTGTTATTCCGTTCATTTTAAATGATGTTATAAAAGAGTATTTAAAAATTCAAAAAAGTGCCGGTTACAGTCCTGAAAAGTTTGCAGGGGAAAAGGCGGATTTATATACCTATAAACTCGATTTTGAGGGACGTAACGATGTTTATGCTCATCTGATTGTGGTTGACGGAAAAATAATAGGCGGAGATGTTTCTGCCATTTCGGTAGACGATGGATTCATAAATCCGCTTGCACCAACTCAAAACTAATCGGTTTGAAAGGATTTTAGATGGAAAGATTAGATAAAATAATATCTACGGGCGGCGGTGTTTCACGCTCAGATGCCAGAAAGCTTATATTAAAAAATAAGGTTATGGTTAATCAAAAAACAATAAGAGATATTGCATTTAAGGTTGATCCGAATAAGGATAGCATAATCCTTGACGGTGAGGAAATAACATATAAAAAATATCTTTATCTTGTTATGAACAAGCCAAAGGGCGTTTTAACCGCTACCGAGGATAAAAACAAGCAAACGGTTATAGATCTCATTCCCGATGAACTGAGCCACAGGGATTTGTTTCCTGTAGGCAGATTGGATAAAGATACAACGGGACTGCTTATAATTACAAATGACGGTGATTTTGCCCACAAGTTGCTCGCCCCTAACAAAAAGGTGCCAAAAAAATATTTCGTAACCCTTGATGGGGAGGTTAATGAAAAAATCGTGCAGAAATTTAAAGAGGGGCTAACGCTTATAGATGGCACAGTCCTTTCATCGGCGGAGCTTGAAATTGCAGACGATCCCCACACTGCGTTTGTCACAATAACCGAGGGCAAATACCATCAGATAAAAAGGATGTTTGGGCTTTTTTCTCTTGGCGTTAATGACCTTAAACGTGTTTCTTTTGCCGGGTTAAATCTTCCCAAGGACCTTTCAGAAGGACAAATTCGTGAACTAACTGTTAATGAGCTCGAATGCATAAATAATGCAAAAAACAGTGCAAAATAAAACAACTTTTGTGCATTTTGTTTTTGGGGCAAAAAAAGTTATGCAAAATCTACAAATGCGAATATAAATATTTGGATAAATAAAGTATAGTAATTATTGTTTTTGGTTGGTATAATATATAGGTAATATGACGGAGAATATTCGTCAAATATTTAGGAGGTCACTCTAATGGCAAGTTTGTCACTTAAACACATTTACAAAAAGTATCCTGGCGGCGTTATTGCTGTTTCGGATTTCAACCTTGAAATTGAGGATAAAGAATTTATCATCCTTGTTGGTCCTTCCGGTTGTGGTAAGTCAACCACCCTTCGTATGGTTGCCGGTTTGGAAGAAATCAGCAGCGGTGAGCTTTTAATCGGCGATCGTTTGGTAAACGACGTTGCTCCTAAGGATAGAGATATTGCAATGGTTTTCCAGAACTATGCTCTTTATCCCCATATGACCGTTTTTGATAATATGGCTTTCGGTCTTAAACTTCGCAAAACTTCTAAAGAGGAAATCCGCCGTAGAGTTGAAGAGGCTGCCCGTATTCTTGATATCGAGCATCTTCTTGAGCGTAAGCCTAAGGCTTTGTCCGGTGGTCAGCGTCAGCGTGTTGCTCTCGGTCGTGCTATCGTTCGTGAGCCTAAGGTATTCCTTCTTGACGAACCTCTTTCTAACTTGGATGCTAAGCTTCGTGCACAGATGCGTACCGAGCTTACCAAACTCCATCAGAAATTAGGTACCACCTTCATCTACGTTACCCATGACCAGACTGAGGCTATGACAATGGGTACCCGTATCGTAGTTATGAAAGATGGTCTTATCCAGCAGTGTGATACTCCTCAGGTTCTTTACGATAAGCCTTGCAATATGTTCGTTGCAGGATTTATCGGTTCTCCTCAGATGAACTTTATCGATGGTAAGGTTCTTAAAGACGGTGAAGACTTCTTTGTAGAGTTCGGTTCTGAAGATACCAAAACTCGTGCAGGTGTTAAATATAAAATTAAGTTACCCGCAACTAAGAACGCTAACGATGCACTTGTTCCTTATGTTGATAAGGAAGTTGTTATCGGTATCCGTCCTGAGCACGTTCACAACGAGGCAGAGTTAATTGAGAAATTCCCCGAGGGTATTGTAGAGTCTAATGTTGAGGTTACCGAGCTTATGGGTGCTGAAACTTATCTCTTTATGAATTGTGAGGGTCACGCTATCAATGCTCGTGTTGATCCCTCTAACACCGCTCGTCCCGGTGATACAATTAAAATCACTCTCGAGCCCGGTCGTATTCATCTTTTCGATAAAGAGACCGAAACTACAATCTGCAACTAATTTTAAAATAATAATTTGTCAGCCGCCGTGGCGACCACGGCGGCTGAATTTTTAAAAGAGGTAATAAATAATGAAAAACACTTTAAGAATCATTTTAGCTTTATCGCTTACCCTTATTATGGTCTTTTCGTTTGCCGCTTGTGGCAAAAATGATAAAGATTCTTCAGAAAAGGAAACAACCATTGCCTCTGATGAGTCAAATGCAACAACCGATGAGAGTAGTAAGGCCGGGGAGAACAGCCAAAGCTCCTCCGGTGATTTGGTAAAAGCTGAAATTGTTATTAAGGATTATGGTACAATTAAGTTGGATTTGTATGCCGACGAAGCCCCGATAACTGTTGCAAACTTTGTGAGCCTTGCGAAAAGTGGATTTTATAACGGCCTTACCTTCCATAGAATTATGGCAGACTTTATGATGCAGGGCGGAGATCCCCTTGGTAACGGAACAGGCGGTTCCGATGAGGATATCGAGGGCGAATTTTCTGCAAATGGCCACCAAAACAACATCTCGCATATCCGTGGTACAATCGCTATGGCGAGAAGTGGTTCAGGCTACGAACAGTATCTTTCTATGGGATATACCCTCGCTGATTTACCTGCCGATGCCCAAAGCGATTTAAAAAGAGCTTATAATTCCGGCTCATCTCAATTTTTTATCGTTCATAAAGACAGCACTTTTTTGGACGGTAATTACGCCGCATTTGGTAGAGTTACCGATGGTATGGATGTTGTAGATAAGGTTTGTGAAAATGCAAAACCCACCGATGATAATGGCACAATCCCCAAAGGTGAACAACCTGTTATTGAAACAATTAAAATTGTAGAATAGTAAAAACGGGAATGTAAAAAATAAAATTCATTAAATCCCTTTTAAAAAATAAAATAAAACAAAAAAACTGCAATAAACGTGCTTTTTTCACACGTTTATTGCAGTTTTTTTATTCTTCATTCAGCTAATAATATCATGGAAATATTGTTGGTTGAAATTTAATTTGTCACACTATAGTTTTGCGGTAGGCACTTGGGGTTATGCCTGTATACTTCTTAAACACCTTGGTAAAGTAGGTGGGGCTTTCAAATCCAAGGCTTAGAGAAACTTCAGACGGTGAAAAATTTTCACGCAATAATTCCTTTGCACGTTGTATTTTAAGCTCGGTATAATATTTTATAATGGTTTTTCCCGTGTTTTTCTTAAAAATATTATTAAGAAGAGTTTTGCTACAGAAGGTGTGTTTGCTTACATCATCAAGTGTTATACGCACACTTACATTTTCTTTAAGAAACGCAATAATATCGTTCACCAACGCATTTTCAAACTCTATGCTGTTCATAATGATTTTAATATCGCTGTTTTGGTTTATCACATTGCGGGCAAGATGTATAAGAAATCTTTCAATGTTATTTTCAACTAGCTGTTGAGCTCCGAAAACAGGAAAATCAAGTGCCTTAATTCTGCCGCTGAACGGAAACGAAAATGCGTTCTTTGCTTCGTTTAAAATATCCGAAGCAATTCTTCTTGTGTTTTTATCAAGAGGAATTTTTTTGTCAAAAACTGTTAGTATTTCGGAATTGCTCCTAAAACAAACAATAAATATTACAGCGGGTGTGTCTTTAATCGCACCATAGGAGTGTAGCGTTTCAGGGCGGATAAGCAAAAACTCGCCTTGTGAGAGCACACACTCCTCATTATTTAGGTAGCAGGAAAGCTTTCCACTGTCAACATAAGCAAACTCATAAAAATCGTGTGTTTCCTCGGGGTATGAAAAGCTAGTTGATATATTGAGATATTCTATTGTTATAAGGTTTTTTACGCTGATAACCTTATTGACCTTGTAATTAAAATATTTTTTCATAAAACACCTTTTCAAACCATTTGATAATGTGAGTATAGCACAGTTTTTTTCTATTTTCAATACTTCACGAAAAAAAGATAAAAATCATATTTTAAAATTCAGTGTTTTATTTATTACCATTTTGAATGCATTTTTTACCTTGTTTTTAAAAAAATTGAATGTTATACTCAATTACAAAGAAAATAATATTTTGGGGAGAAACGCTTTGAAAATTATTGTTGCTTCTTATCAGTGTGAGTCGAACAGCTTTGCATCATATCATCCAAAAAAATCTGATTTTGAATATTTTAAGGGTGATGATATATTTAAAAAGCTTGTGGTTAAGGAGATTTTTGAATCATACGGACACACAGTTATTCCGTCAATTTATGCTGTAGCTCTTCCCTCTGGTACGGTGGAAAGGGATATAAATGAATATTACACTGAGCAGATTTTCGATTCTGTTCGGGAAAATTCCGATGCAGATGCCGTTTATATATTTTTTCACGGAAGTATGGAGGTTGAGCAAATCGGAAGCGGTGAGCTTTACGTGCTTAAAGAAATACGAAAAATTCTTAAAAAGCAGGATGCTCTAATTGCCATAAGCCTTGATGCACACGCCAATATCACTAATGAGCTGTGTGATTATGCGGATATTATCAGTGGCTTCAAAACCGTTCCGCATACCGATCAGGCAGAGTGCCAGAAAAGAGCCGCTGAGGCACTTTGCTTCTGCCTTGAAAATTCCGTAAAGCCTTATTCATATATGCAAAGAGTTCCTTTTCTTTTAAAAAATGACACACTTCAAACTGCATACGAGCCTTTAAAAAGTCTTATTTCTTTGACCGAGGAGCAGGAAAAAAAGGCTGATATACTCTGTGCTAATCTTTTTCTTGGACACTGTTGGATAGATGCCCCAAACACATCCGCCTCAACCGTTGTTACAGCACTTGATTACGAAAAAGCAAAAACCTTAGCAAAGGAGCTTGCCCTAAAGCTTTGGAATACAAGACGGGATTATAAATTCTTTATTGAAGCAGAAGAGTCAGAGGAATGTGTAAGACGTGCTCTGGAGGGTAATGAGAAAAGAATTTTCATTACCGATAGCGGTGACAACACTACCGCAGGTGCCGAGGGGGATAGAACAGAAATTCTTAATCTCTTTCTTAAAGCGTCACCTAAAAAAAGAGTCTGCGTTGCGGGTATTACTGATTTTCATACGGTTAACACTTGTTGGGATATGCCTGACGGGGAAGAAATATGGCTTGATAAATTCGGAGCCCTTGGCAAAATAAAGTCACACGGAGAAATACTTGGCTGGACAAAAGAGATAATAGGGAAAAGCCTAACCGTCAGATTTGGAAATGTTGATGCAGTCTTTACCGAGCTTAGAAGTGCATTTATAGAAAAAGGAAATTTTGATGCCGCAAAGGTTGCACTTTCCGATTACGATATAGTCGTTGTAAAGCTTGGGTATCTTTTTACAGAATTAAAGCCCTTTGCGGACAGAGAGCTTTTTGCCCTTTCCGAGGGTGCAAGCTGTGTTGAATTATCAAAGCTTGGACTAAAAAAAATAATACGACCTATGTTTCCATTGGATGAATTTGAATTCAATCCGTGAAAATAAAAAATAATTTAAGGAGAAATGTTTATGGCTTATTACAACAAACAGGAAACCGAAAAAAGAGTAGCAAAGGTGGTTGAGCTTCTCAACGAAAAGAATACCGATATTGCTATTATCTATTTTGACGAGCTCAACGTTGCAAACGGTTGGTATCTCACAGGTTGGTGCGGACAGTTTGAAAAGGGTGCCGTTCTAGTAGGCAGAGATGGAACAACAATGCTTCTTGGTGGGCCCGAAAGCGAGCCCTTTGCAAAGCAGGACTCAGCAATTACCGATGTTCGTTGCTTCCCCGTATTTATGGTTCCCGATGAGGAATATCCTCTTGCAACAATCATAAGCTTTAGCGACCTTTTTGCAGAGCTCAGCAAAAAATTCCCTGTAAAAAAGGTTGGTCTTGTAGGCACTACAGATATGCCTTACGCCGTTCACGAGGATCTTGTTAAAGGCTTTGCAGGATGCGAGGTTGTTGATTTAACAGAGGACTATCTCAAATTCCGTTACATAAAAAGCGATTGGGAAGTAGAGCAGATAAAAGAGGCTACAAAGCTCGCTTGCAAGGCATATAAGGCTATGGCAAAAAAGGTTAAGGCGGGCAATAAGGAATACGAGGTTGCAGCAGCGGGTGAGGCTGTTTGTCGAGAAAACGGTGCTGATAGCTTTGCATACAGAACTATTGTTGGAAGCGGTATACGTTCAAATGCTGTTGTTCCTACTGCTACAAATAAGGTTATGGAAAACGGCGAAATGGTAATGCTTGGTATAGCTCCTCGCATAAACGGATATGCAGGTACTTTTGGTCACACCGTTCCCGTTAGCGGAGAATATACACCTGAACAAAGAAAATGCCTTATTGATATGATTGAGGTAATGAAGCTTACAAAAAGTATGCTTAAAATAGGCAATACAGGTCGTGAGATTGATAAGGTTGGCAGAGAGCTTTACGATAAGGGCGGATACCTCAAGTATCTTGTTTGTCCCTTTGCTCATACTATGGGACTTATGGAAGCCGAAGCACCTTTCTTCGGTCCTAACAGTGACGACGCACTTGAAAAGAATATGATAGTTAATGTTGATGTGTCATTCTTTGGTCATCCCACCCTTCACGGTTTAAGAGTTGAAACCTGCTATGTTATTACAGAAAACGGGGCAGAGCCTCTTTGCCCTGAATTTGAAGAAGAGCTTTTCAACTACGTTAAATAAAAGGAGGTAAAAAGAAATGAACGGAAAAAAGAATTGGGTATTTTGTGACGGAGATCTTCCCCCTCACGGCGATAACCCCGACTTCCTCGGTCACGAGGCTCTTATGATTACAAATGTCGGAAAGAAGCCTGCAAAAATTCGAATTAAGGTTATTTTTGAGGACAAAGAACCATACGATAATATCACCTTAGACCTAGGTGCAGAAAGAACAACCTGCCTGCGTCTTGACTATCCCATTGGAAAAGAACAGTATCAAATTCCTTTCGGGCAGTATGCACTTCATATTAAGGCAAACGTTCCCGTATGTGCTTGCTTTGGCAGACTAGACGTAAGACAGAGCAATATGGCATATTATAGCCTTTCGGGTTATTCGTTTTAATTAGTGATAAAGTAAAAAACTGGATTTATTAGGAATTACACAAAAAAATAACCGATAGCTTATGCCTTTTGGCATAAGCTATCGGTTTAATTACTATCTAGCGTCTAGTATTTAGTCAGCTACGTAAGGAAGTAAAGCAACCTGACGAGCTCTCTTGATAGCGGTAGTAAGCTCTCTCTGATGCTTTGCGCAAGTACCGGTTACACGGCGGGGGAGAATCTTAGCTCTCTCAGATACGAACTTGCGAAGACGTGCTACGTCCTTATAATCGATAACCTCAACGCGATCAACGCAGAAGTGACAAACCTTCTTACGGCTCTTTCTGCGTGCGGGTCTTTCGTTCTTTTCCATTGCAGAAGTCATTCCTTTCTGAATAATAGGTAGATTGTGATGAGCACACCTTAATTAAAAGGGTAAATCCTCATCAACTTCATCGATAGATGTGAAATCGCCTGCGCCTGCGTTAGAATAGCTGGCGGGAGTAGCAGGAGCTGCTACTGGAGCGGCGTCACCCTCACGTCTTGCAAAGTCGGCAAACTGAACATCATCAGCTACAACTTCAAAGGCAGTGCGGTTGTTACCGTCTTTATCCTGATATCTGCGGGTCTGAATAGAGCCGCGGATGGCGATCATTTGACCTTTTTTAAAGTATTTGGAAACAAATTCAGCGCTTGAACGCCAAGTAACAATGTTAATAAAATCGGACTGACGCTCTTCACCGGATCTGAAACGGCGCTCAACAGCTATCGAAAAACTGCACACGCTAATTCCGTTGGTGGTTGTTTTGAGTTCAGGGTCAGCAGTAAGTCTGCCGGATAAAACAACAACGTTAAGCATAAATTTTGCTCCTTTCTTACTTTCTAACGGTCATTACGCGAAGAACACCTTCGGTGATCTTTGCTACACGCTCAAGCTCTGCGGGGAACTCGGGAGCGGACTCAAAGGTATAAATAGCGTAGTAGCCTTCGGGCTCATCGTCGATTAAATAAGCCAAGCGGCGCTTACCCCATTCGTCAACACCTTCAACAGTACCGTTTGCCTCGATCAAAGCTTTGAACTTTTCTACCATTGCTGCAATGGCTGCCTCGTCTTTATTCAAAACAGAGTAAATGAGGACTGCTTCGTACTTGTTGGTCATTTTGTTGCACCTCCTTTTGGACTTATGGCCCCATCCATCCGGATGAAGCAAGGAGCTATTATTTCAATAGCCTTGTTATTATATCAGCAAAAACAAAAAAAGTCAAGGAAAAACTTTAAAATCCCATTCATAAAAGCAATATTTATCACATATACTGTCATAGTAACTGAAAAACTTATGTCTTTGTGGTAAACTGCACAAAAAAATCGATTTAAAATTGCACATAAAAACCTCTTGACAAAAGCATTCATTGTTATTATAATAGATGTATTATGTTCACTAGTGTTAAGTCGGATGGATTTCCGGCTTTCTGTTTTGTTTGAACAATTTGAAAGGAATTATTGAATTATGGCTAAAATTTACAAGTTCACCGAGGAAGGCCTTAAAAAACTCCAAGACGAGTTAGAAAACTTAAAAACCAACGGCAGAAAAGATATTGCTGAGCGCATTAAGGTGGCTAGAGGATATGGCGATCTTTCTGAAAACAGCGAGTATGATGATGCTAAAAATGAGCAGGCAAAAATCGAAGCTCGTATTGTAGAGCTTGAGTCTATGCTCAAAAACTATGAGCTTATATCAGAGGATGATATCGCTCTTGATAAAGTAGCAGTAGGTATTAAAGTTAAAATTAAAGATATGGATTTAGATGAAGAATTTACCTATTCCATTGTGGGCTCTGCCGAGGCAGATCCTATGAATGATAAAATTTCTGATGAATCTCCCGTAGGTCAAGCACTTATCGGCCACTCCGTTAAAGATGAGGTAGAGGTTGATTTAGGCGGGGAAAAGGTATTATTTAAAATTCTTGCAATCGAAAAGCAGTAATTTCTTCGGGCAGGCTTCCTGCCCGTTTGTTGTAATTTTTAAAACGAAAGGATGTTAAACTATGTCTGAGCAGGTACAAAATCCCGCAGAGGAAATAACCGAAGAACAATTAAGTGAAATTTTGCAGGTTCGCCGTGATAAATTGGCTGACCTTCAGGCAAATGGTAAAGATCCCTTTAAAGTAACCAAATATAATGTAGATGCAGATTCTGCTAATATTAAAGCTAATTTTGAAAGCTTTGAAGAAAAAACCGTAAGCGTTGCAGGCCGTATGATTGCCCGCCGCATTATGGGTAAGGCAAGCTTTTGCACCATTCAGGATTCAACAGGCAAAATTCAGGTTTATGTTCGTCGTGATGATATCGGCGAGGAGGAATATGCCGCATTTAAAAAGTATGATATTGGCGATATTTTGGGCTTTGAAGGCTTTGTTTTCAAAACCAAAACCGAGGAGATTTCTGTTCACGCACAGAAGCTAACCTTGCTCAGCAAATCGCTTTTACCTCTTCCTGAAAAATTCCACGGTCTTAAGGATACCGACACCAGATATCGTCAGCGCTATGTGGATTTAATTGTTAATCCTGAGGTTAAACGCAACTTTGTTATCCGTTCTCAGTTTATTAAATTTATGCGTAAGTATCTCGATGACAGAAAGTACATTGAGGTTGAAACCCCTGTGCTTAACACCATCGCAGGCGGTGCCGCCGCTCGTCCTTTCATCACCCATCACAATACTTTGGATTTGGATATGTATATGCGTATAGCCACCGAGCTGCCCTTAAAGCGTTTAATCGTTGGCGGTATGGATAGAGTTTACGAAATTGGCCGTATTTTCCGTAATGAGGGTATGGATACCAAGCATAATCCTGAGTTCACCACCGTTGAGCTTTATGAAGCTTATGCCGATTTCCATGATATGATGGATATTGCCGAGGGCATTCTCTCCGGTGCCGCAAAAGAGATTTTGGGCACCTATGAGGTAGAGTGGCAGGGTGAAAAATTAGACCTCACACCCGGCTGGCGCAGACTCACAATGGTAGATGCCGTTAAGGAGTATGTAGGTATTGATTTTGGTGCTATCACCGACGACGCCGAGGCCGTTAAGGCCGCCGAGGCAATTGGTGTAGAGCTTGCCGAAACAGCCGATAAAACTTGGGGCAACGCACTCTATGCTTGCTTTGACCAGCGTGTAGAGGAAAAACTCATTCAGCCCACATTTATCACAATGTATCCCGTAGAGGTTTCCCCCCTTACAAAAGCCTCTCCCGAGGACCCTCGTCTTACCGAGCGTTTTGAGCTTTTTGTTTGCCATAGCGAGCTTGCTAATGCATACTCTGAGCTTAATGACCCCATCGACCAGCGTGCAAGATTTATGAAGCAGTTAGAGCTTCGTGACCGTGGTGACGACGAAACCGAGATGCTGGATGAAGATTTCCTTACAGCTCTTGAGTACGGTATGCCCCCAACAGGCGGTATGGGTATGGGTATCGACCGCTGTGTAATGATGCTTACCGGCGCCGATACAATCCGTGAAGTAATCCTCTTCCCCACAATGAAACCGTTAGACTAAGAAAAACCGCATAAACACTGTGTTTTTCGAGGTTTTAAACCGCTAAAATCGTAAGCCATAAGCCAAACTTAAGCCAATGCATGTTTTTGTGCAAAAAATGACGGTTTTAAGTGGGC
>JAFQKE010000037.1 GCA_017397065.1 Clostridia bacterium
AACACCGCTCACGTTGAGTACGAGACCGATGCTCGTCACTATGCTCACGTTGACTGCCCCGGACACGCTGTCTATGTTAAGAACATGATCACCGGTGCTGCTCAGATGGACGGCGATTTCCTCGTTATCGCTTCTACTGACGGTCCTATGGCTCAAACCAAGGAGCACTTACTCCTTGCTCGTCAGGTTGGCGTTCCCTACATTGTAGTATTCATGAACAAGACTGACCTTGTTGATGATGAAGAGCTTCTTGAGCTTGTTGAGATGGAAATCCGTGAGACTCTTGACTCTTACGAGTTCCCCGGCGATGATACTCCTATCATTAAGGGTTCTGCTCACAAGGCACTTATTGCTGACAACGATCCTTCTCTTCCTGAGTATGCTCCTATTGCTGAGCTTATGGATGCTGTTGACAACTACATTCCTACTCCTGACCGTAAGGCTGATATGCCTTTCCTTATGCCTGTTGAAGACGTATTCACCATCACCGGTCGTGGTACTGTTGCTACCGGTCGTGTTGAGCGTGGTCAGCTCCGTACTTCTGAAGAAGTTGAAATCGTTGGTATCCGTGAGACCAACAAGACCGTTGTAACCGGTATCGAAATGTTCCGCAAGATCCTCGACTATGCAGAGGCTGGCGATAACATCGGTGCTCTTCTCCGTGGTGTACAGCGTGACGAGATTGAGCGTGGTCAGGTTCTTTGCAAACCCGGCTCTATCAATCCTCACACCAAATTCCATGGTCAGGTTTACGTTCTTAATAAGGATGAAGGCGGCCGTCATACTCCTTTCTTCAACAACTATCGTCCCCAGTTCTACTTCAGAACTACTGACGTTACCGGCGTTATCACTCTTCCCGAGGGAACAGAGATGTGTATGCCTGGCGATAACGTAGAGATGGACGTTGAGCTCATCACTCCTATCGCTATTGAAGAAGGCCTCCGTTTCGCTATCCGTGAGGGTGGTCGTACCGTAGGTTCCGGCGTTGTTACCGCTATCAACGAATAATTTATAATTATTCTAAATAGTTAAGTGAATTAACGACTCTTTACCATTTTGGTAAAGAGTCGTTTTCGTGTTCTATCAAATATTGAAACCATTTTTTATAAACATAAATATCACCAATAATATTATAGAGTTTATAACTCTATATGTAAATAGAGTTATTTGTTCTAAACTATAATTTTATTGGTGATACAGGTGAAATATTATGAGCGTATACGTGCATTAAGAGAAGATAATGATTTTAATCAATCTAAAATTGCCGAAATATTAAATGTCTGTCAAAAAACATATTCAGATTATGAGCTTGGTAAAACAAGAATTCCCATTGAAAGTATTATAAAATTGGCACAGCATTATAACGTGAGCCTTGATTATATTTGCGGCGTAAGTGACATAAAAAATGAATATCCTAAAAAATAGCCGCCGAATACGGTTTTTTGGTTTCGTTTGATGGTATGGAAATTGATGTATAAAGTGCCTTTTTGTTAGAATTTTAATTAAATTAGATTGCAAATAATATTTTTGGAGGATTTTTTATGTCGAGATATATTAAAGAGTATAAGTATAGCGGTTCCGCTGATACACTTACAAATTTTGCCAATCAGTTTTTTATTTCAAATGGTTTTGTTCTTAAGGAGTATCAGGGTGAAATGGTTTACCAAAAGGGTAATGGACTTATGGTGGGCCCAAAATTTGTTAAAATTATTGCAGGTGATAACCTTTTTCATTTTGAGGCTTGGGTTAAATTTGCTATTTTACCGGGTGTTTATTCGGGTGAAATGGACCTTGAGGGCACTGCAGGTATGGCAACCAAAAAGCCTTTGAAAACAATAATACTTAATTTTGAAAATCAGCTTTTGCAAATGGGTTGCACAGCAGTTGCCACACCGCAACAACCGGCATATGCACCACCCAAGCCACAACACACACCACCCAAGCCAACCTATACTCCGCCTGCCCCAACACAAACAACCTATCAACCACCCGTTGCTCCAAATCCGCCAACCGGTTACGCCTCACCTAACAACTCACAGGCAGTTAATTTTTGCCCGGGTTGCGGTAGAAAATTAACTCCCGATTCAGTTTTTTGCAGCACCTGTGGAAGAAAGGTTAAATAAAAAAGTATATTGAGGCTTGATTTATTTTTAAAGTCTGACAAAATGTAATAAAACACAGTAGCACGGCTTAATTAACCGAATGCTACTGTGTTTATTTTTTTATCAAAATTTCTTTTCTACATTGCCTACAAGGGTGTTTATAGCTGCTATAGAGCAGTTCATATATTCAAAACCGGAGCAATATTTATTTATAAATTCATTGCGTTGTTTTCTTGAGGAAAAGCTCTGTTTTATGCGACATTCTTCGGTTGAATAATTATTATCTCCCGAAAAGCACTCACAAAAAAGATTGTTTCCCATAACCTTGTGATAGTAGGGGCAAATTATGTAAAACGCATCATTTGGCATAGCGGCGCCTCCTTTCATCATTACCAAAACGAGTGTCCTTGCAAAAAGGGCAAACGGCAAAATGCTCAAAAGGCGGTTCGCTGAAACCGTGGCGTTCCGTAAATATCTCAGGCATCGCAAAATGCTTTCTGCAACCGTTACAATAATACATAAAGCCACCTACTTTCTAACAGAAGCCAAGCCATCACCCGAAACAAGTGCCCGAATGGTGGAGTCTGCTATATCCAGCTGTTCCTCCAATTCAGTTATTCGTGCGTATTGTTCGGCTATTACCCTGAAAATTCTTTTGTTTTCTGATTTCATAGTCTTTAAACCTCCTTTAGCCGTCAGGCTATTTATTAAAATTTATTTGCTAAACTAGTTCTAAAATTAAGCCGGCATTCATAGAAATAGTTTAGTTTTGCTAAACTAATACTAACACTTTTAGGGGGCATTGTCAAGAGTAAAATTCATAAATACTAAACTTTTTTTATTTTTTGATGAAAAAAGTGTTGATAAAACTAAACTTTTGTGATATTATGTAAATAGAGCTCGAATATTTTGAAAAAAATATTCTATTTATAAATATCCTATGGGGTGATTTTTTGAAACAAGCAACCTGCTCAGAACGTTTAAGAGAAGCGATTTTTATAAGAAAAATCAAGCAAGTGGAGCTTTGTAATGCCACCGAAATACCAAAAAGTGCTATGTCGCAGTATTTAAAGGGTTCGTTTGAGCCCAAGCCTGAAAGGGTGTCGGCGCTTGCCAAAGCCCTTAAGGTTTCAGAGGCTTGGCTTATGGGGTATGATGTGCCTATGGAGGTACAAAAATCCAAGGTTTTCCCCGGGGAGGCAATAAACATTTTGCAGGGGCAAACTCGTATGATTCCGCTTTTTGAAAGCGTCGCAGCGGGATTTGGATGTTATGCAAACAATCAGATAATAGATTTCATTCCACTCCTTATAACAACCGATGAGGAGGCTGAAAACACCATTTGCATAAAGGTTTCGGGAAATTCTATGTATCCTAAAATCGAAAATGGCGATACAATAGTGGTTCATAAGCAAACCAGTGTTGATAGTGGGCAGATAGGCGTTTTTCTTATAGATAATGAGGAGGGCGTTGTAAAACGTGCCAATTATGTCTATGGGGAAAATTGGCTCGAGCTTTTATCCATAAATCCTGAATATATGCCCAGACGTTTTGAGGGAGTAGAGGTAGAAAGGGTAAAAACCCTAGGCCTCGTAAAACAGGTTA
>JAFQKE010000038.1 GCA_017397065.1 Clostridia bacterium
AATAAAAGTACTTTTTTACACTTTTATTGCAGATTTTTCATTTCGTTTTATTACTATTTAAAGGAATTTAATAAACTTTGTTTTTTACAGCCCCTTTATTTCAAAAAATAGGGTAATTTATCTATTTTGTTACGGAACAACACGTTGGTTGTTCCCTACGTTGTTGCCCCAAAATTTGTGCTAAATTGCGTTTTTCCCAAATTTTCGGTAATATCCGTAGGGCAGGGGCTTGCTCCTGCCACCAAAGTTTGTACTAATTTTTTTTGGAACGAGCAAGCCCGTTCCCTACGGTCAACCCATATTTTGTAAGATCTTTATAGATTGCAAAATCCGTTTATTTATGCGGTTTTATAACGGACAGTCCGGGAGGCCTGTCCCTACATGTTTGAAAGGCGTTTCGCCTTTCAAACAACAATTTATGGACTTGTTTAACGGAACGGGCTACACCTTAAACTGAAAAAATACACAAATTATATAGTTAAATTTGTTGCAGTTTTACAGTATATATTAGCTTGTCTGACGGTTGCAAATATTTTGAATTTGTGTTAAAATTTATTTGTGAGGGTTTATCCTTTTTAAAATATTTTGTAAAGAAAGGGTTTATGGCTATGAAAAAGGCGTTATCGATATTGGTTTGTTTTGTTATAACGTTCAATTTGTTTTCGGTTTCTGCGTTGGCTGATACAACAGAAACACGTGCAGCGGCAGTTCAGAGTGAGAAAAATTATGAATCTTATGATGCGGTACAAACCTTAGAGGATATAGTTGATATTGATGAATTTGAGGAAGCCTTGTTTAACGGTTTTTATTATTGTAGCCCTACCGTTGATATTTCCGATTTTAATATCCGTGAAACTACCGCTAACGTAGAAGCTATAACCGAGTTCATTTTTAATGAGATGCCGGAGAATTTTCACATATCTTCCTTTTATTATTGGCGCTCAGCAGGAAGAATAACTGCAATTGAGCCCGAATATGAAATGTCCGCATCAACATATCAGCGCAAATACAGAGAGTTTATTGCGGCAAGGGATGAGCTTCTCAGCGGCATAAAAAACAACTATTATTTAGATGATGTACAAAAAGCTTTGCTTATTCATGATCGTCTGGCGTTGGTGTGCGAGTATGATTTTAACGGCGGCGAGTACAGATATGACAGTTATGGTGCAATGGTGGTAGGTAGTGCTGTTTGTCAGGGCTACACCGAAGCATATGATTATCTTTTGGAGGAAGTGGGAATTGAAAGCTATGCTTGCTCTTCCGATGCTCTTAATCATATTTGGAATATAGTTTATATAAACAACCGCCCCTACCACGTTGATGTTACTTGGGATGATTTTGCTTGGGATGACGGCGAGCGTGGAGCTGTTGGTGTTGTGGGACACGAAAACTTTTTAAGATCAAGCAACGGCATATATTCAGCCGGTCATACCGCTTACGATTATGACACCTTCCCAACCAGCACAACCTATGATAATTATTTTTGGCATAGGTCTGAGTCAGCTTTTCAGCTTATAGATAACGAGATTTATTATGTTGACAATGTTTCGGGTAGCATAAAACGCTATAGTGATAGAGCAACTCTTTACACCTTAACTGCTACTTGGAAATCTCCAGGGGGGAGAACTTGGCAGAATCAATCAAGATTGGCAAGCGACGGTAACTACCTTTACTGCTCGCTAAACAGTGCGGTGTACAGATGTGATGTATCGGAAACATCGTATACGCAAATATATAGTCCTAGTTTATCATCTTATGAGAGTATATATGGATTTGAATATACAAACGGTTATTTGGTTTGTGATATAAACACCGCACCACCCGAGCACGCCTCAATGAGCAGCTTATATCAGCTAAAATATGCATACACACCCCCAAGCACAGGTGCGAGTGCAAGCGTTTTAACCGCTAATTCATCATATAATGCATCTATAACAATCGGTGGACAGGAGAAATACTATGTTTTCACCCCCTCAACCAGCGGTACATATGTAATATATTCTACCGGTACGGATGATTACGAAGTATCTTTATATGATGCATATGATAATCTGTTAGATAGTAATGATGACTATGACGACAGTCGCAATTTCAGATTAGAGTATAATTTAAGTGCCGGAACACAGTATAAATTCGGTGTGCAGTATTATAGCTCCTCAAAAACCGGTACAATTCCCTTTAAGTTTGGTAGAGTGTACACAATAACCTATAATGCCAATGGTGGTTCAGGCGCACCATCACCGCAAAAGAAAGATTATGGCAAGACTGCCGTTTTGAGTAACGAAGTTCCTGTAAAAGGCAGTTACAGTTTTAAGGGGTGGGCTACAAGTAGCTCCACAAGTACCGTTTCATATCAGGCAGGGGATAACTATAACATTGAAAGCGACATTACCCTATATGCCGTATGGGGAAACGGCGCAACAGCACTTAGTGCCAATTATTCGTACAATGCTGATATATCTGTAGGTGATCAAGTTAAATATTACACATTCACCCCATCAACCAGTGGCACGTATGTAATATATTCATCCGGAAATTATGATACAGTGGTGTATCTTTATAATGCAAGCGGAACAGAAATTGCCTATAACGATGACGGTGGCGAGAGCACAAATTTCAGACTTGAATATAATTTAACAGCGGGAACAATGTATAAATTCGGTGTGAGGTATTATAGTTCATCAAAAACCGGCACAATTCCCTTTAAGTTTGGCAGAGTGTACACAGTAACCTATAATGCCAACGGCGGCTCAGGGGCACCCTCATCGCAAAAGAAAGATTATGGCAAGAGCATCACGATTAGTGACACAGTGCCTGTAAAGAGCGGTCATATCTTTAAGGGGTGGGGAATCCACAGTGCCGAAACCACGGCTACTTACATGCCGGGATCAATGTATAATTATAATGGTGACATTACCTTATATGCCATATGGCAAGACAACCACACCCATACATTTAGAAATTACACAACACCGGCAACAACTACCTCGAACGGTAAGATAGTTAAAAAATGCACCTCTTGCGGCTATGTTGAGAGCCAAAGCACAATAAGAAAGATAGGAACCATTGCACTTTCCAGTGCATCAGCTGTATATAACGGCAAAGCAAGAACCCCGGGCGTGGTTGTTAAAAATTCAGCAGGCACTACCATCGCTTCAAAATATTATACCGTATCTTATCAATCGGGTAGGAAAAATGTAGGTAGATACAAAGTAACCATTAAATTTAAAGGTTATTATAGCGGTACCAGAAACCTGTATTTTACAATAACTCCCCCTAAAACAGCAATTTCTAAGCTTACTGCCGGCAAAAAGAGCTTTACCGTTAAGGTTGCAAAAAAATCTTCTCAGGTTACAGGTTATCAAATACAGTATGCTACCTATCGTAATTTTAAAAATGCAAAATCCAAAACAATTTCAAGCTATAAAACCACCAGCTATACACTAAAGAATTTAACTGCCAGAAAAACATATTACGTAAGGGTAAGAACCTACAGAAAGACAGGCGGTAAAAACTATTATTCACCGTGGTCTTCATATAAGACGGTAAAAACAAAATAGCAAAAGCTTTGCAGTTATTCGCAAAAAAGAGAGCCGACTCCATTTTGGGGTCGGCTTTTTTGTTAAAATTCATTTTCCAAAATATTTCAATAGAAAAAAGGCGGCTTTCAAAAACTGAAAACCGCCTTACAACAACAATCTTTCCGGCCGCGGGGAATAAGCTATGCCATATCCGCAAACCTATTCGGAATAAAATTATTCTTGATTTGCTTTTTGAATGATTTTTTGCTGAATTGGAGCGGGGGCGTCTTCGTATCTTGCAAACTCGGTGGTAAAGGTGCCTCTGCCTTGGGTTATGGAGCGCATAGCGGTGGAGAAGTCGCCCATTTCAGCCATAGGAACCTCTGCCATAATCTCCTGCTTGTGACCGCCCAGAGGATTCATACCAATAACTCTACCACGGCGTTTGTTTATATCACCTATAACATCGCCCAAATTATCATCGGGAACGGTAGCGGTAAGTGTGCCAATAGGCTCTAAGATTGTGGGGGAGGCATTGGAAATACCCTCTTTAAAGGCTATGGAAGCGGCTGTTTTAAATGCCATTTCAGATGAATCAACAGGGTGGTAAGAGCCATCAACCAAAACGGCCTTAACGCCAACCATCGGATAGCCTGCTAAAACGCCCTTCTTCATAGAGTCCTGAAGTCCCTTTTCAACTGCAGGGAAGAAGTTTTTGGGAACGGCACCACCGAAGATACGCTCTTCAAATACAAGACCGGCATCATCACAGGGAGAGAACTCAATCCATACGTCACCAAACTGACCATGACCGCCCGATTGCTTTTTATGTCTACCTTGAACCTTAACCGATTTGCGTATTGTTTCACGGTATGCAACGGCAGGAATTTTCAGCTCAACTTCTACACCGAATTTAGCTTTAAGCTTTGAAACTATAACATCTAAATGCTGCTCGCCAAGACCCGAAAGCACAGATTCTTTTGTTTCGTGATCAATTTTATATAAAACGGTGGGATCTTCTTCCGCTAAACGCTGGAGACCCGATGCGATTTTTTCTTCATCGCCCTTTTTCTTGGGATAAACAGCCATAGAAAGGGTTGGGTTGGGGAAGGGTACGGTAACAGCGGTAACAACTTCGCCTGCCGTGAGGGTGTCGCCCGTGAGAACGTTACCAAGCTTAGAAGCACAGCCTATATCACCTGCTACAATTGTTTCGGCATCTTCCTGCTTGCCTGCTTTAACATAGCTGAGCTTAGAAAGCTTTTCTTCCTCTCCTGTGCGGTTAACCTTAACCTTCATATCGCCCTTAAAGTTTCCTCTAAGAACCTTAAAGTAAGAAAGCTTACCAACAAACGGGTCGGCAATTGTTTTAAATACAACTGCAGTAGCGGAACCGTCGGGAGTGCTGTAGGCAACCTCCATCTCTTCGCCCTTTTGAATTTTGAAAGGAACATCTGCGGGGGAGGGTAAAATTTCTGCCAAAATATCAAGCATGGGGATAATGCCGTCACCACTTTGACCTATACCGCTGAATACAGGGCAGATATCGCCCGAAAGCATACCTTTTTTAAGACCATCAATAATCTCTTCCTCGGTAAGCTCATCGCCATTAAAGTATTTTTCCATAAGCTCTTCATCGGCAGAGGCAACAGCTTCAATCATCATACTACGCATAGCTTCAACGTTTTCATCGCTGCCGGCTTCGCACTCTTTGGGTGTTAGGCCGTCAAATGTATAACCCTTGCCGTTTATAAGATTAACGTATGATACTACGTGGTCGCCCTCAACAACGGGAACAAAAACGGGGCAAATAACAGCACCGTATCTACCGGTAAGAATAGAAACTATACGATAAAAGTGTGCATGTGAGGAATCAAGCTTAGATACAAAGAAAGCGGTTGCTTTACCCTGCTCACGAGCAAGCTCATAGCATTGCTCGGCACCTACGGTAAGACCGGATTTACCCGAGAGAACAATCAAAGCTGACTCGGCGGCGGTAAGAGCCTCACGAACACCTGAAGCAAAGTCAAAAAGACCGGGAGCATCTAACAAATTGATTTTTTTATCTTTCCACTCAAGTGGATAAACAGCAGTAACAACTGATGTGCCACGCTTTTTTTCTTCTGCATCGTAATCCATTACTGTGGTACCATCGGCAGTTTTACCAATGCGATCGGTTCCGCCTGCGGCAAAAATCATAGCATCTGCCACGGTGGTTTTACCCGAACTTGCGTGACCAAGCAAGGCAAGATTTTTAATAAATTCGGTTTGATACTGTTTCATAGTGGTTAACCCCTTTGCTTATGAGATATTTTAGACCGAACAAAATAGTGATTGCTACTTTGCATCGGAGTAACATTTTTTCGTCTGTTTTGAAGCTTTTTGCTTCTAAACGCATCGGAAAAGGTGTTATAGATAAATTATATCACACCTTTTTGTGATTTTCAACCAATTTTTTCGAAAAATGTTAAACTTTTTTAGTTAAAATAAAATATAAACATAAGCAAAGGGGTTAAAAACAATATATTGTAAAGTTATTTAGTTTTTAGAGCATATATATGGTGTAAAATCCTCAAAAATATATGTATTAAAATTGTTTTTTGCTGAACTTAGTTGTTTTTCTTCGGTAAAGGTCCAGCCTACAGGAAAAGCGCCTAGCTTTTTTGTGAACTTAAACATAAATTTATTTTTGTAATTATGACCATATGATATAAAATGCGGTCTGGAAATGAAGTTAAAAAGCATATTTCCAAGCATACGCTTATAAAGAGCTTCGCCTTTAAAGCCCTCGGCAAGCTGTCCTCTTAAAATATCGGGGCGATTTTTTTTGTACCATTTCAGCACAAAAGGAAAAAAAGACTGCACAAAATACTTGCCCTTATAATTTTTTAGTATTTTGTTAGCGGCTACGCAAAGCTCTTTAGAGTTAATAAGACTTCTGCATTTAAATTCAATTAAAAGCGGTACTCTGCCATCTATAACCTCAAGACATTCTTTTAAAGTGGGGATTTGTTCATCGGTGTTTAAAAGGGTATAGCTTTTAAGTTCTTTAAGGGTTAAATCTTCAATTACTTTATCTATTCCGCACATACGTTTTAAGTTATCATCGTGAAAAACAACAACTTCTCCGTCTAAGGTAATGTGAATATCATTTTCTATTGCAAAGCCACTCTCGGCGGCAAGCGCAAAGGCTTTAAGGGAATTTTCAGGTATACCTTCAATATTCTTATGTAGCCCTCTGTGGGCAATAAACAGGCCATTCAGTAGTTCCAAGTCGGGGTGCTTTTTTACGGCTGGGTAAATTAAAAATAATGTAAAGGCCGTAATGAAAAGCAAAGACCCGAGTGTAATGTATAAAGCTATCATTTTTAACTCTCCACGTCAAAATTTTCAAGCAAGGATGCTTTTGTTTCGCCCTTTGAATCGCCGTGTTTTACAAAGAGCATAGTGATGAAAGATAATACCGAGAATAAAACGGCATAGGGGAAAAGCACCGAATAACCGAATCCCAAATTATCAATCAAAAAGGCTGAAAGCAGGGGAGTGGTTACCTGTGCCGCCATTGAAAAGGTATAGTAAAGACCGGTGTATTTACCCACATCTGAGCCGTGGCACATCTCCACCACCATAGGAAAGGAGTTTACGTTTATTGCGGCCCAACCAACACCAACAAGTCCAAAAATCAAATACATTATGGGTGTTTGGTGTTTTATAAAAATGGCGGAAGCATAGCATACGGTCATAAGGATTATACCTAAAAGAACGGCCTTTTTTCTGCCAACCGCATTTGATAAAAATCCAAGAGGTACAAAGGCGGCTATGGCGGCAATAGTTGCCACAAGCAAATAACTTGAAGAAGTACCGAGATCGGTTTTCCAGATTTCTACGCAGTAACGTGAAAAAGCGGTGGTAACAGCATTGTATGCCATAAACCATAAAAATACTGATGTCAGGATAAGTCCAAGACTTACTTTAACGGGGGCAGCAAGCTGTTTTCCTTTGGTGGTAGGTATATTTTCGCTATCGTCTTTAATATTTGTTTCGGCTAAGAGCTTATTTTCTTTAACGGTAAACACCATAACGAGTGTTGCGATAAGCATAAATGCGGCAATTATTAAAAATACCGGCAAAAATGACTGAGATGAAGAATATATCTTTTCACCATCGGCACCCGTTTCACTTTTGAGCATAAACATCATAACTATTGTTGCAAAAATACCGCCGATGTAGCCAACGAGATTTATTATGGCGTTTGCTTTGCTTCTGAGCGGCTTTTCGGTAACGTCCGGCATATAGGCAACGGCAGGAGTTCTATAAACTGCCATTGCAAAAAGCAGAGCAAAAAGAGTTATTATAAATCCCCAAAAGCTGTTCAGCTCATTGAAAATTCCTAAGACTATAAGGAGTGCAACCGATGCCAGAGTTCCAAAAAGAATATAAGGGGTGCGTTTTCCAAGTCTTGAGTGGGTGCGGTCGGATATTGCACCGAAGAGTGGCAGCATAAATATTGCAAGAACATTATCAACTGCCATTACAGCATTGGCGGCGGTGGTAGAAAGATTAAATTTATTTTCTAGCAAAAAGGGTATTACCTGATCATAAAATTGCCAAAAGCAGAGTATTCCCATAAAGGCAAACCCTATAAGAATCGTTCTTTTATAGTTTAGTTTCATGTTTATTCCCCCTTGTTTTGCTATTTTAAAATCAAATTATTTCAGCCAAAACTCCATCTTTTATTATATCCAGAATTTTAACATTTTTGATTTCACCGGGCATAACGTTATCATTTACATAAACCGAAATGTAGTCTTCGCTGTATCCATGCGAAAATTCATCCGATTTAGTTTCAAAAAGTACACTGCGAATTTCTCCAACAAGAGCTTTTAAAAGGCTTTCAGATTCTTTGTCGCATTCCTCTGCCATTTTTGCGGCACGATGATTTTTAACATTTTCAGGCACTCTTTGTTTTGTATCCATATTTGCCGCAAAAGTACCTTCTCTGATACTGTATGGGAATATGTGTGCCTTTAAGAATCCAACCTTTTTGGCGAAGGAAAGCGACTGATTAAACTCTTCATCACTCTCGCCGATAAAGCCTACCATAATATCGGTAGTAACAGACGCATTCGACCAGAGGGCTTTAATTTTTTTAGTAAGCTCATAATATTCTTTTGCGGTGTAAAGACGGTTCATACGTTTGAGAGTTGCCTCACAGCCGGACTGTAAAGAAAGATGAAATTGAGGGCAGAATTTTGGGATTTCTTTAAGTGCCGAGAGTAGAGCATCGTCTGTTAAATCGGGCTCTAATGAGCCTAAACGGATTCTCTTAATGCCGCTTACAGAAGCAACTGTTTTTACAGCGTCGGCGAGGGTGAGATTTAAATCCTTACCAAAGGAAGAAAGGTTTATACCAACTAAAACAATCTCTTTAAATCCGTTTTTTGCAAGGTTTTCGGCTTCGCACTTGATATCGGCAAGACTGCGTGACCGTACCCTGCCACGTGCTTTTGGAATGATGCAGTAGGTACAGCCTCGATCGCAACCGTCTTCAATTTTCATATAGGCTCTTGTTCGTTCAGAAAAACTTTCAAGTACACCTTTTTCAAAAATCTCACCTTTTTTATGAGGTGAGATTTTTATGATTCTGTTATGGTTTTTAAAAAAGCTAGTTACCGCCTCGCTGATACTACGCTGGCTAGAGTTGCCTAAAATGATATCAGCAGGAAGAGCCTCGGCATCCGTTGGGAATGCCTGCGGCATACAACCGGTGAGGAGTATTACAGCATTTTCATTCTGCCTTTTGTAGCGACGGGTAAGCTGTCTTGTTTTTCGGTCGCTTTCGGCCGTAACGGTGCAGGAGTTTATTACTATTAAATCAGCAGTTTTGGCATCGTCTGAAAGAGTAAATCCAATGCTTTTTAATTCCTCCAGCATTTTTTCGGTTTCGTATCGGTTAACCTTGCAGCCGAGTGTGTGAAAAAATACCTTCATATTATTTCATAATAGCGCCGAAGTTTGCACCGCTAACCTGTTTTGAATAGCGTGAAAGCCAACCGGTTTTGATGTTGGGCTCAGGCAAAACACGCTCAGCAGCTCTTTTTTCAAGCTCGGCATCGTCTACCAAAAGGGTGATTTTTGCGGCAGGAATATCTATTTCAATACTGTCGCCTTCCATTACAAGGCCAATTGGGCCGCCGTCTGCGGCTTCGGGGCAAACGTGACCGATAGATGCTCCACGGCTTGCACCTGAGAAACGTCCGTCGGTGATAAGGGCAACCGTTTTATCAAGCTTCATACCTGCAAGGGCGCTGGTGGGGTTGAGCATCTCTCTCATACCGGGGCCACCTTTAGGGCCTTCGTAGCGGATAACAACAACGTCACCATCTACTATTTTACCGCCGTAAATTGCGGCAATGGCCTCATCTTCGCTGTTGAATACCCTTGCTCTGCCTGTGTGGGTAAGCATTTCAGGAGCAACGGCCGAACGCTTAACAACGCATCCGTCGGGAGCGAGATTGCCCCAAAGAATCTGAAGTCCGCCTGTTTTGCTATAAGGATTAGAAAGGGGACGGATAGAATTTTCATCTAAAATTTTTGCTCCATTTGCATTTTCGGCAATGGTTTTGCCCGTAACGGTTAAAGCAGTACCGTCAATGTAGCCGGCCTTTAAAAGCTCGGCCTGAACGGCAGGAATACCGCCTGCGGCATCTAAATCCTGAATATGGGTGTGGCCTGCAGGGGCTAAGTGGCAAAGATTGGGAACCTTTTCGCTGATTTCGTTAAAGGTTTTAAGCTCAACAGGGGAGCCTGCTTCGTTTGCAATAGCCAAAAGATGCAAAACGCTGTTGGAGCTGCATCCAAGTGCCATATCGCAGGCAATTGCGTTCTGCAAAGATTTTTGGTTTATTATCTGGCGTGCGGTGATACCCTTTTCTACCATATCCATAATGGCTGCACCTGCACGCTTTGCAAGCATAATTCTGCGACCGCTTACTGCGGGGATGGTGCCGTTGCCGGGAAGCGCAATACCAATAGCCTCCGAAAGGCAGTTCATACTGTTTGCGGTGTACATACCTGCACAGCTACCACAACCGGGGCAAACGCTTTGCTCACAAGCCTCGAGTTCGCAGTCGGTCATCATACCTGCTTTGTTTGCACCAACTGCTTCAAACATTTTAGAAAGACTTACCTCTTCGCCGCCCCATTTACCTGCAAGCATAGGACCGCCGCTACATACAACGGCGGGTATATCCATTCTTACTGCGGCCATAATCATACCGGGGACGATTTTGTCGCAGTTGGGAACAAGCACTAAACCATCAAGCTGATGTGCCATTGTCATAGTTTCAACGCTGTCAGCAATAAGCTCACGACTGGCCAAAGAATATTTCATACCAATGTGACCCATTGCAATACCATCACAAACACCGATTGCAGGAAACTCAACAGGTGTGCCGCCTGCACTACGAATACCTGCCTTTACTGCCTCGGCGATTTTATCTAAATGTATATGTCCCGGTACAATTTCGCTGTGAGCCGAAACAACACCGATTAAAGGACGCTCCAGTTCTTCTTTAGTGTAGCCCATAGCGTAAAAAAGGCTTCTGTTGGGGGCACGTTCAGCACCCTTTGTTACATTGTCACTTCTTCTGTTCATAATAAGACCTCTTTTCTGCCAAAATAGAAATTTTGGCAAAGTTTTTTGTGTTTAATTTATATGTAAATTTAAAGTTTAGCTATAAAGTGCTATACACAGATATTTTAACATAAGAGCATATATGCCGTCAAGAGTAAAGAGTTTAAAAAGGTAAATATAGCACAAGAAATTAAAAAAATAATACTTGAAAAGGAAATTAAGAAATGATATATTTTCAAATGAGGAGCGTGATTAAAATGTTTGCAAATGTTTATGGAGATAAAAGGGCTTTAATTGTTTGTGGAAAATATGAGGGTACAGATAAACTTGCTGCCGATTACCTTTACAGCGAGCTTTCGGCTGAGCTTCCATATGTGCTTACCATTTGTGAGGCAGAAAAGCTAACTGATGATATGTTAAAGTATTACAGTATAGTAGCGGTTGGTACCGCAGCAAGCAATAGTTTTATCGCTGATTTGTGCAAAAAAGGTTCTCTTCAAGCCCCTACCCATAAAGAGGGCTACCGTATAAAGGTTATGGATAATCCCTATAATCCTGAAAGGCAAATTTTTGCTCTTGTTGGTGGTAGCGAAGTTGGGGCATATTATGCTGTAAGTCATTTTGTAAATAAATATCTTCCCGAGTGCGGCGATGGGGATTTTGATTCTCCGGAGGCTGATATTTCGGGTTCTGATAATTTTTTATTTGCAAAAAAAATCACCGAAATGGATATTTATGAACAGCCACAGATTGCAGAGCGTGGTATTTGGACTTGGGGTCACGTAATATATAATCACAAGGCGTTTTTAAATAATATGGCACGCCTTCGTATGAATATCATTACTGTATGGAATGATTTTGTGCCCATAAATGCAAAGGAGTTTGTAGACTATGCACATTCTCTTGGCATAAAGGTAATATGGGGCTTTTCTATGGGTTGGGGATATACCTATGATATCTCTGATGATGCCGTTTTGGATAAAATTATTGATGATGCGGTGGAAAATTACCGCAATAATTATCTGCCCCTTGGCGGTGACGGCGCCTATTTCCAAACCTTTACCGAAACAAAGGAATCGAGCATAAACGGTGTGAATATAGCTGAAAGAGTTAGCGTGTTTGTTAATAAAATAAATGTTAAGTTCAAGGAGAATTTTGGCGATATCAGAATACAGTTTGGACTTCACGCAACAAGTGTAAAAAACAGTCTTAATAAAATTGCTGAAATTTCGCCCGATATGGAAATCGCTTGGGAGGATTGCGGAAGCTTTCCTTACTCCTATAATCCTGATGATATTAAGGATTTTGCTGAAACATTGGCATTTACCGAAAAAATCGTAGGTCTTAGAGGTGAAAATGAGATTTTTTCTGCTGTTCTTAAGGCACAGTCCACACTCAGTTGGCCCACCTTTGAGCATCAGATGGGTCCATTTAATATGGGTGTGACTTCAAACCGTTATATAGAGAGTAAATATAGTAAAAAGAAAAAGTTTTGGCGTCAAAAAAATGCTCGTTGGATTAAAAACGGTGAAAAGGCCAGAGAAATCATTGAGGTTATACGCAAAAGAACCAATGGTAGCGCTTCCTTGGAATTTTTAATTGAGGCCGGTGTATTTGAGTATAAAATAAGCCTTGCTTCTGCAATTTCAGCACAGCTGATGTGGAACAGTAACCGAGAATATACTCAAATTATTTATGAAGCCGGACTAATGTCAGATGTAGAGTTTTAGTAGATTTAAAACGATAGTTAATATATATTTTTAAAAAACCGACAGTTTATGCCTTTGAGCACAAACTGTCGGTTTAATTATTTAATATTTAGTATAGCCAAAGCGCTTAAACTTGAACCAGGTTTTGAAACACATATTTTTTGCTCTACTTTGTTTAAATACTCGTAAATCCGTTAGGATTTACTGCGTTTTAGCCTTGTATAACAAAAAATAATGCTATTTACAAAACTCTTCGACCTTAAATGT
>JAFQKE010000039.1 GCA_017397065.1 Clostridia bacterium
AAGGTTAAGAATGGTATCCATCATACCGGGCATAGACGCACGAGCACCTGAACGAACTGAAACGAGAAGGGGATTTTCCTTATCGCCGAATTTTTTGCCGGTGATTTCTTCCATTTTGTCAATGTATTCCATAATTTCGGCCTGAATATCATCATTGATTTTTCTGCCGTCCTCATAGTACTGAGTACAAGCCTCAGTGGTTACGGTAAAGCCCTGGGGAACAGGAAGACCGATTTTGGTCATTTCTGCAAGGTTGGCACCTTTACCGCCGAGAAGCTCACGCATAGAAGCGTCGCCCTCTTTGAAAAGATAAACAAACTTTTTGCTCATTAGAATTACCTCCTAATATTATTTACACATTTTAGATATACCATTTTTATGGTAGCAATTTATTATACCACTTTTTGTCAGATTTTAAAAGCCTTTTTTGTGATTTTTTTATTTTTGGGGGAATAAACATAAAAAATGCGAACAAAAGTGACTTTTATTCGCATTTTGTATAACTTTTGCTTATTAAATTTATATATTTTACTAATCTTTAAGTTTTTCATCTAATATCTTTTTGATTATAGCCGGGTTGGCAGATTTGCCAAGACTGCGGCAGGCCTGCCCCATAAGGAAGCCAAACACCTTTGCACTACCGCCCCTGAACTCCTCTACCGCTTTGGGATTTGCGGCTAAAATCTGTTCAACAGCCGATTCCACTTCAGAGGAATCATTGCTCATTATCATACCGCCTTTTTTAGCAATATCCATTGGTTTTTCGCCGCTTTCAAGCATTTCTTTTAAAATATCCTTAGCAGCCCCTCGGGAAACGGTACCCTCGTCGGCCATTTTGCAAAGCTCTGCCAGGTCGGTAGGTGAAAGCTCTAGCTCTTCGGCAGATATCGAAGCATCATTCATTCTTCGAAGAAGCTCAACAATTATCATTGATGACACCGATTTTGGGTTATTATAGCCTTTTAGTGCCGATTCATAAAAATCAGCCAGAGCTTTATCGGCAACAAGCAGGGCGGCATCAGCATCGTTAAGCCCCATATCAAGATATCTTGCCTTGCGACTTTGTGGCATTTCCGGCATAGCGGATGATATTTTTTCAATCTCCTCATCGGTTATGAACATAGGGGGAATATCGGGTTCGGGAAAATAGCGGTAATCGTGTGCCTCCTCCTTAGAACGCAAAGCGGTAGTAACACCCATAGCATCGTTCCAGTGGAGGGTCTGCTGAATTACCCTTTCTCCCCTCTCAAGGAGCTCTTTTTGGCGGCCAAATTCATATTCAATCGCTCTGCCTATGGAACGTAGAGAATTTAGATTTTTAATCTCGGTACGAGTGCCAAAAACATCGCTGCCCTCAGGCATAATGGAGATGTTTACATCGCACCTTAAAGAACCCTGCTCCATTTTCGCATCGCAAACACCTGCGTATTTAAGGGCAAGGGCTACCTCGGCAGTAAAGGCTTTTGCCTCCTCGGCTGAGCGAATATCCGGCTCGGTGACAATTTCAATAAGGGGAATGCCACAACGGTTGTAATCGGCAAGGGATATTTTTTTTACATCGTCGTGTATAAGCTTGCCAGCGTCCTCCTCAATATGAATTCGGTTTATTCTTATTTTTTTGGTGCCTATATCCACGTATCCGTCAGAGCAGATGGGGCTGAAAAATTGGGTTATCTGATATGCTTTTGGCAGATCGGGATAAAAATAGTTTTTACGGTCAAAGGCACTAAAATTGTTTATTTTACAGTTAAGGGCAAGACCTGCCTTTACGGCAAGCTCAGCGGCTCCACGATTAAAAAGCGGCAATGTGCCCGGCAACCCCGAACAGCGGGGGCAAACACGGGTGTTTTCTTCACCGCCAAATTCAGCAGAGCAACTGCAAAAAACCTTGGAGCTTGTAAGGAGTTCGGCGTGAATTTCAAGTCCAATTACGGTCTGATAATTCATAAATCCGCCTCCCTTCTTTCAAACAGATTTTCAAAGGCGTCTGCCGCACCTATAATGGTGGCTTCGTCTCCCGCCCTTCCCATAAGGCTCATACCAATGGGGAGTCCCTTTTCATCATATCCGCAGGGGACGGAAATTGCGGGTAATCCTGCAATATTCGCCGGTACTGTACAAATATCGGCCGAGTACATTTTAACGGGATTTTTATCAAAACTGCCTAGTTTATAAGCGGTTGTGGGAGCGGTAGGAGTTAAAATAAAATTGCAGATTTTAAATATTTCATCAAACTCAGATTTAATTTTTGCACGTATCTTAACCGCCCTATTATAGTATGCCTCATAATATCCGCTTGAAAGTGCGTAATTGCCTAGCATTATGCGGCGTTTAACCTCATTGCCAAAACCCTCTCTACGGGAATTTTTAATAACCTCCTCGTAGCTTTTGCCCTTTTCGCTACGATAACCGAACTTAATACCGTCATAGCGTGAAAGATTGCTGGCCGCCTCGGCTGAAGAAATCAAATAGTATGCAGCAACGGCGTATTTCAAATCGGGCAGGGAAACCTCTACTATTTCGGCACCCATATTTTTATAGATTTCGGCAGCATTAAAAACGGCTGATTTTACTTCACCGCTTATATCATCGCCAAAAAACTCTTTAGGTAGACCTATTTTAAGATTTTTAACACCCTTTTTAATACGGGATAAATAATTTTTACTGCCAAGATGGTTGCAAGTGGAATCGAACTTATCGATACCTGCTATAGCCTTTAAAAGTATTCCGCAGTCCTCGGCAGATTTTGCCATAGGGCCTATCTGGTCGAAAGAGGATGCGAAGGCAATGAGTCCGTAGCGTGAAACGGTGCCATAGGTAGGTTTAAGACCTGCGATTCCTGAAAATGCGGCAGGTTGACGTATAGAGCCACCGGTATCAGAGCCCAAAGCGGCGGCACACATATTTGCCGAAACAGCGGCAGCCGAACCACCCGACGAGCCGCCCGGAACCCTTGTTAAATCATAGGGATTTTTTACAGCCCCAAAATATGATGTGCCCGATGAACTGCCCATTGCAAATTCGTCCATATTGGTTTTACCAATAATAACTGCACCCTGCTTTTTTAGGTTTGCATATGCGGTGGCGTTATAAACGGGGTAAAAATCTTTAAGCATTTTAGAGGCACAGGTGGTTTTAATATCCTTGGTGCAGATGTTATCTTTAATGCCAAGCGGAATACCGGTAAGCGGCTTTGCTTTGCCGGCGGCTATAAGCTCATCGGCATTTTTTGCATCAAGTAAGGCCTGCTCCTCGGTGATGGTTATAAAAGCTTCTACTTCGGGGTTTAATTTCTTTGCCCTTTCAAGGTAGGCGGAGGTAAGCTCAACCGCCGAAAAATCCTTGTTAAAAAGATGTTCATTTAGGGTTTTTATGGTAGCATTTTTTATAAGATTTTTCATCACGCTACACCACCTTCGGAACCGTAAAGGCCTTATCGCTCTTTTGGGATGCATTTTTCAAAACATCCTTGCGGGGAAGTGATTTTTTAGGAATATCCTCACGTATTTTATCGAGCCCAACGGCCGGATTTATGGCAGATTTTTCGGTTGCCTCAAAATCAGATACGGTGTCCATAAGATTTATTATTTCATCCATTTCTTTGGTGATTTTTCGAAGCTCCGATTCTGTAAATTCTATTTTTGAAAGCTCTGCCAGATGTGTAGCTAATTTTATATCAAACAAAATAATTCCTCCGTTTGAATTATTCAAATACAAACATATTATTTCAGCTTTTGCAATTTCAGGGTATTAGCAATAACAATAAGCTGCATTCCCTTTTCTAGTTGGAGTGTAGGATCAACTGTTGTGCTGATTACATCACCATCTCGTATCGCAACCACGTTAATGGAGTATTTTTTGCGAAGACTAAGTTCTATAAGATTTTTGCCTACCCACTCATCTCTTACATCGATTTCAACCATAGATACCTCATCGGAAAGCTCTATCATTTCGGAAAAGCCTGATGTAAGCAGATTTTTGGCAAGCCTTGTTCCGGATTCTTTTTCGGGGAAAATTACCCTGTCGGCACCTACTCGACTTAAAATCTTTTGGTGCATTTCTTTGCCGCATTTAACAATAACGGTAGGCACACCCACTTCCTTACAGAGAGTTACCGCCATAACGCTGGCTTCAAGATTGCTTGCCATAGCAATAATAACAACATCGATATTGGATATACCAAGCCTTTTAATTACTTCCATCTCTGTAACATCGGCACATTTGCAAACAGGAATGGTTTCCATTGCATTGTTGACATTGTTTGGGTCAAGGTCAACCGCCAATACTACAGCACCATTATTTACAAGCTCTTCTGCAACTGCTTTTCCGTATCTGCCAAGACCTAACACGGCATAGGTTTTATTGATACTCATAAAATTCATTCCTTCTTATCCCACACTGATTTCTTCGATGGGGTTTCTTACAATATTTGGATTATCTTTACTTCGCTTAAACGCAACGGCAAGCGATATGGGACCTACTCTGCCGAGATACATTGTTATGATAATAATGAGTTTGCCAATACTACCGAGAGATGCCGTAAGATTTCTTGTAAGTCCCACAGTTGCGGTAGCACTAACCGTTTCATAAACAATATCCAAGGCGTTTGCATCAGTCACCGCAGAAAGCAAAACCATTGAAGTAAACATAATAATAAAGGACATACAGGTAACGGCAACCGCTTTGCTGACCGCCTGTTTTGTGAGTCGTCTGCCAAATACCTCGGTATCCTCTTTGTTACGAATAGAGGCGAACGCAGATACTACAAGCACGGCAAAGGTCACTGTTTTGATGCCTCCGGCTGTTCCAACCGGTGAACCGCCGATAAACATCAACAGTAAACATACGATAGAGCTTGCGTTTGTAAGATTTTCCTGCGGCACTGTCGCAAAACCGGCGGTTCT
>JAFQKE010000005.1 GCA_017397065.1 Clostridia bacterium
GCTTCACAAGTTCAAAACTAAGAGCCGCCACCTTAGCAAACCGCTTATCACGACCTGTTACAAGAGAAAATCCGCCCCATACTCCATCGGTTGTGCGACTTCCCCAATAGGTCCACTTTGCATTTCTGGTACCAAAAGAGTTATCGATACCACCATCAGGCATAATAAAATCAAGATGCGCTAATGCTCTTTGGCAGTATTTTTCAAGTTTTTCTTCATCCTGCATCCAAACGCAGTATTGAATAAGTATCTGAAGGCTTTCTTCAATATTATAGCCCATATCTATACCGCGACAGCCTTTTTTAGTAACATAATCGTGGTTGCTCCACTCACCATAAAGTATGTTGTTATCATCAAAATGACTATCCAAAACTGCTTCATACTTTTCAGCAAGAGCTTTATATTTTTCTTCTTTTGTAATATTATAAGCAAGAGCAAAAAGCCCTGCTGCGCCCGCTGAATAATTTATACTATTTATAGCCTTAACAAATTGAGCGTTGAAGTTTTCTGCAATACGTGTAAAAATTGCGTACCAACGATCATACACTTGCTTTGGAAGTATATTTCCGTAGTGTCGCAAAATTTCGCCTAATCCCATTGCAAAAAAGGCACTAACACCAAACCACACGGAATCGGTTTCATTAACATAGAGTTTGTGATCTCTAAGTAAATTGTTTTCTGCAAAATCAATCAATGACTCTGCCGCTTCGAGATATCGTTTTTCGCCTGTTTCGGCATATAGTATAACCAGTGCGGGTACCAAATCTGCACCGCGACCATGTATATAACCACAAGCAGGACAAAGTAATCCACCCTTTAAAAGTGGGGTTTCAAGCTCTTTGATTTGGTGATCTAAAAGATAATCACTCCACTCTTTAATCAAAGAAAAAACATCGTTTTTTGTAAGTTTCATAACACACGCCTCTTATTTAATAAATCCAATTTTCTTCATAACCTTTGATACCGTTCTGCGAGCTAGATATTCAGCTTTTTCTGCTCCCTCGTGATAGATATCCTCGAGTTGTTTTTTGTCGGCGATGAAGGTATCAAAGCGCTCACGAACGGGGCGAAGCTCTTCAACAACGGCCTCACCAACCGCCATTTTGAAATCACCATAGCCTTTATTTTCAAACTCTGCGGCAACCTCGTCGGCAGTTTTGCCTGTAACGGCAGAATAAATACCAATAAGGTTATTTATTCCGTCACGGCCCTCACCAACTGCGACCTTATTTTCGCTATCGGTAACGGCTTTTTTGAATTTACGCATAATATCCTCGGGCTTATCTAAAATAGCAACCCAAGCGTTAACGTTAGCATCAGATTTTGACATTTTTGCAGTTGGGTCCTGAAGGGACATTACCCTTGCGCCAACCTTTGGAATGTATGGCTCGGGAATTTTAAATACGTCACCGTAAATGTGATTAAAACGGGTTGCAACGTCACGTGTAAGCTCCAAATGCTGCTTTTGGTCGGCGCCTACGGGAACAAAATCGGGCTGATAGAGTAAAATATCTGCCGCCATAAGTGTTGGATAGCCGAATAAGCCAAGATTTACATTATCGGCATGCTTTGCAGATTTATCCTTAAACTGAGTCATACGAGAAAGCTCACCAAACTGTGTATAACAGCTAAGGAGCCATGAAAGCTGAGAATGCTCTGCAACGTGGGACTGCACAAAAAGGGTAACATCTTTAGGATCCAAACCAATGGCAAGTAAAACTGCACAGGTATTATAAATTTGTTTTCTGAAAGCGGCAGGCTCTTGGCGTACGGTAATAGCGTGTAAATCTGCAACCGAATAAATGCACTCGAAATCTTCGGTCATAGCCTTCCAATTTTTAAGTGCACCTAAATAATTGCCCAAGGTAAGCATACCGCTAGGCTGAATAGCACTAAATACTCTTTTTTTTGCTACAAATTCTTCGCTCATAATAGCCTCCGAAATTTATTTTAATATTCTACCTAAAATTTCCATACCGTTTATAATCTGCTCATCAGAAGGTGTGGAATAATTAATTCTAAAACGGTCGGATTTTGCGGAAGTATCAACAGAAAATGCGGTACCGGGAACAACGGCAACCTTATTTTCTAAGGCTTTCATAGTAAAATCCATCATATCCATACCATGCGGAAGCTTGCACCATAAAAACAGTCCGCCCTCGACAGGATAATAATCAACCATTGGTTTTAAATGCTCATCTGCAAGCTTCATACATAAATTAGCCTTGCGGCGATAAATGTCACGAATTTTTTCAAGATGCTTTTCAAAATCGTACTCGGTTAGGAACTTATGCGACACAATCTGAGACCAAAGGGTTGTATGAACATCATCGGTCTGCTTGCAAACTGTAAGCTTTGCAATAATTTGCTTATTTGCAATTGCATAGCCCACGCGCATTCCCGGTGAAAGCACCTTAGAAAAAGAGCCCGCATAAATAACAATACCTTCGGTATCAAATGATTTAATGGAAGGAATATCCTCACCCGAAAAACGAATTTCGCCGTAAGGGTTATCCTCTAAAATAAGAACGCCGTATTTTTTACAAAGCTCATAAACCGCTTTGCGCTTTTGGTAAGACATTGTAATGCCGCTTGGATTTTGGAAATTTGGAATTGTATATAAAAATCTAACGTTTTTACTGGTTTTGATAGCATTTTCAAGGGCATTTAAATCAATTCCGTCTGCTTCTATAGGCACGCCAACCAAATTAGCGCCAAAGGAACGAAAAGCGTTTAAGGAACCAATAAAGCTTGGGTCCTCACAAATTATGGTGTCACCTGTATTTACAAAAACCTTGGTAACAAGGTTCATAACCTGTTGCGCTCCCGAGGTGATAAGGATATCATCCTCCTCACCGCCAACAGAATATTTTTTCTGCATATAATCAGCCATACACTCCCTTA
>JAFQKE010000040.1 GCA_017397065.1 Clostridia bacterium
ACTATGCAGTACATTAAATGTGACGTTAGCACAATCTGCCTTGGTATGGCAGCAAGTATGGGTGCATTCCTTCTTGCAGCAGGCACAAAGGGTAAGCGTATGGCTTTGCCTAACAGTGAAATTATGATTCACCAGCCTTTGGGTCAGGCTGAAGGTCAGGCAACCGACATTTTAATTCACGCAAAGCATATTGAAAAAACACGCAAGACCTTAAATACTATTCTTTCCGAGCGTACCGGTCGTCCTTTGGAAGAGATCGAGAGGGATACCGAGCGTGACAACTTTATGTCCGCTAAAGAGGCTATGGAGTATGGCCTTATTGATAAGGTTATTGAAAAAAGATAATTTTGATGTTTTCGCCGCCCGTTTTAAAATGGACGGCGAAACTGTGTAATGTTAGGAGTGACTACTGTGTCGGAAACAACCGAAAAAGATGTAGTTTGTTCATTTTGCGGAAAAACTCAGGATGAGGTTATGCAGCTTATAGCAGGCCCGGGTGTATATATTTGCGACCAATGTGTTGAGGTTTGCTTCTCTTTAATTGATGCCGACCACGATATATTCCCTGAATATAGCACAAAGGGAGGCAAATCAAGCAAAAAATCCGCAAAAGAAAGTGAAACCTTTAAGCTCCCAACCCCTGCTGAGCTTAAAGCAAAACTCGATGAATATGTTGTAGGGCAGGAAAAGGCTAAAAAAACCTTGGCCGTTGCCGTTTATAATCACTATAAAAAAATAGGTGCCCTTAAAGATAAAAACCGAGAAGTTGAAATGGCAAAAAGCAATGTTTTGCTTTTAGGTCCTACCGGTGTTGGTAAAACTCTGCTTGCAACCACTTTGGCAAGATTTTTAGATGTTCCCATAGCCATAACAGATGCCACTACCTTAACCGAGGCCGGTTATGTGGGTGAGGACGTTGAGAATATTCTGCTCCGACTTATTCAAGCCGCCGATTATGATATCGAAAAGGCTGAGCGTGGCATTATTTATATTGATGAGATTGATAAAATCAGCCGTAAATCTGAAAACACCTCCATCACCCGTGACGTAAGCGGTGAGGGTGTTCAGCAAGCACTTCTAAAAATATTAGAGGGTACTGTTGCGAACGTACCTCCTCAGGGCGGCAGAAAGCATCCCCAACAGGAGTTTATAAGAATTGATACCACAAATATTCTCTTCATTTGTGCAGGTGCGTTTGATGGTATTGAAAAAATCATCGAGCGCAGAGTAGGTAGCGGTAGTCTTGGCTTCGGTGCCGAGATTAAAGCATCAACCGACCTGGAGCGTGAGGCTCTTTTACCGCTTGCCACCCATAAGGATTTGGTTCGTTTCGGCCTTATTCCCGAGCTCGTTGGCCGTTTGCCCGTAATTTCACCCTTGGAATCCTTGGACGAGGATGCTATGGTTAGAATTATGACCGAGCCTAAAAATTCGGTGCTTAAACAGTATGAAGAGCTGTTTAAATTAGATGGCGTTAAGCTTACCTTTGAGCCGGAGGCATTAAAAGCGGTGGCAAAGCTCACTGTTGAGCGAAAAACCGGTGCCAGAGGTCTGCGTTCCATTTTTGAAACCGCCCTTATTGATACTATGTATAAGGTTCCGGGCGAGAAAAACGTAACCGAGGTTATTGTTACCGAAGATAGCGTTTTAAATGGTACCGAGCCTAAAATAGTTAAAAAGAAAACAACTAAAGAAAAAGAAACCGTAGCATAAATATAAAGTTACATCAAAAAAGGGGCTGTAAAAAAAACAGCCGTGCGATAAATTGTAGTTAATCGCAGAGATTTTTAGATGATACCGTAGGGGCAGGCGTCCTCGACTGCCCGTAAAAAAGCCTTTAAATTAACGGCTTTTTCACCTCATCCACCGCTGATGCGGTCCCCCTTCCCCATCAAGGGGAAGGCATATAAACAACAATTTACCGTTCGCTTTCCGGCTGCGGAACGAGACTTAGCTAAACGCATAAAACCTGTTCGGAAATGGATGAAACGTCACACGTTTCAAACTACAATTTATCTTACCGATATATTTATAAACAAAAAATCTGCAACAAAAGTGATTCCACACTTTTATTGCAGATTTTCCGTTTTATTTTAAGGGATTTAATAAACTTTATTTTTCATTCCCTTGTTATATGTAATACAAATTATTTCTTTTTAAGCTCTGCGGTATGTTTTTCCATAAGCTTCTTTATGCGGTCTACAGGGTTAAGAAGCTCGCTTATAGAATTATCATAGTTAAGGGTATCAATAAGGTAGGCAATGTATTTAGACATATCAACATTGCAGTACCACTCACGTTTTAAAAGCTCGGGATCAGAGTAGATAAGGTTTGTGGTGAAAATTTTATCAATAAGACCTTTTTCGTAGTATTCATCGAATTTTTGAAGACCATCAACAAAAAGACCAAAGGTAGTGAATACAAAAATGCGGTTAGCACCTTTAGCTTTGAGCTTAGCAGCAATGTCAAGTATTGATTCGCCCGAAGAAATCATATCATCAACAATGATAAGATCTTTACCATCAATATTTTTGCCTAAAAACTCGTGTGCTTCAATGGGGTTACGTCCGTTTACAATTACAGAGTAGTTTCTGCGCTTGTAGAACATACCAAGATCTAAACCTAAAACAGAGGAGAAGTAGATGCATCGGCTCATTCCGCCCTCGTCAGGGGAAACAATCATTGCGTGGTCACGGTCAATAACGATATCGGGAACATTTTTAACAAGTGCTTTTATCATTTGGTATGTGGGCATTACGTTATCAAATCCACCAAGGGGAATGGCGTTTTGAACTCTTGGGTCGTGTGCATCAAAGGTGATGATGTTTGTAACACCCATAGAGTGCAGCTCCTGAAGTGCAAGAGCACAGTCAAGTGATTCTCTGGAAGAACGACGGTGCTGTCTGCCCTCATAAAGCATAGGCATAATAACGGTTATTCTTCGTGCTTTACCACCAAGTGAAGCGATAACACGCTTTAAATCCTGATAGTGGTCATCGGGGCTCATAGGTACTGTTTGACCGTACATTTTGTAGGTAACGCCGTGGTTAAAGCAGTCACAAATGATGTATGCATCAAGTCCACGTGCTGTGTGATTGAATACAGCCTTACCCTCACCGGTACCAAAGCGTGGGCAAACTGCAGGTACTACAAATGAATATCCTTCGGGTGTTTCACGCCATTGCTTTAAGTAATAGTCTACCTTTTCAGAGATATTCTCACAACCCCTCATACTTATGAGAGCCAAATCTCCAAAAGGTGTGTGCTTAAAGGTTATTGTTGCCATTTTTAACATCCTCCGTTTTTTGGTTTGTGTCAGGTGTTAATAGTGATAAAAAACCATTTTTTATATTTTATATTACTATAATACCACAGATTTTCTCAATTGAAAAGAGTATATTTATATATTTTTTAAAATTTTGACAAATATCTACAAATTATAATTGATATATCATTAAATATTTGCTATAATAGTTACTGTAAATAGAATGAAATAGTATTGCCACTAAAAAATAAGGCATTTTTGAAAGGAAGATTTAATATGGCTAAGGTAACCTTGCTTACATACACCACCGAGCCGGAGCGCACAGTTGCTTCTGCGGCGAAGCTTTGCTATTCAGCTTCTGATATTGCAACTATTAAAGATGGACTTACCGATGAAAAGACCGCATCTTTTGTAGAGATGCTTGCTGAAATTGGTCACGAAAGCCCAATCGAGCACGCATATTTCACCTTTGGTATTGAAGGGGTATCCCGTTCTCTGTTAGCACAGATTACCCGTCATAGAATGGCATCCTTTTCGGTGCAGAGCCAAAGGTACGTTAAAGAAAAGGATTTAGCATATGTAACTCCTCCCGAAATCGCCAAAGATCCCGAAGCTTTAAAATTATATAGGGAGTCTATGGCTCAGGCGGAGGAGGCTTATCATAAGCTGGCAGATATGCTGAGCGAGGGCTATGTTGCTGAAAATCTTGCAGCAGGTATGGATGAGAAAACCGCACGTCGCAACGCCGAGAAAAAGGCTATTGAGGATGCTCGCTTTGTTTTGCCGAATGCTTGCGAAACAAAAATGGTTATGACCATAAACGCAAGAAGTCTTATGAATTTTTTCCATCATCGCTGTTGTAATCGTGCTCAATGGGAAATACGTGATGTTGCTGATCAGATGTTGGCTTTAGTTAGTAAGGTTGCACCTAACATCTTTAAAACTGCCGGCCCTCCCTGCTTGGTGGGAGGTTGCCCTGAGGGGAAAATGTCCTGCGGAAAAATTAAAGAGGTTAGAGAAAAATATAAAAATATGCGTGAAAAATTTTAAGGATTGGAACTGTAAAAAATGGGTAAGCTTGTTGTTTTAGAGGGGCTGGACGGTTCGGGAAAATCCACCCAGCTTTCATTACTAGAAGAAAATTTATCAAAGTTAGGTTTTGATTTTAAAACCGTTTCTTTTCCGGAATATACCCTTCCCTCATGTGAGCCTGTAAAAATGTATCTGGCAGGCGAATTCGGGAAAAATCCTAACGATGTTAACGCATATGCCGCCTCTCTTTTTTATGCGGTAGATCGTTTTGCAAGTTATAAAAAGGGTTGGTGCGATTTTTATAATAATGGTGGCCTTATTTTGGCGGGCAGGTACGCAACCTCTAATGCAATTCATCAGACGTCAAAGCTTAATAAATCCGAATGGGTAAATTATCTTGAGTGGCTAGAGGATTTGGAATACAGTAAGGTGGGAATCCCCAAGCCCGACAAGGTTATATATTTAAATGTTCCCATAGATATTTCTCAAAATCTTCTATCAGGCAGATATGAAGGTGATGAGTCTAAAAAAGACATTCACGAGAGAGATGTGAGCTATCTTAATCACTGTCACGAGGCGGCGGATTTCGCTGTAAAGCAGTTTGGCTGGGACAAAATAGAATGTTACGAAAATGGTGTTATGCGTTCTAGAGAAAGCATTGCAGATGAAATTTTAGCCAAGGTATTACCCTTAATAAAATAGGAGTTTTAGTTATGATATATGTTTTTTTGGCGGAGGGCTTTGAAGAAATTGAAGCTGTAGCTCCGATTGATTTTTTAAGAAGAGCAGAACTAAGTGTTGCAACGGTTGGTGTGGGTAGAAAAACCGTAACAGGTTCGCACGGTATTCCCATTATAGCCGATGTTATGGACTGTGAAATTGCTCCTGATGAAAACTGTGAAGGTATTATTTTGCCCGGTGGTATGCCCGGAACTTTAAATCTTGAAAAAAACGAGACTGTTCAAAAATTTATTGATTATGCTGTGGAAAACAATCTCATAATCGGTGCTATTTGTGCCGCACCTTCGATTCTTGGACATAAAGGTATTTTAAACGGGAAACGTGCCGTTTGTTATGATGGCTTTGAAACTCAGCTTTTCGGTGCCGAGATTGGAAATACACCTGTTTGCCGTGATGGTAATATTATAACCGCCGTAGGTGCAGGAGCAGCACTTGAGTTTGGCTTTAAGCTAACCGAAGCTTTTTCAGACAGTAAGCAAGCTAATAGAATAAAGGAATCAATGAAATGCATCCAATAGATATAAGAAAATATAAAATCGAACTGCGTGAGCAATGTCGAAATCGCAGAAAAACGCTTGATCCCGATGCAAAGGCAGAAATGGATTCTGAAATTGCCGAGAGGGTCAAAAAGCTTTATCAATATCGTTCCGCAAAGGTTATAATGGTTTATGTTTCTACATCAATTGAGGTAGATACCTTTAAAATAATTGAAAATGCACTTAAAGATGGAAAGCAAATCGCAGTGCCTAGGTGTATTCCTCAAACAAGACAAATGGAATTCCATTACATTACTTCGGTGGATCAACTTACTCCCGGTAGCTTTTCGGTTTTAGAGCCACCTGAGCATTATCCCATTGTTTCTGATTTTTCAGGAGCTTTGATGCTTGTACCCGGTTTCTTATTTGATTGTTTTGGCTACAGATTGGGTTATGGTAAAGGCTATTATGATCGATATATGTCACGTTACACAGGTTCAGCTGTAGGACTTTGTTATTCTGAAGAACTCAGGCCACATATGCATCACGGTCGATACGACAGAGCGGTTGAGGCCGTTGTGAGCGAAAAGTGGATAAGACGTTGTAAAAAATATATTTCCAGAAGAAGAGGTGGACTTTAATGAATGAAGAAAACAGAAATTTAGAAGATGCCAAAACGCTAAATGAATTACTTGAAGAAAATGAAAAAATGCTTTCTCAGTCCGAAGAAAAAAGAGTCGCTGCGGTAGATGATTTTAATTATCTTTTAGGCGAAAATGGATTCGAAATTCCTGAAGAAGGCGAAAAAGTTGAAGATGCTGAAGAGGTAAAGCCTGTTAAAAAGGGAAAATCGAGCTCTAAGAAAAAGAAAAAAAGGGGAGCAAAGGGCTTAAAAACCACTATTTGGATATTAGTTATTTTTGCAATTTCTATAATTTTGGCATTTGGTATTCTTTTGGTTATTTCAGAGTTTTTGGGAATTGGTTTTAACAAAGGCAACAAATGCGTTGTTGAAATCGAAAAAGGTATGAGCACCGCCGAAATAGCCGAAGAGCTTAAGGAAGAAGGAGCAATTTCAAGCGAACTTTTATTCCGTTTTTACAGCAAAATTGCCGGCCACGATGGTACCTACCAGTATGGAGTTTACACCTTTAATAATGAATTGGGCTATCCTGATCTTGTTAATATGCTCCAAACCAAGGGTGCGGTGGCTCAGTCGGTTGAGGTTACAATTCCTGAACGTGCAAGTATGGATGAAATTATGCAGATATTAGAAGATAATGGCGTTTGCACAAAAGCCGATTTCCGTAATGCAGTTAAAAACGGTGATTATGATTTTGATTTTGTAGACGAAATTCCGGTGTCGGATGTTCACTATAAATTTGAAGGCTACCTTTTCCCTGACACATATGAATTTTATAATTATGATTCTGCTGAATGTGCTGAGCTTGCGATAAGAAAAATGCTTCAAAATCTTGATAACAAACTTACTCAGCGTGTTAGGGGACAAATTAAAGAATCCGGATACACCATTCACGAGGTGCTTACTATGGCTTCGGTTATTGAGCTTGAGGCAAGCTCTTCCGGAGATGATATGCCAAAGGTAGCTGCTGTTTTCTATAATCGTTTGGAGAGCCCTGATTGGATCGGCCCCAGAAGATTAGAGTCAGATCCTACTATGGAGTATCCGTATGGTAATGGTAGATATGATACCTATAAAAATGAAGGCTTGCCTCCGGGACCCATGTGTGCTCCAAGTGAAAATGCAATTTTAGCTGCCGCATCACCTGAAGAGAATTTTACAGCCACATATTTTGTTACAGATAATACAATGAAGTTTTATTATAACACTTCTCTTGCAGCTCATCAGGCTACAATTGCCAGTTTAAAGGCTCAGGGCAAATGGTATATTGAATAACCTTTTTATAGCCAAAGCATTCAAACTCGAATCAGCCTTAAATGGCTATTTTTAGGCATCTTTAGGCTCATCAAATTTCATAGGCGGTAGCCTTATGAAATTCTCTTCACCAAAATCTACTTTAAAAATTGCACATTTAAGGTCGAAG
>JAFQKE010000041.1 GCA_017397065.1 Clostridia bacterium
ATTCCGCTAACACATCCGCCGCCAATCATATCGGGGCAGTTGTAAGGGTAGCCTAAAAGATTTTGCATAAGTCCGCTCGGAATAAGCTTATTAATACCGTTACCCTCCCAAGCGTGAGCGGTGTCACAAATACGCTGAATAACGGCTCGACCCATACGATTATAGGTGTCTTTGTATTCGTGGTATTTGTATTTTGCACCAAAATCATTCCAAGCCATATTTAGGGCTTCGGGTGGATATTTTTCGTGGCGCTTTCCATTTATAGCGTTTAGTCGGTATTTTGCAATATTACCGCCGTCAAACTTAAAGCCGTCTATATCATAGTCTTTCATAAGTGCTTCGAGCTGTTCGGTAAAGATTTTTCTGTCACCCTCTAAACACATATTAAAAGAGGTTGTATAACCGTTCCACCAATGGTCAATGGCGGGTTGGTCATCATAAGTGCGGCAAAAATGATTGTCCTTGTCAAACCAATGGGGGCGGAAAATCGGGCTGCATATCGAAAGGTATGGAACCACCCAAAGCATAACCTTAAATCCCATAGCGTGAAGCTTTTCTACCATCTCTTTAGGGTTGGGGAATCGGTAGTTAAATCGCCAATCGCCATAGTCTACTTGCCAGCCTTCATCAATCATTAAAACACCGGGTTTGTAGCCGTTTTTAATAATTCCCTCGGCGTAGGATAAAACACCTTCCTGTGATTGCATATATCCCATTTGCACCCAAGTGTTATATTGCGGTGCGTTAAAGTGAATTTTTGGCAAATCACGTTTTTCAAAGGTGTAGAGCTTGTGGGCGGCGTAATCGTAAGCATCGCGCAGATTTTTGCCTGCATTTATAAGTTCGATTTTATCTTCGCCCGATAAATTTATAATGCCCTTTATAAAGTTTGCAGAGAATACCGATTTGCAGAAAATAATTCTGCCTTTGTTAGATAAAAATAGGGGAGCAGTTTGATTGTGACCGCTTGTTCTAAAGTTAATTTTAAAGATGTCCTCGGCTGAAATTGGCATTTTATTCCAACTTCCAACCTCGCCACCCCACCAAAGTTCATCCTTTAAAAACTCTATTTGAGTGTTTTTAACTAGAATAGAATTTTTAAAATGATTACCCGTTTCACATATAACGGTAAGCCAAGAAATGAGTAAATCAACCGAAATTTTGTCGGCTGCTTCCTGAGGAAAACCAAAAGTTTTAAAACTTAAATCACCTTGATAGTTTATTTCTTTAAGGGCATCACAAAAATCATTCCAATTAAGTTTGCCTATGTATGGTGGTTGGTGTAAATCTAAAGCTCCATTGTTATCGTGAATGTGTAAAGCTTTAATTCTGGAGCCGAGTTTGATTATGTAGTCCTTTACATCAATACTATCTAAAAGCGCATGACCTGTATTAAAGCAAAGACCAAAACATTCCTTGCCTGCTTTTTTGTTAAGTGTGTCTATAATTTTTATTGCTTCATCGGCATCAGAGCAGCAAGCGGAAATCTCAAAAGCCCCATCGGTTTTTTTGGTGTAAATATTTTCAAGACAAATTATTACACTAGTTTCAAGTATGGTGGGAATAAGAGATTCGTACATCTTTAAATTTAAAGAGTCGATATATTCTTTAGTATAATCGGAATTGTCGGAGTTCTCGTAAATTCCGTTTATAACAACGTTTTTGCAACCTGCATAGTCGGCTAACAAAATAAGCTTTTTATAAACCTCAATCATATAATCAAGATGCTGTGATGCACCCGATATGTCTATTGGGCAGGAAACATTCATTTGAGAAATTTTAAACTCGTGTTTTCTTAAAAGTTGCAATTTGGGATCATAGTGTTTTTTAATATCTTCAATATCCATTTTGAAAACGCTATCATCGGCATCACCATTAAGGCTTTTTTTAAAATCAATATCAGTAGACAAATCTACAGCCGTAAAGCCCGCTTTTTTAAAAGCATAAAGTGTGCTTTCAAAACCTAAATATCCTATAGTGCCACCGGCCTGAATTGCTATTTTCATACTATCACTTCCAAAAGCTATTTTGGTTTATTGTATCACAAGCTAAATATAATCGCAATACATATTACTTATTTTTTTGATTATTATTAAGTATCGGCTGCGCCGAAATGATGTAGTGCTATCGCACATTGACAAAAAAGATATTTTCGGTTGTTTTGCGTATGAATTCGAACTCTTACAAAATGATGCATCGACTTCGTCGATATGATGTTTTTCGCTTCGCTCAAAATGATGTTGCTCCACTGCGTTCCGCAATGATGCGATGTTTGCCATTATGTGCCGTCAGGAACGCATCATTAGGCGAAGCCGTCATCATTGGCGGAGCCAACATCATTTGCCGAAGGCAAACATCATTCAAAAAAC
>JAFQKE010000042.1 GCA_017397065.1 Clostridia bacterium
CCCGGAAGACTACCGGGTTGATAGGCTGCATGTGTAAGCGTGGTGACACGTTCAGCTAGGCAGTACTAATAGACCGAGGGCTTAACCTAAAGATTATGGTTTTTACCTCATCATCAAACTTTGCTTTATTCAGTTTTCAGGGTACGAAAAAAACTAAATTTAGGTATTGTATTTCGGGGCAACCTGATGTATAATATACTTAGTTGGTGCCAATGGCGGCGAGGGTCCACCTGTTCCCATTCCGAACACAGAAGTTAAGCTCGTCAGTGCCGAAAATACTTGGCTGGAAGCGGCCCGGGAAAATAGGGCGGTGCCAACACAAACTAAAATCCGTTCACGAAAGTGGGCGGATTTTTGTTTGTATTATTCATTTTTCATTATTCATCATTCACTATTCATTAAATAAATAACGGATTTTAAATGAATAATGAATAATATTTTGCACTTAATTTTTCAATGTCGATGATGTCTAACGCTTCGCATTGATTTTTAACCACCAATATATTATAATAATCATAGCCATTTTAAATGGTGGGGGAATATAAATTAGCTTCTTATATAATAAAATTAAAGTTAACTTTAATTTTATTTATTAAGGAGTATTTATGTTATCGAAAAAATATAAACAGGTAGACGAAATTCTTCAAGAATCCTTTGGTCAAACGATGGTTTGATATTTGTAACATATGACCATTACAAAACGTTTTATGAAATATTATAAGGAGATTGACATAATGAAGATAATAGAGTTGGATTTAAGTGGGTGTAAAACAGGATATGAGTTGCACGAAAGAATAAGAGTTGCATTTGGTTTTCCTGAATGGTATGGAAAAAACTGGGATGCTTTTAATGATTTGTTATGTACAGATTGTGATGCAAATAAAGTAGTAATCAAAGGTGAAAATACACTATCTAAAGAGTTTGAAAAAAGTTTAGATATGATGCACAGAGTATTTGAATTAAAAATAAAGTTTAATAAGAAATTAAAATTTGACGAGTTTTCTTATGAAATAATTTCATAGTTGAGTTTGTAAATTGTTGTGTATATTAAAGGTAACTTTCTGCCCATGCCAAACGAAAATCCGTTCTCGTAAGAGGACGGATTTTTGTTTGTATTATTCATCATTAATTAAATAAATAACGGATTTTAAATGAATAATGAAGCCTCTTTGCTAATGAAGTCGCTCACTATGTTCGCTGATGAATAATGAATAATGTTTTATCTCCACTATCAGTTGAGTCTGTAACTCAAATACTGTAATTAAACTCAAATTACCGTGTGTTGTTTTTTATATATGGCTATGTTATAATTTAATCAGAAACAATCAGGAGGAAATATTTATGAATGAATTAAAGGTTGGAGCAAGAATTGCAAAGCTCAGAAATGAAAATAATATCACACAGTTTGAACTTGCAGAAAAATTAGGAGTAACAGACCGAGCTGTTAGCAAATGGGAAACCGGCGGCGGTTTTCCGGATATTACCTTGTTACCACAGATTGCCGATATATTTAATGTTAATGTTGATTATTTGTTGAGAGGAAAACCCATTATAAAACAGAATTTTTATCTTGGTTGTGGTGGCCGTTGTGAGGATGATGTTAATAAAAACTATTTGGAAAATGGTTGGAGAATTGTTGATATGAAACTTTCCGGTGAGGGTGGCGACTGTACCTTAGCTGTTTTAATGGAAAAAGAAATATTTGAGGATTAACAACAAGTAAAATTCAACTATAAATATTTAAATAGCCTAAAAACAACCCCCTTGCCGTGGCAAGGGGGCGTTTTGCTAACCTAAATGTCTGATGGTTTCTAACATATTAGAAATCATTTCGGCTGCTTGTTCGGATTCATAAAAGCCCGCTTCTCTTACAATACCGGAAAGCATTTCTAACGCTTTAATTTTAATTGATTCTTCACGAGGCTTTAAATCATCATACATTTTCTCATAAAGAGCAATTAATTTTTGATTTGTTGCTTCACGACTCTCTATAACCTCGGCAATTGCTTCTGCCTGTTCAGCTCCGGCAACATCAGGCGTTGTACTATTTGTTTTCGGAACCATATTTCCTAATGCGGCTAACGCCATACCTATGTGGTCTGTTTGGTTTTGGATTTTTTCAATCTGTTCCAACACATAGTTGATTGTTAGCTTTTGGGGTTCTTCAATAGCGTTTTCAGCAGTCGTTTTATCAATTACTTTTTTATTTTCTGACATATTTTTGTCCTCCAATTTGGTATCTGGCGGACACGCAAGGCATATAATGTTTTCATCTATGAAGCGTGCCCTGCCATTTTTAACAAGACCTTTTGCCCTTTTGGGGTAGGTCGCTTCATATTCATTTCCTTGTTCATCTACAACAATAATGTTTTTTTCTATGGGTATCATCCCCTTATTGTAAATAAAGTGAAACTGTTTTTTGTTATGGGTGCCGTCCCCGTTCACAAGTAAAGTATAGCATATATATATTTAAATTTCAATATAAAATCATTCAAGCAATAAAAAAACTTGCATTAACAGATTAATGCTGTATAATTATTTATATAATATTAACTATAATTTTAAAATGAAAGGTCGCTAAAAATGTACAATCCAAATTCTTTAGATACTTTATGCGCCGCTCTGTGCTATGCAATGGGAATTACACCGCCCGAAGGCTCCGCCACCGCTAACGAGGACTTATGCCAATATATTGATGAAGCTCTGGCGGGGGAGAAGTGTGACAGAATTTTTATGTACAATCCCGATGCCGTTGCTCAATGGATTTTTGAAAAATATCCTCAGCTTTTTGAGGGAACAACAGAGCGTACAGATATTAAAATCCCTCTCTGTTCGGTTCTGCCCAGCGTTACCCCTGTTTGCTTTGGCACTATGTACACGGGCATTCAGCCTTCGGTTCACGGTATTCAAAAATATGAAAAGCCTGTAATTTCGGTCGATACTATTTTTGATGCCCTTATCCGCGCGGGCAAAAAGCCTGTTATACTGTCTTACGGTAATTCCAGCCTTTCCAAAATATATTTAGAGCGTGATATGGACTACTTTATTTTTGATACTTTGGATGAGGTCAATGCCAAAGCCGCAGAGTTTATTGTAAAAGACGAATATGATTTTTATGTAGTTTACAATGGTAATTATGACGGCATAATGCATAAATTCGGTCCCGAGAGTATAGAAGCATTGGCAGAACTAAGAGCCAACACCCGAACCTACAATATTTTTGATTCCCTTATAAGGGAACATTGGAAAAATCATAATACACTGGTTGGCTTTGCAATGGATCACGGCTGCCACGAAATTGACGGTGGCTGCGGCTCCCACGGACTTGATATGGAAGAGGATTTAAATATCACCCATCTTTATAAGGTATATAAAAAGACCCGAAAATTTATTTTTTAACCCACAAAAAACTGAATAAAAATTTGAAAATCTGCAATAAAAGTGCATTTTATTGCAGATTTTTGTGTTTATAAATATATTGGATAGATAAATTGTTGTTTGAAAGGCGGAATGCCTTTCAAACGTGTAGGGACAGGCCTCCCGGACTGTCCGCAAAAAATCGCATAATTTAGCGGTTTTTTCACCTCATCCACCGCTGACGCGGTCCCCCTTCCCCATCAAGGGGAAGGCTAATAAAAAACCGCAATTTACCGCTCACTTTCCGCCACGGAACGAGGTTAGCAAAAACCAAAACCACCTTAAAATATAAATCTATGTGGCCGCGGAACGAAATTCAGCCTGTCGCATAAAACCTGTTCGGAATTGGATGAAACGTCACACGTTTCAAACTACAATTTATCGGGGGAAGATTTATTACAATCCCAATTTTATTTTTTTGCCATTTGGGCAATGTATTCCTTTGGCGAAACTCCCAATATGGATTTAAAGACTCTTGAAAAATATAAAGGATCACTAAACCCACAAAGGAAAGCTATATTTTTAATTAAGGTTACCTGTTGTTCTATTAGAAAAACGGCGTGATTTAATCGTATGTTAGTAAGATAAGAGGAAAAGGTTGTACCCATATTTTCCCTAAAAATGCGTGAGATGTATTTACTGTTATACCCAAAATGCTTGGCTACAGTATCTAAATTAAGGGTGTTGTCCTTAAAGTTTTCTTCAATAAATAGTATTATCTCGTTTATTGTTCGCTGTTTTACGCCCAAATCCTTAGGGGACATCTCGCTAAGTGTATAAAGCAAAACGCTTTCGCTTATAAGATCAAGATTTTTCTTGTTTGCTTTTACTATAGAATTCTCCCAAAATGCGGCGAGTTTACTGTAGCCTTCATATGTGCAGTTAACGGGTGAGATTGAAAAGCGCGAAAACAATTCGTCAACTCTATATCCGTCAAAAGAGATATACATATATTTAATATTTTTGGTGTTATTTATTTTAAAAGGAATTTGTTTAAAGGAGAAAAAAACATCACCCTTAGCAAGACCAAATTTTTGTGTTTTGGTTATAAGCTCGCCCTCACCGTCTATAACAAAATAAATGGTGTAATAGTCTAATATTCTAAAATCAGAGAAATTTGCGGCTACTTGTTCATACACAAAATTGTAGGTGTTTATTCCATACTGTCTTTCAAAGCTTATAAATTTACAAATATTTTTATCGATTTTCATATTTATCACCCAAAATATTATAGGCGAAAAATTCTATGTTTTCAACACTAAAGTGGGAAAATTATATGTTTGTATAGAAAAAATCTATTTTATTCTCTGCAATTAAGCATTATAATCACTTTAGAAAGAAGGCGAACTGTATGAATGAGATTGTAAGCTATGGTCTGCTCACAACCTCTACCGTAATGTTTGGATTTACATTTTTCTTTAAAGATATTTTTAGAAAAAATTACGGAAGTGGGCTTCGTGATAGCTTTGTGGCAAGTCTTGGCGGCGGTATATTTGGATTTATTGTATTGGCCTTAATGAACGGACTTAGCTTTGAATTTTCTCTTTTTGCCTTTATAATGGCACTTGTTTCTACAATTAACGGACTTCTTTTTACATTTTGCAGTTTAAAGGCACTTTCAAAAATAAATCTTTCACTGTATTCCTTGTTTTCTATGCTTGGCGGTATGGCATTACCGTTTTTATCGGGAATACTTTTTCACGAAGAGAGTGTTACAATCAGCAAATGTGCCTGCTTTGTTATAATAATCCTTGCACTTTGCCTTACTGCAAAAAAAGATAATAGCTCGGGCGGAGCCTTTTATTATGTAGGAGTTTTTATTTTTAACGGTATGTCGGGTGTGATTTCTAAAATCTATTACGCTTTACCGTTTGAAAGGATATCTGCTGCAGGTTATTCTATGCTCTCCTCCTTGGTTACAATAATATTTTCTTTGCTGTTTTTGCTTATTATAAAAGGCGAAAAAAAGAAAATAAATGCAGCTACGGTGTTTGCGATGGCGGGTTCAGGTACGTTGAATAGAGTGGCAAATTGGCTTTTGCTGGTGGCACTTGCCGAACTGCCTGCATCGGCACAGTATCCTTTTGTTACGGGTGGCACAATAATAGTTTCAACCATAATCAGCTTTTTTGGAAAAAATAAACCCACTAAAAAGGAGATTTTAGCGGTTATACTTGCTTTTATAGGAGTTTTAATGCTTGTGTTGTTGCCGTCGGAGGAATTATTTAAAATTACGTGGAGGTAAATTAAAATGAAAACTGTTAAACTTGGTATTTTTGGCTTTTGGCGTGGTCAAAGTCTTGTGGACGATATTTTAGCACTTAACGGAGAGATTGTTGCCGTTTGCGATAAAAGTGAAAAGCGCCTTGAACAGGCGAAGCAAAAGTTGGGGGGCACTACTGCACTTTACAAAGAATTTGATGAGTTCATTGAGCACGAGGGAATAGAGGCGATATTGCTCGCTAATTATTTTCACGAGCACAGTGAATATGCAATAAGGTGCCTTGAAAAGGGGATTCACGTTTTATCTGAATGTATTTCCAATTCTACAATGGCTGAGGGAGTAAAGCTGGTTGAAGCGGCAGAAAAAAGCACAGCTAAATATATGCTCTTGGAAAATTATCCCTTTATGCTTTTTAATCAGGAGATGAAGAGGGTAGCCGATGGTAAAACCTTAGGCAAGATTTTATATGCCGAGGGTGAGTACAATCATTCGGGAAAAGTTTACGGCAACGGAGAAAAGGATACCTGGGAGGATATTTGCAATCTTTATGACAGCGATAAGCATTGGCGTTGGTTTTTACCTTCAACCTATTATGTTACGCATTCCTTGGCACCAATTATGTATGCAACAGGCGCATCGCCTGTAAGGGTAACGGCTATGCCGGTGTTTAATCCTCAACCGCAAGATTGCGACCGAGTAAAACGCACAGGTGAAAAAGCCGCAATTATAACCACCCTTAATGATGATAATTCGGTATTTAAGTTTACGGGTTGCTCAGGCTTTGGCGGAAGTGAAAATTCATATCGTCTATGCGGCGAAAAAGGTATGATTGAAAATGTTCGTGGAACGGACGGCAAGATTATGCTTCGCTATAATGAGTGGGAAATTCCTGAAGGTAGGGAAGAAATAAATTATTATAATCCCGAGTGGAACGATAAAGACGAAGAACTGATTAAGGCAGCAGGTCACGGTGGCGGTGATTTCTGTATTATAAGGGAGTTTTTAAGCTGCATCCGTGAGGATAAAAAACCCACCTTTGATGTTTATTTTGCAACCCGTATGGCTTCGGTTGCAATTTTGGGGCATCGCAGTCTTATGGGTTATGGTGTGCCCTATGATATTCCTGATTTTAGAAGAAAGGAAGATAGGGATAAGTATAGAAACGATAACACAACTCCCTTTTATTATTCCGATGGCAGGGAACCGAATATTCCTTGCGGTTCTCATCCCGATTATAAACCAAGTGAGCAGCAATTTGAAAATTTTAACAGAATACTTAAAGGATAGAGCGAAAATTCAGAATAATTTTATTGTTTTTTTGAATGTTTATTTCTGTATTCGGTGGGTGTTATACCATATCTATCAAAAAACGCTTTGCTGAAATATCTTGCAGTTTTATACCCTACTTTATCGGAAATTTGATTTATGGGCAAATCGGTGTGGAGCAATAAATGACAGGCACGGTCTAAACGCATATGAATTAAAAAGTTATGTGGTGTAATATTTCGAGCCTTTTTAAAAAATCTTACAAAATACACTTCGCTGAAGCCTATAAAATCGGCATATACTTTTATTGGTAAATTTTGGGTGCAGGTTTCCTGCATATACTGCATAAGTCTACGAAAAGCATATTCCGATGGTGCTTGCTTTATAGCACCGCCAATATACATAAAAAGCTCCAAAAGCAAAGTGTTACAAATATCTTGCCAAAATGGATTATTTTTTGCTACATACATTCGGTCTATTATATCCACAAAAAATGGAAAATCCTCTTCAAATTCAATAATTCCGCTATCCAACCCGTATTCATCTAAAATTTCTTCAACCTTATTTCCTGAAAAATGTATCCAATATGTAGTAACGGGATTTTGGTCAAATAAAGTTCTAAGCTGAGGTTCGTTTGGCTTATATATAACCAAACTGTTTTCTTTCATTATTATTCGTCTTGGGGTTTCATAGACAGAACCCTTTGCAACAAAGCCTATAAGATAGTCCTTTCTTCCATTGGGACGATCGATTATTATATGCTTGTCAAGTTTATACAGTTCTCGCCCAAAGGCCATAACGCATATGGGTTTATCATCAACAGCAACATCGTATATATTGGTAGTTTTTGGCTCCCTAAAGCCGGGTAAAATTCCACCGTACCAACTTGCCATTTTTTTCATCCTTTCAAAAAAGAGGTTAATTTTTTGGCATAAATGTTAATTTATACACATTTACTAATAGCTATATATATGTTAAATTTATATTAAAGAAGTCCCTTTTTATTATAAAATATCACATATTTGTGCATATGTCAATGTTAAAGGGCTATAGATTTTAAAAATCATAAAACGAAAGGGTAATGTATTTATGATAAGAATAGTTAAAAAATTTGCATCTATTGTAATGTCCTTCCTTATGGTTTTATCGGTAATTGTTTTGCCCGAAAACGGATTTTCGGTTTCGGCTCTTACCGAGGATTCTACAACCTACTACACCGAAAGAGGCACTACAGAAAGATTTACATCGGCAACGGCTGATGATTTTAATTCTACAGCAGCCGATCTTGTGGCGGCGGGATATACAGAATATTCCCAAAATGCTATAGCAATGAACGGAAAATCCAATACTGCCGGTGCAGATAATCTTTATGCGGTTTATTTAAATTCAGATAAAACTGAGCTTAAGCATATTGCTTTTCACACAAACACAAAGGCTTTGCACATTACCACCCAATCCCTGAATGCAAACGATGCGCTTGCTTTAAGTGCAGCTACCGAATACACTAGCATATGCGACCCATTATTCATTCAGATAATCCCCGATGAAACGGTAGTATCCGGTGGTACCAGCGGTATGTCATATGCACTTCGTATGCGTGACGGTCGCTTTATTATGATTGATAGCGGTATGGAGGTTGGCGATAACACCTATCAAGCAGATAATATTTATAATGTTTTAGAAGATAACAATGTACTTGATGAAATCACTATAGCTGCTTGGGTTTTCACCCACGCCCATAGTGACCACATTACTGCATTTACCTCACTTGTTAATAAATATTATAACAACGTTAGTATTGAACAGCTTATTTATAACTATCCATGCGATGATGATATTTTAAAGGATCCCGATATGGCAGCGGATCAGGCTCTTTCAGAGGGCGGAATAGTTTATGAGCAAAGAAAGGCTATAGCCGAAAAATTACCCAATGTTAAGATTTCCACACCTTATGCCGGGGACCTTTATAAATTTCCCGGAGTTGAATTGGAATTCTATTTAACTCCCACCGATATGTTCCCTGTAATGTGCTATCAGGGCAATGAATTCAATACATCTTCCTTAATATTCAAAATTAAGGCTGAGGGTCAGGAGATTTTAATTACAGGTGACTCTGCCGATTACGCTCTTGTAAACGTCGCAATGCCCCGTTTTGGTACATCCCTTGGCAGTGATATGGTTCAAATGGTGCATCACGGAATTACCTTTGCAAGCGGCGAGTTTTATGAGCTTGTTGGTGCCGAAACTGCCTTTTGGCCTATTATCTCCGGCAGAGTTTCTACTATTGTAAAGCAAAAGCAGAATATGGGACTTATAAATGCACCATCCACCAAGGAGATTATTCTGTCATCCCTCGGAACTCGCACAATAACCCTGCCTTACACCCCTGCCGAAAGGGACGGACTTTTTGTAACACCCGATGGCGAGGTTGTAGACAGCACCATTTATGAAAAGCCTGTAGTACAAAAATACGGCGATATTTTAGATGAGGATAATACTCCCTGGGCAAGAAGCGAAAATAATTATCCCCTGAATAACGGCGGTAAATATATAACCTGGGGTTCCATAAAGCATAACACTTCCGTTACTAACGGTAGTGATACATCCATTTATTTTAATACTAACGCCACAACGGTTTATACTCCTGTTAATGCCTTAAAGCCCAATACCTTATACACCCTTTCCTTTGATTATATGGCATCAAGCACTACAGCACCGTCAAACGGAATGTTCTCTAAATTTGGTATTTCGGGTGTAAATAGCGATTCACCTACCTTCAGCTACAATATTTATCAGGGGAAAAGCAAAACCGTTAATCCTAATGAGGTTTACGGAACTGATAACGGCTGGAATCATATTGAAGTAAGCTTTACCACCGATTCCACTATTTATGATGAATATTACCTTAGTTTTTTGGCTACCGTAGGTTCGGTAAGCGGCTCTTACAAGGGATATATTGATAATATCTCCCTTGCCGAAACTCCAAAAACATATCAGTATGTAGAATGTGATTATGAAAATCTTTCTGATACTGAAGAATGGTTTGCTAAATCAGGCAACTTTACTGCCGCACTTGAAACCGAAAATCCTATAAGCGGTTCAGCTTCACTTAAGCTCACAGGTAGTTCTGTAGCCTATGGCGGTATATCCATACTTCCCTTTGGCACAACATTAAAATCAGGCAGATATTACCGTGTAAAGGCGGATACTAAGGTATTATCCGGTACCTTTGACTTTGGTAGAATAGGTAATATAGGCTTTGATGAAGCCGGAAAGTTCAACTGGACCCATATTCATATACAAGCGGGCTACACAGGTAGCTCCGATAATGGCGGTATTCCTTTAGATTTATGGAAATGGACTAACAGAACTCCGTCATCCGCTACTTTAAGCAAAAAAGGCACAGTAAAAATATCTGAAAATGCACAGTATCAGCATCTTGGTGTTGCATACCATATAAGTGCGCTTGATACCGCAACCTCCTCGGCATCAATTATGATTGATAATATTGTTGCCGCCGAAATAATTGATGTTGTTACAGCAACCCCATCCGATAGCACTATGGGTACTGCTGAAGTTACCAATGCAGATACCGCATTTACCGATTTTGCAGTAAATGAAACAGCTATTTTCTCCGCAACACCCGCAAACGGCAGTTACTTTGTTGGTTGGTATGATGAAGAGGGCGCTTTGGTATCCCTTAACGAAACCTACAAA
>JAFQKE010000043.1 GCA_017397065.1 Clostridia bacterium
GTCGCCGGTATATCCTTCTTTATCGGTGGTTGCAGAAACTGCATTCTTGATTTCTGTTCCACCGGTATGGTTTGAGGGGTCCTTCTTGCCGGTAGTATTACCGCACGAGCAAGTAGAAGGAGCTACACAGGTAGCCTTAGAATAACTGTGGATATGTTGTCCGTTTCGTGTTTCTGCGTAAAGGCAGTCCTTACACCAACGCTCCTCTGTGCCATTACTGTTTTTACTCCAAGATGTAAAATTATGGGGTTCAGAAGCAACAAAAATATGACCGCACCAGCACTTGATCCTGTGACTGGTAGCATCTATCTTCTCGCCATATCCGTCCGGGCTTTGGTGATTGTTAGGGTTTGTACTGCCATATGTAGTTCCACAACCCTCGCAGATAGCATTATATTGGCAGGTTGCATTTCCACCGTAATGCTCATGATATGTACTGAATTCGCACACAGTGCAGCGATACGGATACCGGCTAAAGTCATGTGCTCCGTATCCACTACACTCCGTCTCGGAGGTAATGTTACAATTATCATTAGTACAAGCGTGCCAATGATGTGTATCATTGGCTGTCCAAGTACTAGACCAGGAATGAGTATGCTTTGTTACAGCAAATGCCGATATAGGCATCAGACTTATAACCAAGCAAATAGTAATGATCCATAAAACGGTTTTTTTCATAACGAAAACTCCTTTCGAGAGAAAGTATAAGCGATAGGCGGCGAAGCATCTGCTGTGAGCCAATTTGCTCTTAATATATTATTCTTCAATTTCACAACATTTCTTTGTGAAATTCTTATATACTAAACTAATTATACCACATAAATATGAAAAAATCTACAGTGTTTGAATTTGAAACTCGCATAATGCCCGTGTAATACTTTTTATCCTATTTTTAGGGTAAAACCTTTCGTGTATCAATTTTAATGGGATTTGGAAAAAACATATACATAATATTGACATCGTTACATAATGGTGTTACAATAAAATCCGAAAAAATTATTTAACAAGGTGTTCGGAGAAATCTGATTGTGCCTGTTGTTATCATAAAGGAGAAATTGCTATGAAAAAATGTCTGTCTATAATTTTAGCATTAGCCGTTATTGGTTGTTTGCTTTCTGTCTGCATTCCGTCGGTTTTTGCTGCAGGAGATGACAGTTGTTATTACTATACAGTCAAAGTTACTACAAAAATTGAGGGAGGTTCCCCTTCAGAAGCTTTTAAGGTATATTATAGTCTTCACGGTGTTGATAACTTCGGTCAAAACTTTAATCTTTTCCCTTACAGGGATGATGAAGATTCAGTTCGCGCCTTAGCCGTACACTTTGAGCCGGGGGTTACCGAACAAACAAGTGTACTCACCTTTTATAACGATGAGCCTGTGATCGGAGTCAGATTACTTCAGGAAGATCCTTGGTTAACAGGAATAACCTGTGATGAAGATCAATATTACCTCGAATTCCCCGAAAAGGCTCAACAGCCCGGTCTTGCAAACGCTATGACTTTTGAAAAGTTACCTCAGATTGAAGGCTTTAAAGACGGCGGGGAAAAGATACTCTCGGAGCCTAGAGAGCCGTCATTTACCTTAAAGTATAATTCGCCACCGGTATTTTCCGGAGTAGAGGATGGCGGCGAGTATTTCACTACACAGCAGGTGCGTGTGCAGGATGCAGATTTAGTGTCTGTAATGCTTGATGATAAAACGGTTGAATTTGAAAACGGTGAGGCATTAGTCACCCTACCGGGAGATACTAATAAAAGCTACACCATTACTGCGTGCGATGCCGATTGGACATGTCATCTGACCGTTACAATGCACGAGCTGGACGAACTGATAACACCTGTGTCCGGTATAAATGAGAAGAATGTAAAAGCAGGGGATAAGGGTACCCTCCTTACAACACTTAATAACATCGATATGGTAATCGAGCGGGAACCAAATGCTTCTGCCGAAGAGAAAGCCAAGATTGATACAATGAAAAAGCAAATTGAAGGTCTACTTTCCCGCATTGACGAGGCTCTGGCATTTAAAGACAGCGAGAATCTTAAAAATACGCAAGATATTACAGCGGATAACGTTAAGCTCACAGATAAAGAGGTACTTGAAAAAGCAGAGTCCGATCTAAAAAAGGCACTGGACGAATACGGCGAAAATTACAGCGATTCCGAAAAAGAGGCACTGCAGAAAGATTTGGCACGCATAAGTGAGGCGCTCGAAGCTCTTGAGGCACTTGAGGATATTGAAGATTCTGAAGATATTGAAGATATCGAGGAAATTGAGCAAACGGTTACCGAATCACCAAAGACCGGTGATAACAGCCATCACGCATTGTGGCTTGCTTTGTTTATGTTATCAGGGGCTGCTGCACTAGTTACAGCTATACGTAAAATCGCATAAAAATTGGAGAAAAAATGTTTGTTGTTATTGCTTTGATTATCTTAATGTTTTCATTATCGGGATGTACCGTGAATTGGTTTGATGCCCATTATGATGTATCTTGGTTTGTAATTGCGGTTCCTGTTATTATAATTTTTATAGTTGCTCATATTTATATTATGTCCGGAATTTATGTTTGTCCCGAATGTGGTACGCACTTTAAACCAAAATGGTATCAATTTTCTGCATATGTTCATTTTATGGGTAAAAGGCTTATTAAATGTCCAAAATGCAAAAAAACAAACTACTGCAAAAGAAAGTAACGGTATCATAATCGTTAGCCAAAGCACTTAAACAAAAGGAAATCGAATTTGTATAACCTTTCCAAAAATCCCGTTCACATTTTGTGAGCGGGATTTTTGCCTATTACTCTTTCATATTTTCCTCAAAAAAGGTTTTTGTGGGGCTTGGGGCAGTAGACGTAAAAGATGATAAGTTATTGCGGCTATGTCGATTTTATGCTATAATAATCCAGAGGTGAAAAATATGCCGAAATACAGTATAGTTGCAAGTGACCTTGACGGAACCTTGCTTAATAATTCATCCGAGATAAGCTTTGAAAATTTTGAGGCCATTGACGCTCTTAATAAATTGGGAGTTTATTTTGTACCGTCTACCGGAAGATCTTTTAGTGAAATCCCAACCAAGTTAAGGGAGAATGATGCAGTTCGGTTTTGTATTTGCTCCAACGGTGCAGTTGTTTTTGACAAACTTAAAGGGCCACGGATTTTAAACTGTATTTCAAACGGCGTTGGACGTGAAATTTTAGATTTACTCACCACTTTTGAAACCGAAATCAATATTCGACATAACGGTTATATAATTGCCGATTCTAAGCTAAAAAGCCTGCAACATTATAAGCATCTTAATGTTGTAGATGCACATATTGATTGTATTTTAAAATATTCCAAAAGGGTGGACGATTTTAATAAATATGCTTATACTGCCGATAACATTGAAGTGTTCACAGTTTTCTTTCACAATTATTCAGATAAACTGTATTGCAAAAAGCAGTTGGAACAAAACACAGAATTAAGAGTGGTTGAGGGTTTTGAATATAATCTTGAAATTATGAGCACAAAAGCCGGAAAAGGCAATGCTTTGTTAGCCCTTGCCGATATGCTTAAAATAGAACGAAGCAAAACAATCAGCATTGGCGACAGCGGCAATGACATAACCAGTATTGAAGCCGCAGGCCTTGGATTGGCAGTTTCTAACGCCACCGATTCTCTTAAAGCGGTGGCAGATGATATTATATGCTCTAACGAAGAGCATATAGTTGCATACGTTTTAGAAAATTTTGTAAAACCAAAATAGGAAGTGATACCTTTGCCTAAAAACAAACCAATAAACACGCAGTCGGGTATTGTTGTTCATAACCATAAAATTAAAATAAATGGTATTAAAAAGAGGATAATATACCATTTTAGTGACCTGCATTTAACGCAATATGATTCTTTTTCAAGCGAATCCGAGCGGCAGAGGGCAATAGAAAAAAGTGAATTTTGGAAAAACGGCCGTGAATATTTTGCCAATAAATATAATGAAGCCTTCTCATTAGAGCAATGCAATGATGGTTGCACGCACTTTAAAAACCTGTTAGCCGAGGCGGAAAAAGGTGATGCTCTTATTATGACGGGTGATATTTTTGACTATATGAGCGGTGCAAATCTACGAATAGCAGATTCTTATCTTAAAGATTTCACCGCCCTCTTTATGGCTGTATGTGGTAATCACGAAAAACCAAAGGAAATACCCGACAACCACCCCTTTTCGAAAGCCAAAAATCCCATTCAAACTCTTGATTTAGGGGATATTGCAATTTTTGGTGTTGATAATTCCTCCGGCATAATTACAGCAGAACAAAATAATCAGCTTAAAAAAGCTCTATCGGGAAAAAAGCCTTTGATAATTGCTATGCACATTCCCGTTATGACCGATGAAAATAAAAACGAATTGGAAAAATGTGAAGATTATTATATTCTTAATAATAAATCAGCCGGAAAAGAAGTCTTTGAATTTATTGACCTGATAAAGGAAAATTCGGACAAAATCGTTGCCGTTTTGGCAGGGCATCTGCATTTTATGAATAACAGCGAAATCTCGCCGGGTGTAACACAATATATTTCATCTCAAGGGCTTTTGGGAAATATAAATCGATATGAAATCGGAATATAGTCTAAATAGTCCCTTTAAGGCGGCGATATACATTGCAGCTCAACCGTCTTTGTGATATGGTTGTGCTACAATAGTGACAAAAAGAATTTTATTGTAAATAGTTGTAAAAACTCCAAAAGTGTGATATAATTTGTTTGTCACACAAAATTTAATTAACAAGCAATTTGAGAAATCTCTCTATTTTTTATAGGGAGCTTTATACCTGTTGCTTATTTGTCAATAATGAATTTGGTAAAAATGCAAATTTCACTTGGCAAATAAGTTGAGTTTTCTCGCTGCTTGTTAGGTTTTGTGTGACAACAATCGGGGTTTGCATTTTTCGGTGCGATAACTTCGGTTGTCGCACTTTTTTATTTTGGAGGAAAGAAAAATGTCAAACAAACTAATTTCACTATTGCTTGCTATTTGTATGCTTTTCTGTTTGTCTGCGTGTGGGGAAACAGAAATAAGTGGCAATCCGCCCAACACACCATCTGAATCTCAAACGGACACCGTGAAAGATAATGATGAAAACACTTTTAGTCAGGAAAACAGTAAAGTATCATCTAATACCGAAGAAACAAATGAAAATGATATTACGCAAACACAGACACAAACGAATCAATCAAAGCCTACAAGCACCACAAATCAGCCTACACACACTCACAGCTATTCAAATGCCACTTGCACTTCGCCGAAAAAATGCTCTTGTGGTGCAACTGCCGGGATAGCTTTAGGTCATCAATTCTCATCCGTAACCTGTACAAGCCCACAAATTTGTAGTCGTTGCGGAAGCACGAGCGGAAACGCTCTCGGTCATAGTTATTCTTCCGCAAATTGTAATTCACCGAAAACTTGCACACGTTGTGGACAAACATCTGGTAGTGCTTTAGGACACAATTATGTAAATAATAAATGTTCCCGTTGTGGAAAAGTTGACCCTGATTCATTACCAGTTGCTTTGAATACAATCTCTTGCATAGATAGTCATAATTATTCTTATAGGAATACAATAAAAGATTCATACGGCAATATGTATAGCGGTTGTAACTACTTTGCAAATTATTCCACTTCGTATGCTGTTTTTTATTTAAATAGCAAATTTTCTAATTTTTCCTGTGATATTATCGCACATGAGAATATGGCATCATCCGGAGTTGCTATTATTGAGTTTTATGTTGATGATGAACTTGTGCATTCTGTTAAGAATTACACACGAACTACTGGAAAAGAAAATGTAAATATAAGCACAATTAACGGTGAAAAATTAACTGTTAGAGTATATAGAACAGGTGGTCTTGCTGGTGGAAATATTGGACTAGTTAATACGCAATTGAAAAAATGATTAAACTAGATATTTAAGGGCAAGGCAGAAATAGCCGTCATACTTTCAGTGTATTTACTGATTAATAACAAAGTTTTTAACTGTGTTTTCTTTGGTATGATTTTTGTCATACTGTCAAAAATAGAGTTATCTCGTAAATTCGGGATAACTCTATTTGTATATATAACTTGAAAACACTAAAGAAAAATGTTATATTAAATACAAGTAAATACAAGAAAAACGCTTGTTGTCATGCGGAATTTACAACTTGTGGAAATGACTTTCGCAAGTTACAATCTGCCCCGAAGGCTAATTTGTCCCTAACTTAACACAAGCATATAATACCCTCACTTAATTTTAACACAACGCAAGGAAACACGCCATGAAAAACACTATGAAATCGGCCTTTGTAGCCACAATCCCTGTTCTTACGGGATATATGGTTCTGGGTTTTGGATTTGGAATTATTATTAAATCGGCAGGGTACGGAATCGCTCTTGCCTTTGCTATGAGTCTTTTGATATATGCAGGGTCAATGCAGTACGTTGCGGTTGGTTTGCTAACCGGCGGTGCATCGCTTGTAACGACGGCTCTCACCACTCTTATGGTAAATGCAAGACATTTGTTTTACGGAATTTCTATGCTTAAAAAGTATAACGGCATTGGTAAAATAAAACCCTATTTAATTTTTGCCCTTACCGATGAAACTTACTCTCTTGTGTGCGGCGATAATCTGCCTGTTAAGCCCGAACAAAAGAAAAACTATTATTTTTTTGTATCACTATTCAACCACATTTATTGGGTGAGCGGCTCGGTTATTGGTGCCCTTGCCGGAACGCTTATTAAATTCAACAGCGAGGGTATTGATTTTGCTCTTACTGCACTCTTCCTCACAGTATTTTTACAGCAATGGCTAACCACCAAAAAGCATATTCCCTCTATAATAGGTGTGGGTGCATCGGTTTTTTGTCTTATCATATTCGGTAGTGAAAGCTTTTTAATTCCGTCGATGCTTATTATTGCTTTACTGCTGTGTGTTTATAAGGAGGAGCCTTGCGATGACCGACCTTGAAATCATATCCTTTGTTGCTGTAATTGCCCTTGTAACCGCCGCTCTTCGCTTTTTACCCTTTATAGTATTCAGAAAAAGCAATAGAACACCCCTTATTGTTGAAAAACTGGGCAGAGTTCTTCCCCTTTCTATTATGGGTATGCTTGTTGTTTATTGCCTTAAAGATGTTAGCTTCTCCGCCGCTAAAGGATTTTTACCGGCTTTAATCTCCTGCGCGGTTGTAGCACTTCTCTACATATGGAAACGAAACACCCTGTTAAGCGTAATTTGCGGCACCGTATGCTATATGATTATGGTGCAACTCATTTTTTAAAAATCAAAAGGTATATTTATTACAATCAGCCACAAAATAAAATAAAAAAATTGAATTTTACTCTTGTAATTATAACATTTTTGTATTATAATAATATAACAATCACGCTTTGGGGCGTGTGAACGGGCGGGTCCTGTGCGATAGGCGGCCATGAATCATGTCAGGCGGGGAACCGAGCAGCATTAAGTGGATATGACTATGCGCCGCAGTAAATCGGTTCGTTCGCACTCCCGAAAGTGTGATTTATTTTTTTACGTTTGCCAAGCAAACCGATAGTTATGAACCATAAACTAATGAAAGAAGGTGCCCACTATGTATCAAGCATTATACAGAAAATATCGTCCCATCGTCTTTTCGGATGTAGTGGGTCAGGAGCATATTACAACCACCCTTACGGGTAGTCTTAAGGCCGGCAAAACCTCCCACGCCTACCTTTTTACCGGCACCCGTGGAACAGGTAAAACCACCTGTGCTAAAATTTTAGCAAGGGCTGTGTGTTGCGAATCTCCCGTCAATGGTGAGCCCTGCGGCGTATGTGAAGCCTGCAAAACAGTTTTGGAGGGAAATACCACCGATATCAACGAAATTGACGCCGCTTCAAATAATGGTGTAAATGATATACGTGACCTTAAAGAGCAGGTAAGCTTTCTACCCACATCGCTTAAATATCGTGTGTATATTATAGATGAGGTTCATATGCTCTCCACCCCTGCCTTTAACGCTCTGCTTAAAACCCTTGAGGAGCCCCCGTCACACGTGGTATTTATTCTTGCCACTACTGAGGTTCACAAGCTACCTGCAACCATACTTTCACGCTGTCAGCGTTTTGATTTTAAACGTCTTGAGCCCGAAGTAATAGTTAAGAGAATTAACTATATTGCTCAAAAAGAGGGCTTTACCATAACAGATGGTGCCGCTATGATGGTGGCCTCCCTTGCTGATGGCGGTATGCGTGATGCACTTTCGATTTTAGACCAATGCTCGGCGGCATCACAGAATATTGATGAAAACATTATCCGTGATGTTTGCGGCATTGCCGGCAACGAAAACATTTTTAGTCTTGTAAGGGCAATAAACGCCGGAGATACCGCCACCGCTATTCAAACGGTGGATACCCTTTATCGCAATTCGGTAGATATGAAAAAGCTTGTTTTCGAGCTTATCTCGTGCTATCGCAACCTTATGATAATTAAAACCGTAAAATCTTCAAGAGAGTTAATTGTCTGCTCTGATTCAGAGTTCAGCGAGCTTTCTGAAATGGCGGGTTCCTACTCCCTTTCAAATATAATTGATGCACTTTCCTCTTTGCAGGAAATGGCCGATTCGCTTACAAGCTCCGCCTCTCGAAGTGATGTAGAGCTTGCGATTGTGAAGCTTTGCTCTCCCGAGCTTGCCTCCACAGTTGCGGCGCTTAAAGCAAAGGTGGAAAGACTTGAAAAAACCGTAGCGGCACTTTCTCAAGGTAAGCCTGTTGTTGCAGCTCCTAAAAAGGATTCTGCACCTGCTTCCAAAGCTCCTGCTTTAACCTCAAAGGCCGCACCAAAGCAGGAAGAAATTCCTCTGCCCGATGCACCGCCACCATCGGTTAATGAGTCGGCTTCGCCTACAACCACTGCACCGAAGCAAGCCGTCGCTAACGGTGACCCTGTTCCGGTAACCGAATGGCCTGAGATTTTAGAAATCTTAAAGCTTTCCTGTCCGCTTATGGCAGGCGTTTTATCCGATTCTAAAGCCTATATAGGAAACGGCAGACTTTTAATAGATTCCCAATTAGACCAGTTTAAAGATATGATAAATTCCGATCCAAAATACCGTGATTACATTCGTAAAGCGGCTGAACAGATTTTAGGTGTTTCATATAATCTTGGGCCCTATAGACCGCCCGTTAAAAAAGAAAATTCTGATGCGCCTGATCCTCTTTTGGAATTTGCAAAATCACTTAATCAAAATAACTAAAGGTAGGTAATAAAAATGAAAGTAAGACTTCCCAGCGGCCCCAGTAGAGGCGATATGTTAAAGCAGGTTCAACAAATGCAGGAGGATATGGCAAATCTTCAGGCCGATTTGGATGAGCGTGAGTACACCGCTACCGCAGGTGGCGGAATGATTACCGTTACCGTTAACGGAAAACACGAGATTAAAGAGCTTAAAATTGATCCTGATGCTATTGATCCCGAAGATTCTGAGATGCTTGAAGACCTTATTACCGTTGCGGTTAATGAGGCTATTGCAACTGCCACAAAAACCTCCGAGGAGGAAATGGGCGCTATCACCGGCGGTCTTAACATTCCCGGTATGCCCGGAATGTTTTAATTATGGCGTATCACGTAGCCCCACTTCAAAAGCTCCAGGAGCAATTTGAAAGATTGCCCGGCATTGGCAAAAAAACAGCCGGCCGTTTGGCTTACCATATTTTATCACGCAGTGATGCGGAGGCTAAGGCCTTTGCAGACGCCATTTTAGAGGCAAAGGAAAAAATCCATTACTGCAAGTGCTGTCAGAATTTAACCGAGCAGGAGCTTTGTCCCGTCTGCACCGATGCTGACAGAGATCGCTCTTCTATTTGTGTGGTGGAAGATCCGAGAGATGTTATGGCTTTTGAGCGAACAAGGGAATATAATGGTCTTTATCACGTGCTTCACGGAGTTATATCGCCTATGGACGGAATCGGCCCCGATAGCTTGCGCATAAAAGAGCTTATGGCTCGCCTTTCAAACGATGAGGTAAAAGAGGTTATTATGGCAACCAATCCCACCGTTGAGGGCGAAGCCACCGCCAGTTATATTTCACGTCTTATTCGCCCTATGGGCATCAAGGTCAGCCGCCTTGCTTATGGAATCCCCGTTGGAGGCGATTTGGAATACGCCGACGAAATAACCCTTTCCAGAGCGCTTGAAGGACGAAATGAAATTAAATAGTTTTTTTAAGAGTTGTTCGCATTATGCGAGCAACTCTTTTTTATAACGATAAAGATTGTTTAATTGAATTTCCTTTTGCCCATACCCGAAAAAATTGCAAAAGGAAACAGTCACACACTTCCGCAAACTACCGATAAATTGTTGCTTATAAGCCTTCCCCATCAAGGGGAAGGCTAATTTAAACTATAATTTGTGCAAATTATTTTAGGGATGTCGTGGGCGCCATCCCCTACACGTTTGACGTGCAAAATGCGGGAACCTTTGTAGGGAACGGGCTTGCTCGTTCCGCAAAAAAATTAGCACAAACTTTGGCGGCAGGAGCAAGCCCCTGCCCTACGGATATTACCGAAAATTTGCAAAAAACGCAATTTAACACACAAATTTTGTAGCAACAACGTAGGGAACAACCAATGTGTTGTTCCTAAATACAAATTTGTTGTGGTTTATTAGGAACGACACGCAGGTCGTTCCCTACAAGTTTGATTGGACGGTTTTTTATTTGTAATCCCTGAATATATTTACTCAAAAACTTGACTTGGAAAATAAAATATGTTACAATAACTATAATCAAAGCATTGTTCGGAACCAGCTATCGCAGAAGAGGTTGGTTCCATTTTGTTTTTAGTAAAATTAGGGTGTATGATGAATTTATGAAAAGACAATGGATTAAGGTATCTACAACACATATCATAATGTTGAGCTTTTTGATAGCAATATTGATTGGCGCAGTGTTGCTTTCGCTTCCTATAAGTTCGGCCGATGGAAAAGCTACTCCGTTTTTAGATGCACTTTTCACCTCAACAACTTCAACCTGTGTTACGGGATTAGTGGTAACACCAACCGTATCTTCTTGGAGTGTTTTCGGGCAGATTGTGATTTTGATGCTGATTCAGATTGGCGGGCTTGGCGTTATCACCATTATGTCGGGTATAATGATACTTATGCACAAGAAAATAGGTATTGCCGACAGACTGCTTTTGCAGGACGCTTTTAATCTGAATTCCCTTTCGGGACTGGTTCGTTTTGTAAAAAAGGTCGTAACCGGAACGCTTGTTATAGAGGGCATCGGAGCCCTGCTTTATATGACTGTTTTTATACCTGAGTTTGGTGCAAGAGGAATATGGATATCGGTGTTCACTGCGGTTTCTGCCTTTTGTAATGCGGGTATTGATATCATTGCCGAAAACAGTCTTTGTGATTATGCACTTAATCCCGTTATCAATATTGTTACCTGTGTTTTGATTATTTTGGGCGGTATCGGTTATATTGTTTGGTGGGATGTGCTTAGGGTGATTAAAAAGGCACGAACAAAAAAGGTGAGATTTTTCAGAGATCTCACCCTACACAGTAAAATTGCTATTACGGCAACTTTAATTTTGATTTTTGTGGGTGCAGCACTCATTTTTGCCTTTGAATATAATAATCCGAAAACAATGGGCGATTATACTTTGCTTCAAAAAATGGAGGTATCCTTGTTCCAGTCGGTTACAACAAGAACCGCCGGATTTGCTACGGTGCCGCAAGAAAATCTTACAAACGCAAGCGCTACTATATGTTTGCTTTTGATGTTTATAGGCGGTTCGCCTGTTGGCACAGCCGGAGGTATTAAAACGGTGACATTTGCTGTTATTATTGTGGCGGCAATTGCCTCTATTCGCAATAAAGAGGATGCCGAGCTGTTTGGCAGAAGACTCACAAAACAGGCGGTCAGCAAAGCGGTTGCCGTTATCTGTATGTCATTTATTATTATGTTTACTTCAACGGTTTTGCTTTCTGCAACAACGGATGCAAACGCATTGGATATTGCTTATGAAACGGTTAGTGCCACCGCAACCGTGGGACTTACAAGGAATCTTACGGCTTCTCTTGGCAGCGTTGGTAAACTTATAATCATCATAACTATGTATCTTGGCAGAGTGGGGCCAATATCACTCGCTGTTGCCTTTAAGCGAAGCAAGGATAATCAAAATATTGTAAGAAACCCCGCTGAAGAAATAAGTGTTGGATAGAAAGGGAGAAATTTATGAGTATCAATAAAACCTATGCCGTGTTAGGCCTCGGAAGATATGGTAGGGCAGTTGCAGAGGAGCTTGTAAATA
>JAFQKE010000006.1 GCA_017397065.1 Clostridia bacterium
TCTGATCTGTATTTAAACTGCTGAGCGAAAGTTCAAGTGCCTCCTCAAAGGACATATCGTCCGAAATTTCTGCACCGATATTAAGCTCATCAGTGGTTTTGATTGTTTCTGTCATAACTGAAATGACCTCCTTTATAATACGCGCAGGTGTAGATGCACCTGCTACAACTCCTACACTTTCAGCCCCGATTAGTTGATCGTTTTTTATCTCATCCGCCGTTTCGATAAGATATGTAGCTTTGCAGTTTTCACTACATATTAAATAGAGTTTGTTTGTATTGGAGCTATGACGCCCACCTACCACAAACATCACATCGGATATACTTGAAAGAGCAGACGCTTCGGTCTGCCTTTTAGAAGTAGCATTACATATTGTATCAAAAATTGTTGCGTTTGTACATACCTTTTTTAAAATTTTTTCAGTTTTTTCAAAAATTTCTTTATGGAAGGTGGTTTGTGATACCACAGAAAGGCTTTTTTCCTTAAATTCGGGATGCTTACTTAAAAGATTTTCAAGCTCATTTTCATCTCCAAAGACATAAGAATCGCCATTTACATGGCCTTTGATACCCTCAACCTCTTTATGCTTTGCATCTCCAGCTATTAAAATTACATCACCTTTTAAGGATTGCTCGCTTACAATTTTATGAATTTTTGCAACAAACGGGCAGGTTGCATTCTCCACCCTTTTTGCATATTTAGCGCTTTCGCTTTCCACCTCAGCCGTAACGCCGTGTGAACGAATAACAAGCACCTCGTCGCTTTTAGCTTCGCTAGGTGAATTTATTATTCTAACACCCTTTTTCTCCAACTCCGCCACCAACTGAGCATTGTGGATAATAGGGCCTAAGGTGCAAACCTTTTCGCCCGATTCAGCAAGCTTTTCCACCATATCTACCGCACGGTTTACACCAAAGCAAAAGCCTGCGGTTTTTGCTAATGTTATTTTCAAAATTAACAGTCCTTATGTTAAAAAATTCACTCAGTTTCCCAAAGTTCTTTTATCTTATCCATAACAGATGTTGAGATTCTGCGGATTGCTGCACGCTGCCCCTCTTCCTCTGCCGGCTCTTCAAAAGGAATAAGCTCGCCTACCCTTACCGTAACCTTGCTAAACAGCTTAAAGGTGCCCTTGCTGTATCTTACAGAAATAGGTAAAATATCGGCCTTTGTTTGCATAGCAATTAAAGCCACACCGGCCTTTGCTTTTCCGGGTTCGCCCGTTTTGGACCTTGTGCCCTCGGGGAAAATGCCTAAAACTTTGCCATTTTCAATAATACTGCAAGCTTTATCGATAGCCTCAGTATCGCCCTTGCCTCGCTTTACAGCAAAGGTACCCAATGCTTTAAAAAGCCAGACTACAGGTTTAAATTTAAAAAGCTCCGCCTTAGCCATATAGCAAATCTGTGCTTTAACGGGCACGGCAATTGCAAACATATCAGCTATTGATGTATGATTTGCCGCAAGTATGTAGCCCTTATTTTTAGGAACATTTTCCTTACCGTGATACTCTACACGCATAAAAATGCGGATAAAGGGATAAACGATAAATCGCATTATTCTATAAAACATTTTATTCCTCCGATAAAATATCTACAGTTTTTAAAAGAAGATTAAACGACTGCTCTAAATCAAGCTCGGTGGTGTCTACCAAAGCGGCGTCCTCTGCCTGCTTTAAGGGTGCAATATCTCTATGAGAATCATTATAATCCCTCTGCTCAATATCCTTTAAAACTTCATCTAGCTTTACATCTTGACCCTTTTCTATAAGCTCATTAAATCGACGTTTGGCACGTGCTAAAGATGATGCCGTTAAAAAGATTTTCACCTTGGCATCGGGCAAAACAACGGTACCGATATCTCTGCCGTCCATTACAACCGAGTTTCTTTTTGCTAGATTACGCTGCATATCCAAAAGGAATGCTCGAACTACGGGAAGTGCAGAGCAGTCTGATGCCATCATAGAAACCTCGGGTGTGCGGATAAGACCGTTAACATTTTCATTATCCAGCATAACAACCTGTTCACCATCTACAAAACATATATCAAGCTCGGTAGATGCCAAAAGCTCCTCTACACCCTTTAAATTATCGCAGGATACATTATTTCTTAAAAGCTTAAGGCCGATTGCACGATAGAGTGCACCGGTATCTACATAAATAAATCCTTTGTGTTTTGCAAGTCTTCTTGCTAAAGTAGATTTGCCTGCACCTGCAGGGCCATCAATTGCAACAGCTATCATAATTATAACTCCTTATTTTAGAAAATAAATAAAGTTTTTACATATTTTCGCCTGCTAAATAGCCTGTTGAAAAGGCTATTTGCAGATTAAATCCGCCGGTAAAGGCATCAACATCAATTACCTCTCCCGCAAAGAAAAGACCATTTATAAGCTTTGATTGCATTGTTTTTGGGTCAATCTCTTTAACCGAAACACCACCACGTGTAACCACTGCCTCATTAAATGAGCGAAGTGACGTAACGGTAAGCGGCAAAGCCTTTAAGGTTTTTAAAAGTGCTGTGCGTTGCTCCCTTGTAAGGGCATTTACCTTTGTTTTGGGTGGCAGACCGGCCGACGCAATAACAAACATAATAAGTTTTTTAGGCAATAAGCCATCCAAAGCGTTTTGAAGCTCTTTATTTTTTAAGTCTTCAAAATCTCTAAGTAGACGTTTATCTAACTGCTCTTCACTAAGGGCGGGCTTTAAATCTATAAAGGCTTTACAATCATCGCTTATGTTGTCGAGGGTTGCTGACGCACTAAGCACCAACGGCCCCGAAATACCAAAATGTGTAAAAAGCATTTCGCCCTGCTCTTTATAGCAAATTTTACCACGGTTTTTAACGGTAAGAGAAACGTTTTTAAGGCTAAGCCCCGATAGCTGCTCGGTGAAGCCTTCATAAATCTCCATAGGTACAAGTGAGGGACGAAGCTCGGTTACGGTATGACCGAGCTTTTTGGCGAAGATATATCCATCACCCGTAGAGCCGGTTGTGGGATAGGACTTTCCTCCGGTTGCAATAAGAAGACTCTCGCAACTGAAAATAGTGCCATCTTTGCATTTCACACCCGAAACCGCACCATCATTGGTGATGATATCAACTACCTCTTTGTTTAGTATTTTTACGCCCGATTTTTTGGCGGAGTTTACCAACCCATCAACAATATCTACCGATTTATCGGACACCGGAAAAACTCGGTTTCCACGCTCGGTTTTAAGGGGAACTCCTGCTCTTTCAAAAAAGGACATAGTATCCTCTGCAGAAAATCTTGAAAAAGCAGAATACAAAAATCTGCCATTGCGGCAGGTATTTGCAATAAGCCCGTTTAAATCTGTGTTATTGGTGAGGTTGCACCTGCCCTTGCCGGTTATCATAATTTTTCGGGCGGGACGGGGCATTTTTTCCAGCACCAACACCTTTTTACCATACATTGCAGCGGTAGTAGCCGCCATAAGTCCGGCCGCTCCGCCACCTATAACAATAATGGAATTATCCATACTTTTTTCTCACTTTAACATTTTTTTAACGGTTGGATGTATTAAAATCATATACGAAAATGAAAGCTTGCTTATACAAATATCATAAAGCAGGAAGGTTACATTCGCCGCACCAAGCAGAATAAGTGCACTGTATTTACCGAACTCACCCATATCATCAAGGGGTATATTCATAACAAAGGTGCTTACATAATACACCGCAAAAAATGCTGCATTTGCAACGGCAAATTTCAACACGTACTCTAAAATTCGACTAGGTGTTTTTTCGAAAACCGCCTTTAAAACAGGGTAAAATCCCATAAGACAAATGTAGAGCAGCTTGGATTCCGGTTCACAAAAAAGGAACACCGGCAAAAGCGATGTAAAATATGTTGCAAGGGCATATTTAACTCCAAGTTCAATAACAACGCCCATTATTATAACCGAGGCTATGCAGGGTATTGCATAGGTTAAAAACGGAATATGTGCAGCAAGCATAATTGCGGTAACAAGCGCTGCTGATATACCGCAATAGGATATTTTTTTAGTTTTCATATTAACAACACCTGATAAGGTCGCCGCCCATACATTCACAACAGCAGTCTGCACAAATAAGGCCCTGACACATATCACAACCGCTGCAACCGCCCATATTGTCGCCCGAACGATAAGGATTTCCGCCGTAAGGATTGCCCCCATAAGGATTACCGCCGTAAGGATTTCCGCCGTAACGATTACTGCTACGCTGAAGTCTTGCAAAGGCCTCACGATATTCAGGATTGGTGGGATCCATTCTGGTAGCTGTGGCATAGTTGGTGTAGGCCTTATCAAAATGACCTCGACGATAGGCAACGGTACCATTTAAAAAGTACCATTCTGCATCACGATTTTCGGTGGGAATACCGTCTAATAGCTCCTGTGCCTCCTCAATTCTGCCCGACATAATGTAGGAACGGATATCCGAGAACTGACCGCCGGTACTACCTGCATCGCCGCCTGATTTACCGCCTTTTCTATGCTTGCGGCTATTCATAATCTGGTCGTAAGCCTCATTTATCTCCTGCATTTTATCTTCGGCTAAATCAGAAAGAGGATTATCCGAATACTTATCCGGATGATATTTTCTCGCCAACTCACGATAAGCATTTTTAATCTCTTCGTTGGTTGCGTTACGGCTAACGCCTAACACTGAATAGGGATCTTTCATTTTCTTTTCTCCTTATTATGCGACTCGGATCGCTTTATAATACGTTGTTGGCTTTCTTCAAGTCCAACATAAACAATATTTCCTAAAATATTTTTAAGTCTCATTATCTCCAAAAGCTCAAAGGCCATCTCGGCCTCACCAATACAAACGTTGAGTCTCGGTAAAATATGAGCGTTAAAAAAATCGTTTAAATCGGTATCTTCACTTCCCTTTGACTTAAAGGGATTATACCGTTTTTTTGCTATATCTTTTTCTAAATCGGCGGCGGCATCTAATATATATATCCACCTGCCCATAGAATAACCCAATCTTTGGAGGGCTCTTGTTTCACCATTTTGAGAGCATAGCTCAAAAAGCTGTGAGAGCATTTTTGCTGTGGGCTCTGCGGCAAGGTCAATATCCGAAGAGTTGGCCGCCTCAATCTCATTTTGAGATTTTATATACTCACTGAAAATATTATCAATTTCAGGGAATTTCGCAGCCGCTTTTTTATATCCTCTTTTTGATAAAAGCCTTAACAACCTGTAAACCAAGCCTTTTAAAAAGCCTTCATCTGCAATATTATCATTAAGCTTAGCATAAAGCATTATTGCCGCAGCGGCGGTGGGCATTTCGGGTAGCCCGTCCTTAGATAAAAAATTGCATTTTTTAAGCGGATTACAAACACATCGCTTGTGATCAATTTTTGCACACCCATCAACAAGTGACATATGCAAAAGTGTTAAGAATGTGAAATCATAGCTGAGTGAAAATCTGGCGACCAAACCATATTTTTTGCCTAAATCACGGCAAAGCGAACAGTAAACGGCTTTATAAAACTCAAACTCCTTAATTCGAAGCTCGGGCTTGTAGGCCTGTACATATCCAAACATGATTTATCACCTCACCTTTACGAAATATTAAAACCCAACTAATCCTCAAATAATTATTTTACATCAACAACCGCTTTAATAGTTGAATAATGTGTTAATTATTGTAGTTTATTTATAAAATCTGAAGAGTTTTGTAAATAGCATTATTTTTGTTATACAAGGCTAAAACGCAGTAAATCCTAACGGATTTACGAGTATTTAAACAAAGTAGAACAAAAAATATGTGTTTCAAAACCTGGTTCAAGTTTAAGTGCTTTGGCTATGCTCAAGAGCCTTTTTAATAAAACGCCCTGTGTGTGATTTTTCACACATTGCAACCTCTTCGGGAGTTCCTGAGCAAACAACCTCTCCGCCTTTATCTCCCCCCTCGGGACCTAAATCAATAATATAATCGGCGGTTTTTATAACATCAAGATTATGCTCAATAACAAGCACGGTATTGCCCGTATCTACAAGCTTTTCCAAAACCTCTAAAAGCTTATGAACATCTGCGGTATGAAGACCGGTTGTGGGTTCATCCAAAATATAAATCGTTTTACCCGTTGCCCTGCGTGAAAGCTCGGTAGCGAGTTTAACACGTTGAGCCTCACCGCCCGAAAGGGTGGTAGCCGGCTGACCTATTTTCACATAGCCAAGTCCAACATCGCAAAGGGTTTTGAGTTTATTATGAATTTTGGGAATACTCTCAAAAAACTTTGTAGCCTCCTCGGCCGTCATTTCCAAAACATCATAAATATTTTTATCTTTATACTTAACATCCAACGTTTCACGGTTATAACGTGTACCGCCGCAAACCTCACAGGGCACATAAACATCGGGGAGAAAGTGCATTTCAATTTTCAAAATACCGTCACCCTGACAAGCCTCACAGCGTCCACCCTTAACATTAAAGGAAAATCGACCGGCATTATAGCCTTTTGCCTTGGAATCCTTTGTGGCTGCAAAAAGCTCACGAATATCATTGAATACGCCGGTATAGGTGGCAGGGTTTGAACGTGGAGTGCGACCTATTGGTGACTGGTCAATATCAATTACCTTATCCAAAAGGTGGATACCCTCTATTTTTTTATGCTTACCTGCAAAAACACGGGTTCCCATAAGCTCGGATGCCAATTTTTTGCGGATTATAGAATTTACCAAGGAGGATTTACCCGAACCCGAAACTCCTGTAACGGCCACAAAACAGCCAAGCGGAATTTTAGCGGTAACATTTTTTAGATTGTTTTCGGCGGCACCATAAACCGTAAGATAACCCTTTTTATGCTCACGGCGACTTTCGGGCACAGGGATTCTTCTTCTACCCGAAAGATAATCACCCGTAATTGATGCGGTAGATTCCATAATTTCGGCAGGAGTGCCTGCGGCAACAATTTCACCACCATGCACACCTGCACCCGGACCTATATCTACAATATAATCGGCAGAAAGCATAGTTTCCTCATCGTGCTCCACCACAATCAGGGTGTTACCCAAATCACGAAGCCTTGCAAGAGTGGCAAGCAGTTTTTCGTTATCTCTTTGATGAAGACCGATACTAGGCTCATCTAAAATATAGAGCACGCCCATAAGGGAGGAGCCTATCTGGGTTGCAAGGCGTATACGCTGACTTTCACCGCCCGAAAGGGAGCCGGCTGCACGGGAAAGAGTCAGATACGAAAGTCCCACGCTCTTTAAAAATCCCAAACGACCTAAAATCTCTTTACAAACGGGCTTTGCAATTACGGCATCACGCCTTGAAAATTCAAGCTTTTCAAAAAAGCTTACGGCATCATCAACCGACATTGAAGTGATTTCATCAATGCTTTTTCCTCCCACCGTAACAGCAAGTGCCTCCGGTCGAAGCCTTTTGCCCTTACAGTCGGGGCAGTCACAGTCGCTCATAACATTTTCGATTTCAGCTCTCGCCCAATCGCTTGAGGTTTCCTTATATCTACGCTCTAAGTTATTTACAACACCCTCAAAAACGGCGGTGTATTCGCCACCTGCCCACTCATTATTGCGGGTGAATTTGATTTTTTGATTTGTACCGTACAAAAGCACCTTTTTGGCTTTTTCGGGTATATCGGCATACGGAGTATTTACATCAAATCCAAAATGCTCGGCAATGCCCTTATAATACATAACGGCAATAGTCTCACCATCGCCACCCCTAAAGGGATGTATTCCCCAGCCGCTCGCTTTTATGGCGTACTCCATAAGTGATTTCGACTCATCAGGAATAAGCAGATTTAAATCTACACTCTTAAAAGAACCAAGACCGGTACAGGTAGGACAGGCACCAAAGGGATTATTAAAAGAAAACATACGTGGGCTGAGCTCCGGCACACTTACATTATGCTCGGGGCAGGCGTAATTTTGTGAGAAAAGCTGCTCCTCGCCGCCCACAACATCCACAACAATAAGGCCATTTGCAAGCGAGCTTGCCGTTTCAACGCTATCAGCGAGACGGGTTTTGATTTCATCCTTTATAACAAGGCGGTCTACCACTATTTCAATGGTATGTTTAATGTTTTTATCAAGCTTAATTTCTTCCGAAAGGTCATAAATACTGCCATCAATTCGAACACGCACAAAGCCTGAACGTTTTGCCTTTTCAAGCTCCTTAACATATTCACCCTTCTTGCCACGTGCTATAGGAGCCATAACCTGAATTCGGGTACCTGCTTCAAGCTCTAAAAGCCTGTCCACAATCTGGTCGACAGTCTGCTTGCGGATTTCACGACCGCAAATAGGACAATGCGGAAGTCCCACTCTGGCAAAAAGAAGTCTTAAATAGTCATAAATTTCGGTTACTGTACCAACGGTGGAACGGGGATTTTTAGAGGTTGTTTTCTGGTCGATTGATATGGCAGGCGAAAGCCCCTCAATGCTATCCACATTAGGCTTTTCCATCTGACCCAAAAACATTCTGGCATAGGATGAAAGAGATTCCATATAACGGCGTTGACCCTCAGAATATATTGTATCAAAGGCAAGAGAGGATTTTCCCGAGCCCGAAAGCCCCGTAAAAACAACAAGCTTATCACGAGGAATTTCAATATTGACATTTTTAAGATTGTGCTCTCTGGCGCCTTTAATTACAATGGATTCCCTTGCCATACTTTCCTCCAAAATGCATATATATTTAATATATGAAATATTGCTTTAAATACAAAGTAGTAACACAGATTTATTTTACCAAAACTTCAATTTTTTGTCAAGATTTTAAAGCAGTAAAAACCGGGGTTCGCCTTGCGGCAAACCCCGATTAAAAAACTATTTGATTTTTTCAATAGATTTATTCTGCAAGCCAAGCCTCATACTGTGCTTTATAATCGCCTGCAAGAAGAGTGTTATTTACATAAGCCTTATCATCATCGCTATTACCATCAAGAATGGCCTTTGCAACATCAAAGATTGAAGCCGACTGACCATTACCATAACGGGTAACCTTTGTACCTTCTGCATTTTCAAAAACTGCATACGGAACAACTGTATATGATTTTGCATAATCAGCAATGTTAAAGAGTGCGGCGGTGTAGGTAACGGTGTTTTCATCCTCAGCAAACATAATATTTCTTGAAACATTACCGTTATAATCTGCCCTATAGGCAACACCGGTGAGCACCTTGTAGGAGCTTGCGTTGAGAACAGGAATATCTGCATGACCCTCTAAATTAGCGGTAACTGCAGTTGCAAAGCCGAATTCAACGAGTTTGTAGCCATCATAATTAGATGTAAACACTTCTTTGTTAAGTATAAACTTATGACGAATAGCCTGACCATATCCGCTCTCGCTTTCCTTACGAAGAGATGAGCCAAGATTTTCGGTGAACTCAGTAACAGCAGGTGCAGAATCTCCAACCTCAATTATTGAGGCATCAGACATATAGGTGGGATAGCCACCATCCTGACCAGTTTGTTTAGAGGAATCACCCTCCAAGCCAAGGATAATATAGTATTCGGTATCCTCTTCGGTTGTAAAGGTTACGGTGTATTTACGCCAAGTGGTAAACTTGTTATCTGCATCCCAAGCATCCAAGGAACCGTCACCTTTATTAAGGTTTGCGTAGTTTCCGTTGCCTGCAAACTCGTTCCAGTCGGATATTCCGGTAGAAGAGCCGGCATTACCAACAGTAATATCAGCATTTGCGGAAATTATCCAAGATTCATTACCCTTGTTATCCTGATAAAGAGTGGGCTGATATGGGTCAGCATTATTTCTTATAGCAGGGGCAACAGCACCCATAAAGTATGCGCTAAAGGTGTATGTGGTGCCGGGCTTCAGGGTTAATTTGGTGTAAATAGAACGGTCGCAAGGCCAATTGCCTGTTTTGTAAACTGTGCCGCCTGCTTTAGGAGCAATTTCGGTTGTGGTTGATATCCAACCGTTAGGATCTCTGGGGCATACCCAACCGTCAACGGCTGTGGCTCCGCCCTTAAACATAGCAGTAAGAGCAAGACTCTCGGTAGCGGTTAAGGTGTAAACAAGGTCATCGCTAACCTTTACATCACCGTTGTACCAACCAAGGAATTCGGCACCTGTACGTGGAGTAGCAGTAAAGGTAACTGTTTCACCCTTTACAGGTGCGGCATTGGAAACTGTTGCGTTACCATTGCCCTCTGCAGTAGCAGTCATACTAATATTTTCGGTAAATGCGGCATCGGACATAAACAAAGCCGGTTCACTTGCATTTTCGGGTGGTAGTGAGTTCATTACAACAATATATTCATCGGCAGCAGTTGTAGTAAAGTTTACGGTAATCTTCTGCCAGTGTGAAAAATCCGAAGCCTCTACCTCTTCAACATTCAGATTCATATAATAAGAATTGTAAATAACCTCTGCACCGTCTGCCAAATGGCTTGCGGGCTTGTACTCTGTCCACTCACCTGATAATTTGGCAAAATCCAGCGCATCGCTTCCAAGGGATGTTGCAATGGTGAACTGAGGATAACCTGTTAATACAATACCTTTAGTATACATTGTATAGGTATAGTTAGTATTAGGATTTAAGGTAACTCTAGTGTAGATAGCCTGATATTGAGCATTCACCTTTAAAAGGGGACCATTTACGACAGGTGTACCATCCACTTCGGTAACATTTGCCCAACTGGTAGGAGATTTCCATTCCAGCAACTCTCCCTTAAATTTAGCGGTGAGAGTTAAGGCTCTATCAGCTGTTACGGTGTAAACAAGGCTATCACTAACCTTTATATCGCCGTTGTACCAACCAAGGAACTCACAGCCTGCATAAGGTTTTGCGGTAAAGGTTACCTCTTCACCCTCAGCAGGAGTGCTGTTTGATACAGCAACAGTACCGTTACCCTCTGCAATGGCAGACATACCAAGATTCTTTTTAACCGATACATCGGACATATACATTGTTCTGGGGTCGGTATCGCCGCCGCTGTAAGCCGCTTCAAGACCAAGAACTATATAATAATCGGTATCTGTGCCTGTTGTAAAGTCAAAGGAATATTTACGCCAGGTATTATTGTCGGTATATGCGTCTCTATAAGCGTTATGTTTATAAAGATTTTCATAGCCGTCATCATCATAGTATTCAAACCAGCCGGTTGATACAACGCTACCGTTATTCATATGACAGTCATCAAAACCTGCTTTGGCGGAAATTACCCAAGTTTCTCCTTTACCATCGGTTGCGTTACCGCCACCATTATAACCAACAGCAGGAATATAATTACCTTTAAAATAAGCTGTAAACACGTAATCGGTGTTAGGCTCTAATTTTGCGGTAGTATAAATAGACTGATTGCAGGGCCAAGTTTGGATTTTGTAAGCCGGGCCATTTTGATAGGGTGCTATTGCAGTTCCGTCAGACTCGGTTGTAGATATTGTTATACTTCTTCCCGGTGTCCAATCGCCTAAAATCTGCTTTTCGAATGTTACGTCAGAAAGATATACATTGTTATTTGACGAATCCACAAGAGCAAAAGAGTTCATAACAAGAATGTACTGAGTAGCATCACTTGTAGTGAACTTAACATTTATTTTGTTCCAGGTTTCGCCATCTGCACCGATAACCTCGGTTGCACCTAAATCCTTAAAATAAGAATTATATGCAACTACTGCACCGTCTGCCAAATGATTTGCAGGCTTGTAATCTGCCCATGCGCCGGATAATTTAGCAAAGTCCAATTCATCACTACCAAGCGAGCTTGCAACTGTAAACTGTTGGTAGCCTGTTAATGCTAAGTTTTTCACATACATAGTGAGATTGTAATTTGTGTTCGCATCAAGATTTAATCTAGTGTATATGGCTTGATAATTAGGTGATATAACCTGAACAACAGGGCCATCTACAGCTCCTGCTACATCAACATCGGCAAAGCTTACCCAAGAAGCCGGTGACTGCCAAGTGATGTCTGTTGCTTCGGCAGCTGAAACTGAAGCTGTAAACAAACAAGTCATACAGCTAAAAACCATAAGCAACGAAAGAGTTAGTGCTAAAAGTTTTTTCATAAAATATTTCCTCCTTAAAAATATGTTGCACTCTCCCAAGTGCATTGATTACATTTTCAGTATAATCTCAACAATTATGCCAAGTCAACAAAATTCAATGTCACAAAACAAACCATTTGTCGTTTTTAACCATAGCAAAAGGTATTTTGAGGTTAATTTATAAGAAAATAGCAAATATTGTTATCAATTTTCGTCATTTTATGATTTTTATTTCAATTTTCCACTTGCAACATAAATTCTAATGGTGTATACTTAAATATGTATTTTGTGTTAACATAATTGGTGGTGTTACTAAATGAAAATCGGATTTGATAATGAAAAGTACATAAGTCTGCAATCGCAAAAAATACGCGATCGTATTGAACAATTTGGCGGCAAGCTTTATATGGAGTTTGGCGGCAAGCTGTTTGACGATTTTCACGCATCCCGTGTTCTGCCGGGTTTTGAGCCTGACAGCAAGGTGAAAATGCTTTTACAGCTTAAAGACCAAGCAGAAATTGTTATTGTTATAAACGCTGATGCTATTGAAAAAAACAAGCGCAGAGGCGACCTTGGCATCACCTACGATTTGGATACCCTCCGCCTTATTGATGCATTCCGTGGCATTGGACTTTTTGTTGGTAGTGTGGTTATAACCTGCTACAACGCTCAGCACGCCGCCGATGTGTTTGAAAAAAGGCTTGTTTCATTGGGAATTAAGGTTTACAAGCACTATTCTATAGAAGATTACCCATCAAATATTCCGCTTATAGTAAGTGATGACGGGTTTGGTAAAAACGATTATATTGAAACCGAGCGTTCGCTTGTAATTGTAACTGCACCCGGTCCCGGAAGCGGAAAAATGGCAACCTGCCTTTCACAGCTCTATCACGAGCACAAGCGTGGGGTTACTGCCGGTTATGCAAAGTTTGAGACTTTTCCCATATGGAACATTCCGCTTAAGCACCCCGTAAACTTAGCCTATGAGGCTGCCACCGCCGACCTTAATGATGTTAATATGATAGACTTTTATCATTTAGAGGCATACGGCGAAAAAACAGTTAACTATAATCGAGATATTGAAATTTTCCCTGTGCTTAATGCTATGATGCAAAAAATTATGGGCAAATCACCTTATAAAAGTCCTACGGATATGGGCGTAAATATGGCCGGCTACTGCATTTTTGATGAAGATGCCGTTGAAGCCGCCTGCCGTCAAGAGATACTTCGCCGATATTATAGTGCCTGTTGTTCGGTAAGACAGGGAATGGCCGACGCACACGAGGTCAGCAAGCTGGAGCTTTTAATGGGTCAAATGGGAATTACCACAGCGGATCGCCCCGTTGTAGCCGCCGCACTATCCAAGGCTGAAGAAACCGCCGCACCTGCAGTTGCAATTGAACTGCCGGACGGAAAAATCGTTACCGGAAAAACCTCCTCATTGCTTGGAGCCTCTGCCGCCGCACTGCTTAACGCACTTAAGGTTTTGGGCGACATTCCGGACGAAACCTTCCTTATATCACACACAATCATTGAGCCTATACAAAAGCTCAAGGTTCAGCATATGGGCAACCACAATCCCCGTCTTCACACTGATGAGATTTTAATTGCTCTTTCGATTTGTGCCGTTACAAGCGAGATTGCCGCCAAGGCTATTGACCAGCTTGAAAAGCTCAAGGGCTGTGAGGCACATTCCTCGGTGATTCTTTCGGGCGTGGATGAAAACGTGTTCAGAAAGCTTGGGGTAAATATCACCTACGAGCCAAAATATCAAACCAAAAAGCTCTATCACCATTAAAAAATTTAAAAGGGAACGGCCTTTGCCGTTCCCTATAAATATTTGGATATTCGGGGGTATAGCGCAGTTGGTAGCGCGTCTGCTTCGCAAGCAGAAGGCCAGGGGTTCGATTCCCCTTATCTCCACCATCGAACTCTCAATCCTATATGAGTTGGGAGTTCTTTTTGTTGCGGTACCGCTACCAACACTCCCAAAAGAGTCGAAATTTTCTATGTTCCGATGTTTTTCGGGAGTTGTTTGACACACGCCCTGTTTATTTTCAATTAAAAAACGATATTCTTTTTCAGTATGGTTGTAACAGACCTTATATTCAACTTCACCCAACAAAAAGAAAAAGGCAACCTTAAAGGTTACCTCTACAAAAGAATTTGTTACTTCAATCCTATCAATATACTGTCTTAACACTATTTTTGTTGAGTCTATATTGGCAGGATTTTGAATTATGTCTTTTAATTCACGAATTTTTTGCTCAACATCGTCTCTCGTTACTTTTATTTTTACCTTCTGTTCCTTTTCTGCTTCAACCAAATTTTCATATTCAGATATTTGTTTTTCCAAAGCGTTTAGTTTATCGACAAGAGGCTTGTTATAACCTATTTCTGCTATTGTATCTGCTAGGTTTGCTCTTGCAGTACGCAAGCCTTCAAGCGAGTTTTTGGCTTGTGTTATTTTATCGCAATCAATTTTTAAGAGTTCAGCTATTTTTAAGTTAATTTGTTCAGTCATCACATCAATTATACTCTCATTAAAGAAGTGATTTATCAGTTTATCAACCACAAAATCTTCCAAATATTTTGAGCGTATTTCTCTACAATCACAAAGCAACTTATTTTCCTTCCTATTACATCTATATGTACCATAACTTGTTCTACCATCCTTTGCTCTATAATTTCCGTGCATCTTGCTTCCACAGTTACCACAAGTTACTAGACCTGATAACAAGTATTCATGCTTTGAATTTGTAGAAATTTTTGAAGACATTTGTCTTGAAAGATTAGCTCTTTGCCAAAGCTCCTCTGAGACAATTTGAGGACATCCGTTTGGTATGCGAATTACTTCACTATCATTTTTTTGCTTATGGTTGTTACGCTTTCCGTTTGAGGATTTGCGTGTACGCTTATTAAAGGTATAAACCCCCATATACCTTTCGTTACGAATTAAATCATAAATACTGTTCTTACCAAACTCCTTTCCCTTTTTGGTCTTAAAACCTTTTTCATTGAGTTTTTTAACTATGGTATGATAACCTAGCCCCTTAGCCGCCATTTCAAATATTTCTTTAACTATTATAGCTTCAGCTTCATTTATAACCAACTTTTGTTCCTTAACATCATATCCTAACGGCGGTATGCCACCATTCCACAAACACTTTGCTGCATTAACCTTTAATCCTTTCATAACCTCTAATCCTAAATTAGCACTGTAATATTCATTGATATTAGACATTATTCCATATAAAAGTCTGCCGTTTGCCGAATTATCAATTTTTTCAACTGTTGAAATTAGCTCGACTCCAAAATCCTGCAAAACATCCTTGTATTTTATTGCATCAGCGGCATTTCTGCTAAATCTGTCTGTTTTATGCACCAAAACAGCAGAAAATGGACAAGACTTATCCGAAACATCTTCAAGCATCCTTTGAAATTCAGGACGGTTTGCGTTTGTGCCACTAAAGGCTCTATCAAGATACCAACCAATAATTTCATAATTGTTTTTTTCTGCATATTCAATTATAATTTTCTGCTGTGCTTCAATTGACTCATCACGTTGGTTATCTGAACTAAATCTACAATATCCCACAGCCTTTATTTTTTGCTGTGAATTGCTTGTCATATTATTTAATATCTGTTTAATATCATTCTGATTAAAATGCATATAAATCACTTTCCTTTCACTTTTATAATATATGCTCATATTTCCTTATGTTTCGGTAGTTGAGGGCTTGGTGCAGTTATGCCACCAAGCCCGTAGTTTTCGTCATCATTTAATAAATAATTCTTGTGCTATATAATCAGCCATTGGCTTTAAAAATTCGAGCCAATCATTATCGGCGATATTGCTTTGCTGTAAGCACTTTATTTCATCATTACAATAGTCAATATAAGGACTTTTTCCTCTTTGCTTTGTAATCGAAATTTTAATAAGTTGCATTGCAACTCACACCTTTCGGTGAAACTTTAGAGAAACTCTAAAGAAAGAACTTGTCATTAAGACATCTTATTGTTCTTTGGCGATTATAACAACACCGAAAAATATGTTGCTATAATTAAGATAATATAAGTTATTTTATTTTAACTGCAACGGCATTTTCTATGCCTTCTACTGCTTCAATTTCATTAAATGTAAAGCACTTTTTTCCTTTATTATCTATTTCAAAATGTTCTAATATTTCTTTTACGAGATTAGCATTGTAAATCACTTTACGTGTTAACATAGATTTAATTATGTTTGAACCTTTTTCGTCTTCTGTTGCGGAAATAAGAACCAGATTATCATCTGCAAAGAA
>JAFQKE010000007.1 GCA_017397065.1 Clostridia bacterium
AAATAAATTCAAGCATGCCTTTAAGGAAGAGGCAGACGTCTGGATGATACTTAACCACATATTAAATGTAATGCTTGATTTCGCTGTAATGGTACATAATGATGAGATGCCCAAAAAGGATAATTACACCGAGCATGTGTTTCGTGTTATTTACCGTTCGATTGAACAGTATTTTAGAAAACCAAAGGAGAGTGATCCGCAAATATGAAAAAAGCACTGAATACATTAAAAAAAGTTTGGAATGTTATTTCAACGACTGTCGTTGTGTTTGTAGTAATATTTGCAGTTCTTTTAATAGGTGTGCGTTTGTTTGGGGTTCAGGTTTACTCTGTAATTTCAGGTTCGATGGAGCCGGAATATCCTGTGGGATCACTTATTTATGTTAAGGAAGTTGATCCGTCTGAAATTAAAGTTGCCGATGTTATTACATATGTTCTTCCGAGCGAAACTCCGTCAACTCATCGTGTTGTGCGGATTGATGAAGAAAACCAACTTTTCTATACCAAAGGTGATGCAAATAAAACCGAGGACGGTGCGCCTGTTCATTTTAAGAACTTAATTGGTACTCCCGTTTTCAAAATACCGTATCTAGGATATGTTGCTTACTATATTCAGCATCCACCCGGTATGTATATCGCTATTGCAGCCGGAGCAGTTTTGCTGATACTTGTCTTTCTGCCTGATTTATTCAAAAAGGATAAGAAGAAAGACGAACAATTTCCCGAAACAGATGGGGATATTACGCAGGGGTAACGCCGAAAGGCTCCCAAATATATTTAAGGAGGTTTTTGTTATGAGAACAAAAACAAAAGCATTGGTATTGGCTCTATGCGCGGTGTTACTCGTTGTTACTACTGTGTTTGTAACAATGGCTTTTCTCACCTCGGAAGATTCAGTACAAAACACATTTACTGTCGGTAAGGTTGAGATAACCCTTGACGAGGCTAAGGTTGATAGCTATGGCAATGAGATTGCGAACGCCGAACGGGTTAAAGAAAATGAGTATAAGCTCATTCCCAGCCACACTTATGTGAAAGATCCTACCATACACGTGGATTCAAACAGCGAAGATTGCTATTTGTTTGTAAAAATTCAAAATGATCTTGGCTCGGATGGCGTAATTAACGGTATTGCCAATAATGGTTGGGTACTCGTCGAAGGAACACAAGATGTGTACTGCTATTACGGTGTTACCGATGGCGAAACAAACTCAACCAAGCAGATTGTTAAACCCGGTGAAGACAAGAAGGTTTTCGATACATTTACCTTCGGAGAAAAAGCTAATCCGAATAATTATGATACAGCTACAAAGAATGCAAAGATTATCGTCACCGCTTACGCTATTCAAGCAGACGGTTTATCTGAAAAAACACCCGCTGAGATATGGGCTTTGTTTAAGTAAAAATAACGGCATAATGCCTTTATTTATCAAAAAATTATGAGGAAAGGAGGCAATGGTTATGAAAAAGAAAGCTACTATTGCGGTTACGGCTCTACTTCTCGTACTCTGCTTTGCTATTGGGGGTACACTTGCTTGGTTAAAAGCTGAAACTAAACCTGTTGTTAATACCTTTACATATGGCGATATAAACATAGACCTTTCTGAGTCTGAGAATCTCAACTTAAAGATGATCCCTGGAAATGATATTACGAAAGATCCGAAAGTTACAGTTGAAGCAAACAGCGAGGCTTGTTGGTTGTTTGTAAAGGTTGAAAAATCTGATAACTACGCTGATTACCTTGCTAACTACACAATCGCTGATGGATGGAACGAGCTTGACGGTGTTGCTGGTGTTTACTACCGTGAGGTTGATGCTGCAACAGCAAAGGCTGGCACTTCTTATCAGGTGCTTAAAGGCGATAAGGTTACTGTTCTTGATAGTGTAGAAAAATCCGATATGGAAGCTATTAAAAACGGTACTGTTGGTGAGCCTACTCTTACCTTTATTGCTTATGCAGTACAGAAAGACGGTTTTAATACCGCAGTTTTGGCATGGGCTGAAATCAACAAGTAATTATTTTTTACCGAAAGGACATTTGAATTATGAAAAAGAAAATTTTATCTATTTGCCTCGTTGCAGTAATCGCAGTAATGTCAATCGCTGGTGCTTCTCTTGCTTATCTTACCGATACTGATGATGCAGACAATGTATTTGAGGTTGGCAATGTTCAGATTGAACTTGTTGAGCAACAGAGAAATGAAAACGGCGAACTTGAGGCTTTTGAGGATGATAAAACTCTTATGCCTATTGTTGGATCCGCACAGGGCGAAAAGGACGGCTATGGCCTTCCTACCGCAAAGAACTATGTTGATAAAATCGTTAATGTTAAGAACACCGGAAAGAGCGATGCTTATGTTCGTGTAATCGTTGCTGTTCCTGCTGGTCTCGACAATTCTACTGATGCAATGAGCGTAATCCACTGGAATGTTGGTAATCGTTTCAGCCCTGATAAACAGTATGTTGACGGTTACACCAATCCCGGTTATGCAGACATTGAATGGAAGTTTGTAGAAGAAATCACCATTGACGGTGTTGCCTACAACACATATTGCTTTACCTATACCGAGGCTCTTACTGCTGGTGCAACAACCGAATGTGCAGCTATTACTGGTTTCTACCTCGACAAGAATGTTGATAACTATGTTAATGATGAGGGTAAAGTTGTTTACACTCTTAACGGCAAAGACATCAACTATGACCTTGCAAACGGTGTAACTGTTCCTGTATTTGCTCAAGCAGTTCAGGCTGCCGGATTTGATTCTGCTGAAGAAGCATTCACAAATGCCGGACTTCCTACTAATCCTTGGGCTGAATAATCTATCACGAAAGGAATAACGCAAAATGAAAAAGAAAATTGTTGCGATTTGCCTTGTTGCTTGCCTTGCAGTAATGGCAATCGCTGGTGCATCTTTGGCTTACTTTACTGCTGAAGATACCGCAGACAATGTTTTCACAATGAAAGGCATTAAAGTAGAACTTAATGAGGAATTTGAACAGGGTTCTGAACTTCTCCCTGGTCTTGACATTAACAAGGATGTTTTCGTTAAGAACACCGGATCGTCTGATGCCTATGTTAGAGTACATATTGCTATCCCTGCTGCTCTTGATGACGGCGATCCCTCTTTTGCAGCTTACAACAATTTCTTGCATTTCAACTTTGACAAGGCATCTGTTGAGGCTGGTGAGTGGAGCTGGATTCCCGAAAT
>JAFQKE010000008.1 GCA_017397065.1 Clostridia bacterium
ACCTACAATAAATACCTTGTCAAGTTTCTCTGAAATTGATTCAATTTTAACTACATCTTCATTTTGCTTTTTTAAGGCCTCAGCTATAACTTGCGGTAATTCCTTACTTGAAATAAATTTACATTTTCTCTTTCCGGATTTGTTCTCAAAGGTTTTTACAACCCTTGTAGACGAGCCTACAAGACCGCATTTGCTTATATCGGCACCTATATCTTCTGCGTACCATACTTCAATCTCACCAAGTTTTGACATTATACTTGGAAGTTGTAAATTGTTAATACGCTCAATAGTCAAAAGCGCGGGCAAGGACACGGTTTCAGTACCCTTATCACGGGTAGTACAGGTTATACTTTCGCCAATTTCATCAATACTCATAACGTTGGTTATAAGGCTTGTGCCCGCGAGTACCGAAAGCATTGGTCCCGTTTGTGCAGTATCTCCTACAAGTGTCTGCCTGCCGCAGAAAATAAGGTCAGGATTTAACTTCTTAACTGCAAGAGACAAAGTATAAGCGGTAGCTATTGTATCTGCTCCTGCAAAGGCTTTATCGGATAACAAAATGGCTTTTTTGGCGCCCAAACGGGTAAGACTTAGCAAAAAATCCTTAGCCGAAAGAGGACCCATACTAAGCAAAGTGACCTCTGCGCCCTTTATTTTTAACGCTTCTTCATAGGCTGAAGCATCAAAGGGATTAATTTCACCGTCAAGCCCTTGACGGATACAAACGAGTATTTTCATTAGCCTCTCTCCTGATAAATGGGTGCTAAAGCATCATGTATCTTTTTATAGGTTTCAAAAACCTTGCGGTATTCAGGTGTATTATCACTGTTTGGATATGTAATATCAACCTCTTTTACGCACTTTTCTACTGCATCCTCGGCATCCTTAAACACACCTACCGCAATACCTGCAAGCATAGCAGAGCCTAAGGAAGAATCACTGCTCTCGGTAGTTTTCAGAGCTATTCCCAAAGCGTCAGCAATCATCTGTCGCCAAAGCTTACCCTTAGTGCCACCGCCTATGGCAGTAGCAACAGTGTTATATGGTATATTAAGTGAATCAAGGTAAAGCTTACTGTCAAGAAGCGAGTATGCAACACCCTCTAAAACAGCGCGTGTGAAATGAGCCTTTGTATGAGTTGCACGAACTCCTGTAAAGCTACCGCAAAGAGTGGGGTCGGCATATGGAGTCAGCTCACCATTTAAATACGGGTGAAAAATAAGCCCTTCACAGCCTATGGGAAGCTTTGCGGCATCACTATCTAGTTCCTTATAATCGCCCCCAAAGGTATCTCTGTACCAGCGGTATGAGGCGGCGCAGGATTTTGTGGCAGTACCCGGGTACCAAAGACCCTTTGCTATGTGTGAATAGTTTACAAGATGTCTGTCCGGATATGGTTTATCGGTAATAACGCAAATTCTGCCCGCCGTTGCAAGCTTAACAGTAACATCACCCTTATTTACCGCACCCGAAGCAAAAACCTCCATAACGGTATCGGTAGTGCCGCATATAACGGGCGTACCGATTTTAAGTCCTGTGGCTTTAGCCGCATCCAAAGTAACCTCGCCTATAATATCGGTAGGGCTGACGATTTTGGGTAACATATCAATGGTTATACCCGCTAATTTACAAAGCTCTTCATCCCACTGCATTTTGTTGCAGTCAAAAAGCATACTGCCCTCAGCCTCAATATAATCGGTACAATAAACACCTGTTAAATAGTACCTTATGTAGTCTTTTTCAAAGAAAATGTATTTTGTTTTGGAAAAAATTTGAGGCTCATTTTCCTTTAACCATATAAGCTGAGGCAAGGTCCATATAGTATCAGGCTTGTGAAAGCTCTTTTTAAATATTTCGTCGCCAAGTTCTTCACGCAGCTTATCCGCCTGCTTTTTGGAGCGGGAATCTGTCCAATGAATTGCATTTCTAAGCGGTTTAAACTCACTATCACACACAAGTGAGGTGTGAGTTGCCGAATCTATGGCAACAGCCAAAATATCAGAAGAATTTATACCGCTTTTTGAAAGCAAAGTATTTGTGTTATCGCAGAGCGCATTTATCCAGTCCTTTGGATTTTGCTCACACGCTTTAGCCTCAGGGTAAAGGGTAGGATATTCAACGGTGTTTTCTGCAATTATATTGCCGTTTGTATCAATAAGCGTGGCCTTAGAGGCTCCACCACCGAAATCTATTCCCAAAAGATATTTCATAAACTAAAAATCCTTTCTAAACTGCCGAACACATAACAATATCGGCATTGCCTTCAAATTTAAGCTCGCCGCTATCAGCACCGATGAAAAAGCTTTGACCCTTTTTAAAGTTAAACTCTTCACCTTCACATTTTAACACACATTCACCACTTGTTACAACACAAACCGAATAAATATCGCCTAAATTTAAAGTTGCTTCCCCACTTACCCTTAAATTACTAAGAGAAAATTTGTTGGTGAGAGAATCATCCACCACTTTTGAAAGGGTGTTGTTTTCAAAGAGCGATTTTCTATAATAGAGTTTTCGGGTTTCTTCCTCGGTTAAGCCATTATATATAAAGCAGTCGAACATCTTGTCCCAGCCTAAGCCGCCGTGAAGCTTGGCATCCGAAAGGGTTCTGCCCGAAGGGGTTACTCTTTCGGGAATTACCATTAAATCGCTTGGCTCTTGCAGTTCAATCATAAAGCAGCCCTCGCCGATTGCGTGTGGTACACCGCCGTCTACAAACCATAAATCCCCCTTTTTAACGGGGAAACGGTGCAGCGAGTTGAGCATACCCTCCACATCTTGATTTTCAAATAAAGCTTTCCATTTTTCTTCTGTTATACCCTCCTTAAAGCCTAAGTAAACCGAGGCTTCGGGGGTTGTATCTAAAAAGTACCAACACTCTGTTTTGCCAAAGGGGGAGGCAAAATGCTCCATTGCAAAATCCACCGTAGGATGGCACTGAATAACCAGCCGCTCGGCAGAATCCAAAAGCTTAACCAGTATAGAGGATTTTCCGCCGTACTTATTAGTTAGCCTTTTACCAAAAACCGCCTCAGGGTTTTTATCTATTATGCTTTTAAAAACCTCACCGTTTTCAAGAATACTTAGTCCCTCATTCGGGATAGGCTCATAATCGGGATTAAATGCGGTTACAACAGAAGCCAACCAATCCTCCGGCCTGTTTCCGTTTTGGGCAACCTCATTGCCCACAAATTTATCAATCTGAGCGCCACCCAAGTAGGCTCGTCTTACACGGTTTTCTTTAAAGGAAAATACCATAAAAATTATCTCCATTTATATGCCAAACAGAGATGCATTATTATCTACATCTCTGTTTGAACCGGTTTATTTATTTTCTATCCAAGCGTGTTCAGGGTCAGAGCTTCTGTTAAAGCCCTGATAATCGCCCGCCATAAGCCATAAGAAATAGGTTTGATAGCCGGGGGTTGAAACGGTTGTATGATAACCGTAGGGGAACTCCACAAGCTCATCATTTTTTACTCTGTATGCCTCGTCGATTTCGCCGTCAGCAGTATAAAGGCACTGAACGGCAAAGCCCTGTTTTGGGTCAAAAAGGAAGTAATAAATCTCCTCTGCTATGCACTCGGTAGGCATATTGTCCTCATCGTGCTTATGGGGCGGAAAGCCTGCCCAGTTACCCTCGGTGCAATAACATTCACCAATTGTAAGAATTTTGGCATTGGAATTACCGTCAATAACAAAGCTGGTTTCCCTTTGATAAGGCTGTTCGCCCAAAACCTTTAACACAGTATGCTCTGCGCGAAGCACCTGAGGCTCGGTCTTTTCGGCTACGGGAGTACCGCAAACGGCTATTTTAATGTGGTCAATAGCCTCAATTTCAAGCTCCTGTTCACGAGGCATATAAAAGCTTTCTGCCTTGCGATTTTCAAAAACATTTGCACGATTACCAACATTTTCATAAACCTCACCGTTTACAAAAACATTGCAGTGACCCTCCAACATAATAAATGCGAACTCTTTATCCTCGGTATTAAAGGGGATTTTTTCGCCCTTTTCAAGCTCAATAATTCCAAATTCCAATTTTTTAAGACTACACTCACCTATTTTGCAGATGGGTGTATATCCGTTTTTGGGAGTATAAGTTTTTTTAAAGTTCATAACCATTCTCCTTTAGGTATTTTTTTACTGTTTCAAAATCGGGTACGCTTTCTCTGGCACCCACGCCCATACATTTTATTGCCGATACAGCGCTGGAAAAATGACAGCATTTTTCAAAGTCATAGCCCTTGATTATTGCCGCCGCAAAAGCACCGTGGAACACATCGCCCGAGCCGTTGGAATCTACAACCTTGGCGGGATAAATGGGATATTCTATAAAATTTTCACCGTTAAAAAGTATGCCGCCTTTTTTACCTCTGGTTATAACAACAACCTCGGGATTATAGGTTTCATATAGCTTTTTGGCGGCATCCTCTACGGTTTTTGCGCCTGTGTGACCAAGAGCAAATTCCTCGGACGGAATCATAATATCGGTATGCTTTAAAAGCCTTTCTACCCCTTCATAAAGTCCGCCACAGTCATAAAGCACCCTTGTACCGTTTTGCTTTGCGATTTTTGCCGCTTCTACCGCGGCATCCATCTCATTGCCGTCCACCATTAAAATTTCGGCATTTTTTACGGCGTTTTTTTGCTCATCATTAAGCTCTAACGGTGGCAAATCACCCTTATCAAAAACGCAGGTGCGAGTGGTGGTATCCTCTGCGAGCCATAACACCGATGCAAAGGAGCGGTAGCCTGATTTTACTTCTGTAAAACCTACATCAACGCCGTATTTTATAAAATCCTCTTTTAAAAATCTGCCGCCGTTATCGTCCGATAAAACTCCGATATATGCCGTATCTACACCCAACTTACTTGCCGCAACAAGTCCCGTTGCAACAGGTCCGCCGCCTGCAGTTTTTGAGGAAAACGCCCGCATTTTGGTATCCTCCTTGGGGAAGGAGGGTACGGTGTAAAGGGTATCAAAAACATTAGCGCCGATTCCTACTATTCTTGCCATAATTTTAAGCCTTTCCGTTTGCGCCTACAAGGTGAATTTTTTCAAGCGCTAATTTTTCAACTGTTTCAATAGGCTTCTTCATAAATAAATCAATTGCCAAACTGCGATTGGGATCATCCAAGGTTTCCTTTGTGCCGTCTGCAAAGGCACAGCAAACATCGGTACCGATGTTCATTTTACGAACACCCGCCTTTATTGCCGCCTTTACCTGCTCATCGGGAATACCTGAACCGCCGTGAAGAACAAGGGGAATACCGCCTGTTGCCTTGCGGATTGCCTTTACCCTTTCAATATCAAGGCAGGGAGTTTTTTTGTAATGACCGTGAGCATTACCAATAAGCACAGCAAGGCAGGTAACACCCGTTTCCTTAACAAATTTTGCGGCTTCATCGGGGTCGGTAAATTCATCCATAGCATCATCATTAACGCTACCAACATGACCAATTTCACCCTCAATGCCTACATCAATAGACTTGCACATATCAACGATTTTTTTAGTTTCAGCAATGTTTTTCTCTAAGGGATAAACCGAGCCATCCAGCATAATACCGGTGCATCCCCAACGCAGTGCGCGGGTTACCTCCCACTCGGATGGACCGTGGTCAAGGTGAAAACAAATGGGAACACTTGCACGGTTTGCCGCCGCAACGATGGAGGGGCAGATGTAAAATCCAACCTCCTCATTTAAAAGTCTGGGGTAAACCTGAATAATAACGGGAGCCTTTGCCTCCTCAGCGGCATCAATAACACCCATAATGGTTTCGGTGTTATAAACATTAAATGCAGGAATACAGTATCCGCCTTTTTCCGCCATACCGATTACGGTTTGTAAATTAACTAGCATTTTTTATTCCCCCAGAATTAAATCTTCCAATGACAGAATTTCGGTTTCCTCAGCCACCGCTTTAAGGGATACATATTCCGAAACTGATGCGGTAACAATTGTCTTTGCGCCAACGCTTGTTGCGTTGAAAATTCTGCGCTTTGCAACCTTTTTAATGATTTCGGGCATATACTGCGCCATAAGAATATTACCTGCCCAAACGGTTTCCTTGCGGTTGAGAAGCATTTCGCCAAGCACAGCGTAGGACATAATAATCTCTCTTGCTTCTTCGGTTTCCTCAAGGTCACGGGAAAGCTGATAGGGGTCTTGGAATACAACGGATTTACCGCTGTTTTTAGCCTCTAATTTACCTTCCCTTATAAGACCTGCAACAAAGGAGGTATATGTAACAACACTAGCCGAAACCTCTATGCCGTATTCTTTATAGAGCTGTTTAATTGCCTTTGCATCGTTGGGGTCATAAACCACAACGGTTTTAAACTCATTAAGAGCCTTTGCTAAGTCAGCCATTTGCTGTTTGGTTTCGTTTGCGGCGCCAATAAGGAAATCAAGCTGTACACCGCTTGCAGGCTCATTTTCAAGAACTGTAAAATCCACGCCTGCTTTGTCCAGCACCATAGTAGCCTTTAAAGCCTGCTCGCATGCCATAAACTTAGCGTCAACACCAAGTAAAAGCAGAGTATCTTTTTTATTTGAATGAGCCTTTATAGCCTCGGTTAATTTTTCGCAGGTTTCGGTTTTGCCGTAAGCATTGCCCGTTTCTAAGCAGTTTGAAACAAGGGTCATAATATAATCGGGAAGCTTGCCCTCTAAAGCGGCTTGAAGTCGGGTTTCCTTGGTGAACATTACGGGGTCCCAACCGGTAACACAATCGTGTACACAAGCACCGCAGGTGCAGCATTCAAAAATATTATCCATAATCTCCGAAAGGTCAATTGCCTCACGGTTTACAAGGGAAATACCAAGTGCTCTTGCTCTTGCTGTATTTCTTTCCTGACCGGTTGCGTTGCCTATAGGACAAATATGGTGACACATCCAGCAAAAGCGGCAGGAATCAACATGCTGTTTAGATTTTTCTGACATTATCATAGTAACTTACCTCCCTATTAAAGACCTAGCTTGAACGGATTCATAATTCCGTTGGGGTCAAGACTCTTTTTAAGTGCTTCAAATACCTGCATTGCAGGACCGTACTGCTCCTTCATAAGGCGACCGAGCTTAATACCAACGCCGTGATGGTCATTTACAACACCACCGTGAGCTAAAGCGGCACGAACACCGCAGGTCCAAATTTCCTGATGTAAACGGAGTGCCTCAACGGGATCCTCGGGAACATCCTTGCCCTCAACAATAAAGCGGTCGTAAATCATTGAGCCCCACTCATACCAGTGCGAGAAGTGAGCAATGAATTTAGCCTGTGGGAAGTTGGTTTCAATAGCTTCCTTCATTGCCCAGTAGATTTCTTCAATCTTGCCGTAGGGAGCTATTGTATCCATTGTACCGAACATCTGAGGAATATCCATCATATGACCGGGATAGAAGAAGGTGATTTTTTCCTTCCACCATTTTTCGCCATATTCCGAGCCTAAATCCTCGGCACCGTATTTTTTAAAGGTTTCAAGAAGAATTTTCTCCTCTACCTCTACCATTTCTTTAACACCCTCATAGGCTATGTTCATAAAAGCGCCCTTGCGCTCCACACCTACGATTTTCTTTATAAGTGAAGCGGTTTCAGCCTCATCATAAAGGCGCATAACAGATGGCTTGAATTTTTGTAAAAGCTCACGGGATGCTTCAAAAGCACCGTGCATATCCTGGAACAAGAAGCCTCTGAAGCGTCTTTCCTCAGGCTGATCAAAAATACGAATCTGAGCCTTTGTGATGATACCTAAAGTACCCTCAGAGCCTATGAAAATCTGATTAAGGTCGGGACCTGCGGCGTGCTTTGGTGCAGAGCAAGTTTCAATAATATCACCGTTGGGGAGAACAACCTCCATTTTAAGCACCATATCATCAATTTTGCCGTATTTGGTAGAAACAACGCCAATACCGCGGTGAGCCAAAAATCCACCTACTGTTGAGCAGGTAAGAGATGAGGGATAGTGCATTGTTGCCTTACCAACCTCGTTTGCCGCCCATTCAATATGCTTATAAATGGCACCTGTGCCGCACTCAATATACATACCCTCGGTATTAACTTCATAAATTTTATTCATTCTTTTGGTATCCAGCACAATACCGCCGCAAACAGGAATAGCGCCGCCCTGTGTACCGCCGCCTGCACCCCAGGTAGTTACGGGGATTTTATAGTAATTAGCGATTTTAACAACCTTAGAAACCTCTTCTGCGTTTTCGGGGCAAACAACAAAATCTGCCTCGGGCATACGGCAACCTCTATCTGCCCACATTCTTGACAGCCAATAATAGTCAACGCTGTGGGTTACCTTGTCGATAGCTCTGGTGGAGCAGTTTTCTTTACCAACTGCATCCTCCAGCTCGGTTAAAATCATTGCGAATAAAAATTCGTTCATCTGATACTGCATTTTTTTAACTCCTTCATTTTTTATTTTACACTTTCATCAACCTTAAGGTTTTTGAAGTATTTGCAAAACTCTTTAATTTCTTTTCTGTAATCGCCCATTATTTCCACAAAATGGTGTATGTATGGACCCTCTATAATTCTATCCTCTATAGCTTGTAAATCCTCAAACTCGCCCCAAAGGTAGGTTCCGTGAGTCTGTGGACCTTCGGTGGTGTGGCAAACAAGGGGCAAAATCATATAATCTCCGCTTTCCTGATCAATACGGGCAACTGTGTAGGTACCGTCCTTGGCGCGAAGCCAGGCGCGTTGATTTACAAGCCTTGCCTTTGTACCCTCTGCCTTTTCACTTACAGGGAAGGGACCGCAATGCCACAAAAGCTCGGCGTTTTTGTTTTCGGGATGACGGACTGTAAATTCACCAAACAAAGGCTTACCCTCACCTAAGCTTGCGCATTTAAGCAGTGCCATTGTAAGCGCGCAGTGCATATCACTTTCGCAAGCCACCATATAACCCATTTCATTTAAAAGACCGTACAAAGCGCAAGGGGCAAGTCCATCAAACATAATGGGGGTTGCTGTCCAACATTCTGCCGAGATAATATCCAGATTAAACTCCTCAAACAAGTGCTTATACATAGCCACCATTGTAGCCATTCGTTTTAAATAGTTTGGGGTTAAATCGTCAAGCTCATAATTCAAAAGAAAATACTGCTCATATTCTGCAATTTCATTGGCATAAAGCGCGGGCGCTGTTTTCATTCTCTGCTCAATAACAGCAAAGTTTATGGGAACTATTCTCACACCGAATTTTTCCATAAGCTCCCCTTCGTTCCAAATAACAGAGAAGAATGGAGCAGGGCGCGCACCGACCTGACCAATACGCATACCCTTAAAGTTTTTAACCATACATACAACCCTGATAAAGCTTTCAAGCCCCGTTTTAAATTCATCGCTTTCCACTCGGCAACAAGGTAGGTGGGAAAAAGGAATATGATACCGTTGAAACTGACGCGAAACACCAAAAAGTCCGCACTGCGAATCTGTAGGACGCATACCATCCACATAATATTCATCATCAAGGGGCGCCCACAAAAGCACAGGCTTGCCAATAGCCGCCGCAATGTCTGCCGCCGCTTCTTCGTTTCCGAAGTTACAGTTTATAATAAACACTGCATCAACATCGCTATCTTTAAAGCGGTTTATGATATCTGCAGCAGATGCATCATCAAAAATAAGGTCTTTGTGCCCAAGTCCTTTTGAATCAACAAATGAGACATTTTCGTTTGTAAAATTATCCTCTATATATTTTACAAATCTTTCGCCTCGCTGTTCGGCCGAATACCACGTAAGAAAAGTTCCTTTTGGTCTATCCGTTGTATTACGACGCATAGGAATAAGTCCAATTTTCACTTTGTAATCTAACACTTTGATCTCTCCTTGAAAATATTTCCGTTTTTTGTAATTATTTGCTTGAATATTGTATCATAATATGAAAATATTTTCAAGTATAAAATGAAATTTTTTTCAATTTGACATACTTTTTTAAATCGTGTATAATAAAAACAAGAAAATCATTTCAAAAGAGGTACAAAATGGATAGAATTTCATTACAAATAAAGTTACTATATGATAAAATGGGAAAGGCCGAGAAAAGAATTGCAGACTGGATTTTTGAAAATCCGGGAAAAATCATTTCTTTATCGATAGTAGAACTTGCAGAACAATGCGAATGTGGAGAAGCAACAATAGTAAGATTTGCAAAAAGACTGCGGCTCAATGGTTTTCAGGAATTGAAGTTTTCTCTGGCATCTGAAAACGGCGGTTCGCCTGCAAGTAACCACATTACAGAAAGCGATTCCGCATTCGAAATTTATCAAAAAGTGTGTAACGACATTTATCTCTCTTTAGAAAAAACCAAAAGCTCGTTAAAAGAAAATTTGCTAGGTGAAGCAGCCGAAAAAATCTGCAAAGCCAATAAAATTGTGATATTCGGTCTTGGAAACTCATCTGCAATTGCTATTGATGCAAGTCATAAATTTATGCGTGCAGGACTTAATGCTATTTCTTATACAGACAATCATATGCAGGTTATTGCAGCATCGCACCTAAAAGAAAACGATGTTGCAATAGGAATTTCGCACTCGGGCTCATCAAAGGATGTTGTTGAAGCCCTGAAAATAGCAAAAGAACATAACGCAACAACAATTGCTATAACCAACAGCGGTAAATCGCCTATTTTAAGGCAAAGTGATATCGTTCTTTCTACTGCATCCGAAGAAACGCGATATAACATACTTGCACTAAATTCAAGAATTGCGCAACTTGCAATAATTGACACATTATATTTTTATATTGTATACAGCCGTTCTAAAGATGCTTTAAGATCAATACAAGAAACGGAACACTCTCTTCTTACCAAAAAATATTAATTATAATAAAAAGGATTTAAATTATGGATTTCTCACAACTACATAAATATATGCGCTTATATGCAAAGGAAGATAGCATACTCAATTTTAATCTCAGCGTTTATTATAACCACATCAATGTATATAGTAGCAAGAAAAATACAAGACCTTTTACCAAAAACTTGTATAGCATTAATTCCATTGGAAGATTAATATGCTGCGTGGCTTTAATGAAACAAATTCAGGATAAAAAGATTTCGCTATGTGATAAAGTATCAGAACTTTTATCAATTGATTGTCCTGACATTACTATAAGTGATTTTATGCATTTTTTCTTTTATGCAGATACAGAAGACAAAATATATAACTTTACAAATATGAAAAAGATAATTGAAAATTGTTTAGAGGAAACATTCAATGATTATATTCTAAAAAGCGTTATTAAGCCATTAAAAATGAAATCAGCCTCGTTCTCTTCGGATACCGATAAATTCATTGTGGCAACAATTGATGATTATGCACGATTTTGCGACACTATTTGCGCGGGCGCCGACCGCATTATAAAATATTATCCAAAGAAAGCATTAACACCTTAACTGATGATATAATTTTCAAAGGTGAAACAACTAATAACAGGATTATAAATCTAAAAAACAACAATAGTTTTATAGTCATCGATTTCTCAAGCAAAATCACTATTGTATTTGCTCAATATTCTCAAAACACATCAAACGAACAGTTTGAAAAATATGAAAAAATAGAGGAAATGGTATATAACGGGAGTGGCGTTAACACTTGGTCTAAAGGTTTTAATGTTTTCCCTTAATTCCTATATTCTAAA
>JAFQKE010000009.1 GCA_017397065.1 Clostridia bacterium
TAACACTATAAGAGAGCAATGAATAAATTATCCGATGCGAGTTACACGGTATTATAAACTACAATTTATCGAATTGCGTCACACCGATATCTAAATCGGTGCGACGTACCAAAAAAACTCGGTACACCATAAGGTGTGGCGAGTTTTTCTTGTTATGAGAAAAGTGCTTTGAACCAACGACCGACGGGTTTCCAGGGCACACGCTCGACCGCCGCCGGTGGCGGAAACAGGGAGGACTTTAACTATATGTAAAAACAATATTGCGTTGAAAAAGCGATGATTGTGTGATATAATCAGTTCGATAAATAAGAATTTGTAGGGGAGAACGTATATGAAATACAAAGGAACGCTTATTGTTGTTAAAGATTGTAACCGTGCGTTAAAGTTCTATAGTGATATGTTTGGATTTCATCTACTTCAAGACAACGATGGGAATATGGAATTGACGAATAATATATATTTGCAGGAATTGGGATACTGGGAACAATTCATAAAAAGAAGTGTAATTCCAAACAGTAATCAATCTGAGTTGTATTTTGAAGAGCCCAACATAGATCAATTTGTAGAGCGTCTTGAAACACTTTACCCTGAAATTGAATATGTCAATCGCCTGATGACACACAGCTGGGGACAAAAGGTGGTCAGATTTTACGATTTAGATGGTAACTTAATTGAAGTAGGAACACCTGTATAACTCAGCTCAGTAAACTCCAATTTATCTGTGCCTTTCGGCCGCGGAATGAGTCTAATCCTATAAAAAACCTATTCGGAATAAAAGAACGCTTAGCGTTCAAACTACAATTTATTTGTTCGGAAGATATATTTTCAAAATTTGCTTTGCAGTATGTGTTATGATGCTATAAAAAGGGGTGGAAATGTGACTAAAGCTAAATATTTGTCTGAAATAATCTTTGATAATAAACTGAGCAAAAATTCTTATTTAAATAATCTACCCATAATTAAATATCTGTCAAAAACGGGCGGGCTCACATTCAACTCCAATGTAACCTTTTTTGTGGGCGAAAACGGTACCGGCAAATCCACCCTGCTTGAGGCCATTGCAGTGGCATACGGTTTTAACGCCGAGGGTGGCTCGCAAAATTTCACCTTTACCACCAATGATACCCATTCGGAGCTGTTTAAGCATATTGAAATTGGCAAGCGAGCCTTCGCCAAGGATGGCTTTTTTCTTCGTGCCGAGAGCCTTTACAACGTCGCAACGAATATTGATGATATGGATAAAGAGCCCTCTTTTGACCCACAGATAATCGAGGGGTATGGCGGAGTTTCTTTGCATAATCAATCCCACGGGGAGAGCTTTCTGGCAATAGTTCAAAACCGATTTTTCGGCAATGGTCTTTATATTTTAGATGAGCCGGAGGCGGCTTTATCTCCAATGCGACTTTTAACCCTTATGGCCGAAATAAACACCCTTGTGAACAAAGATTCTCAGTTTATAATAGCAACCCATTCACCGATTTTAATGGCATTTCCAAACGCTCAAATTCTGGAGTTTTCTGAAAGTGGGGTAAAAGAGGTGTCATATAATGATACCGAGCATTATAAAGTAACAAAAAGCTTTTTAGAAAATCCCGAAAAAACACTTCACTATCTGCTTAGCCAAAGCACTTAAACTTGAACCAGGTTTTGAAACACATATTTTTTGTTCTACTTAATTAAATATTCAAAAGGTGACTACAATGAAATTATTTTTAATTCGACACGGAGAGAGCGAAAACAACCTAAACAGGCGGTATTCCGGTCAATGCAATCCAAAGCTAACAAAGCTCGGTCGTGAGCAGGCTATAGCAATCCGACCGATACTTGAGAAAATCGACTTTGATGCGGTTTATTCAAGTGACCTTTCAAGAGCAATGGAAACCTGTGAACTGGCAATGCCGGGGGTAAAACCTATTATAACCAAAAATATTCGTGAAATTGCAATAGGCAGCTTGGAGTCACAGCCGTATTATGAGCCTAAGGGCGATAACGATGAGTTTTACATAGAGCTTCAAAAAAATCGCTATAATTTTGATTATTCACCCTATGGCGGAGAAAATTTTGATGATGCCGTGAAGCGTTTTAAGGAATTTTTAAAGGAGCTTGAAACAAAACAATATGAGAATGTTGCGGCATTTTGTCACGCCGCAATTATTCAAATTATCACCTGCAATATTTTATCTGCCGTGTTTGACAGGGATGCAGTTCATTGCCCTAATTGTGCCATAAATGTTTTAGAGTTTGATGGCAAAAGGTGGCGGCTTTTAGTATGGAATTACGGTGCCATACTCGGCGAGGGAAAAGAATAGGTATAAAAAAATGTGCGATAAATTGTAGTTTGAAATTCCGAATGGAATTTCAAACGTGTAGGGGATGGCGGTACGGCTTCGCCCAAACCCCTTTGCCACCTTGTGGCATTTCCCCTATGAGGGGAATTAGCCACGACATCCCTAAGAATTAACGCAATCTTTGAATTTTAAACATTGATTTTTTGTATTGACACCATATTTTTTAATAAAAGTGAAATTCCTTTTTTACGAAAATTAACTACGGTAAAACCCGAAATCCGCACGTCAAATAACAATTTAACAAACAAATTTTGGGGCAACAACGTAGGGAACAACCAACGTGTTGTTCCGTAACAAAATAATCAAATTACCGTATTTTTTGCGGAATGACACATTGGTCATTCCCTACAATTCAACCCTCAATCCGTGCATTAACTACAATTTATCTGCCGGATACATATATTTATATATAAACACAAAATCTGCAACGAAAGTGGTTTTTTCACACTTTTATTGCAGATTTTTATTTCATTTCATTCCTATTCAAAGGTATTTAATAATCTTTGCTTTTTTACATATTTAAATACTTAGCGTTTTTAATTTTCTGCCTTGTTTTTGCAAATATTCACAAGGTAAACGCTAATGAAAAAGGCCATAAATAATCCTGTAATGGGATTGTCGGTGGGTACGTGAATCAACTCAAAGTTGCTTGCAAAATAGGCTAAAAGGCAGGGGATTGAGGAAACTGCCGTAAAAAGCACAGCGGCAATTCCTACCGCAATAAGCTTGCGATTTGTGGTTGACTTTGAAATTCCGCAAACACCTTTTCCAAAAAACAAAAAGAACACAAGGGTGGAAATCAGCATCAAGACATCATAAACATTTTCAGATATATTGGACATTCCTGTAAAGCATATAAAGGATGACATAAGCCTTACAACATAAGCCACAATAAGTATGATGCTCAGTGCAGGGCGCATATTCTTACCAAACAGTATGGCAATACCAAACCAGAAAAGCACAGCACCCGAGGCTAAAATCATAATAAGTCTTAGTCCTAAAAGAAATGGGGGAACGGTTGAAAAAGATACCTTATTTAAAAACGGTTCAACCAGATTAGCAATTCCTGCAAAAAGGGCGGCACAGCCCAAAAGAGCAGAAGATGACGGTTTAACAGAAACCTCATTTTTGTTAAAAAGAAAAACCAAGAGAGAAGCAATGGCAATTACGCTTATCAGTATAACCATAAGGGTGGTTCCCAGTCCCTCCATTCCGTTTTTGTAAAATCCGGTTTTTGAATCGGTTAAAAACAAAAGCTGAATGGTGCGCAAGGTTACCCCGGAAACAAGGGCAAAAGCTGCAAATATAAATATTTTAAGATGTTTCAATGGTGTTCACCTCTGTTAAATTTCGCCCAAGGAGAGAGCCTTGAGATATGCGTTTATAAATCCGTCTAAATCGCCGTCCATAACAGCGTTTATATTACCGTTTTCAAAGTTGGTGCGGTGGTCCTTGGCAAGGGTGTATGGCATAAATACATAGGAGCGTATTTGCGAGCCCCAAGCGATTTCTTTCTGAACACCCTTTATATCCTCAATTTTATCAAGGTGCTCACGCTCTTTTATTTCAACAAGCTTGGATTTAAGCATTTTCATTGCAACCTCACGGTTTTGGTGCTGACTGCGTTCGTTCTGGCAGGCAACAATAATGCCGCTTGGAATGTGGGTTATGCGTACAGCCGATTCGGTTTTGTTAACGTGCTGACCGCCGGCTCCTCCCGAACGGTAGGTATCAACCTTTAAATCCTCGGGACGAATATCTATTTCCACATCATCATCAATTTCGGGCATAACCTCTAAAGATGCAAAGGAGGTATGTCTGCGTCCCGATGAATCGAATGGGGATATTCTAACAAGTCGGTGAACCCCTGTTTCGCCCTTAAGGTAGCCATAGGCATTTTCACCCTCAACCTGTAAAACCGCACTTTTAAGTCCGGCCTCTTCACCATCTAAAAAGTCCAGCATTTTAACCTTAAAGCCGTGAGCTTCACCCCAACGGGTGTACATTCGCACCAGCATTTCGTTCCAATCCTGAGCTTCGGTGCCGCCTGCACCTGCGTGGAAGGTAAGCAGAGCGTTTTTGCCGTCATATTCACCGGTGAGCAGGGTGGAAAGGGTTGCAGCCGAAAGCTTGCTTTCAAATTCGGTAACACCTTGCACTATTTCCTCTAAAAGAGAAAGGTCTTCTTCCTCATTCGCAAGCTCTATAAGGGTCAGCAAGTCTTCAAACTGACTGCGGATTTCGGTTGCCATTTCTACCTTGCCTTTTTTTGTGCTTATCTGTTTTAAAATATCGCCCGAGGTAGTCTGGTCGTCCCAAAATCCGGGGACTGTAGTTCTGTTTTCAAGCTCTTCAATTTCCTTGCCCAATTGTTCAAGGCCAAGAGCCTCCTCCAAGGCGGTTACTTCTTCTCTAAAGCCTTCCAGCTTTAACCTTTGTTCATCAAATTCTATCATTGTTTACTCCCTATTTTGCTAAAAATGCTACCCAATTGTTGGTGGTCATTTTTTCTATGATGGTATAACCGCGTTCTTTGAGGGCGGCCTCAACTTCATCGGCTCTTATGTCAATTATTCCCGAGCAGAGGAAGTATCCGTTTTTATTCATATGCTTTCTTGCAGAATCTGCAAGGGCTATAATTGCGTCTGCCACAATGTTTGCCACAACAATGTCATAGGTTTCGGTTATTTCATCATCTAAATTGCCGAGAATGTACTTTGCCTTTTTTTCAATTCCGTTAAGGGCGGCATTCTCCTTTGCTACCTTTACCGCAACGGGGTCAATATCAACGCCTACAACATCCTTTGCACCAAGCAAAATTGCGGCTATGGAAAGAATACCGCTGCCCGAACCGATATCAAGGACAGTAACGTCGGACGTAACGAGCTTTTCAAGAGCCTCAAGGCACATAGATGTGGTTGCGTGTGTGCCGGTACCAAAGGCGGCACCGGGGTCGAGATTGAGCACAACTCTACCGTTTTTATTATCGTACTCCTCCCAACTGGGACGAATACAAAGCCTTTCGCCGATTTCGGTGCATTTAAAAAACTGCTTCCAGTTATTCTCCCATTCTTCCTCAGAAATATCTATTTCACCGAGCTCGTGCTCAATTCCAAGAGCGGTTAAACGTTCGGTTATGTACTCTATGCTTTCGGTAGGATTAACCTCTTTTGAAAGATAAATATGAATTATCGAGTGGGTACGGTCGCTTTTTACAAGCTCTTCATCAATCAAATCTATATGGGCGATTTCCATTGCACCCTGCTCTAAATCAGAATAATCCTCAATATAAATACCATGAGAAACGGTCATATTGGCTATGGCCGCCGCTTCATCGGTAGCTTCGGTGGGCACCTTTATTTTAATTTCAGTCCAATCCATATTTAAAATCCTTTCGGGAGAGTTGATTTTTAATCGCAAGGCATAATTACCTTATTATAATAATATAACATAGTTTACAATTGATTGTCAACAAATTATAGGAATTTAACAAAAATAGGTCTTAAAAGTTAAAAATATTCTGCTTGAATATGTTGCTTACAGGTGATATTATTATAATAAATAATAAATGGGTGGGTTATATGAAGAACAAAAAACATCTTAATTATATGATTATTTCTTCGCTTTTTGCGGCACTTATCGCAGTTTTTATTGCGTGGTTTTTTCACATACCTATAAAAATAGGTGCCAATTCAGCATATCTTCACTTTGGTGATGCTTTTATATTTTTGGTGGCCTCTCTCCTGCCGCAACCATATGCTGCAGCGGCGGCCGGAATAGGTGGCGGACTAGGTGATTTGTTCTGCGGCGGTGCCGAGTGGATTCCGTTTACCGTAGTAATTAAAATTATCGTGGCTCTTTGCTTTACCTCAAAATCAAAAAAATTGCTGGGCGTGCGTAACATAATCGCACCATTTTTTGCCCTTTTAGTTACTGTAGGCGGCTATTATGTGGCAGAAGCCTTGATTTTTGGCAATTGGATTTCTCCGCTTGTTTCTGTTTGGGGAAATGTTGTGCAGATTGTTGGCAGTGCTGTGCTTTATTATATTTTTGCCGGCGTACTGCAAAAATTTGATGTTAAAAACAAAATTAAATAATAGATTTTAAAAAGGGTGTTTTATGCACCCTTTTCTTTTTGTTTAAAACAGCAAAAATGATGCTAAAAATACATCATTTTGCATATTGAAAACCTTTAGCTTTAAAAGTATAATTATATAAGATAGTAAAATATAGGAGGTATGTTTATAATGAAAAAACTTTTATCGGTTTTGCTTTGTGTTCTTTTGGTAATAAGTTCAGCATTTACGGCTTATGCCATAGAATACGATCAGGATGTAGATATGGATTTCGGCGATGAATTCGGCGACGATTCAGAAGAGCCTACATCTGTGTTTGTTGAAGCGAACGAAAACAATGTAAGGGGTGGTTATTTAACCAAAAACGATGATTCGTACACCGCTAACCCCTATAAAAATGCAACCTTTGACGGTTGGTATGATAAAGACGGAAATCTTATCACTACCGATGCTACCGTAACTCCCGAAGCATGGGGGCAGTATTATAATGCTAGGTTTGCAACCCAAAATCTTATTGATGAATCGGGCTTTGAAAGCTACACAAATAATTATAAGATTTATGATTCTGCTAATTTTGAAGAGCAGGCATGGACGGTTCATAACGGAAGTAAGGTAGTTCCTCTTTCTTCTTATACAACCAGTTGGGGACATTTTTATGCCAGCAGTACATACAGCAAAACAGGTAAAATGTCTGCTAAAATGAATCCCCCTTGGCAGCTTGTTACCACCAAGGTTAATTTAGCACCCAACACCGAATATTATATAGGCTTCGATTGGCTTTACACCACCAAGGTTCAGGGAACATATATAAACGACCTTAACTATGGATTGTTTGTTCCCGATGCCAATAACACAAATATGGTTGCTATGGCTACAGGCTCTACCAATAGTATTAATGCTACAGGCTTTGCTACAGCTACTTGGAGTAAAACAGGCTTCCTTTTTAAAACCGGTGAAACAGTACCTCAAAATGCTGAATTTGGCTTCATTTTCAGGGTAGCTAATGCCGATGAAAGTGTATCCACAAGCGATGAAAACAATACTCAATTATATTTGGATGATATTATGATTACACCTGCAGAAAAATTTGAACTTTCTTTAAATGCAACAAACGTTGCCACAATAGAACCGGTGAATGGTAGCCTTGATAAATATGTAATTAAAGATCAGGAGTATTATTTTAAGGTTATTTCTGAGCCCGGAACCACTCCCGTTGTTTCGGTAAATGATACTCTTCTTACTCCCGATGGAAACGGCGTATATTCCTTTGTTCCTACAGGCGATACAGAAATAGCAATCGACTGTGGTGCCGCCGATGAGGGCAAGCCCGCCCACGGCAAGGATTACGAGGGTAGAGATTTAACCAAATATAATGCCGATATTTATTTAGAAAACATCTGGGAGGGTGACACAGTTTACCACGAAACGGCTATGTTCTTAACCGGTAAAGATACCGTTAAGCTCCTTTACCCTGTAGATGAGGTTATTTCTCTCCGTTCTTACGGTTTAGGCACCACCTACATTAAGGATGTTGACTTTGAAATAACCGATGATGGTCAAATCAGACGTTTAGAGGGTAGCCGTATTCCCGTTTACGCCAGCGAGCTTACTACTAACGTTGAGCCCGATGAAAATGCTTTCCTCCTTAGAGGTAGCGAAGATACATGGCTTAAATCCATTGGTGATATTACCCACGCAAAAACCGCTATTGCCGTTACCTACAAGCACAGCACAACCTTTGCTGACGGTTATCAGCCTGCCGCTCCCGAATCTCAGCGTGCAGCCCTTAACAACACCCTTGCAAAGCTTGAAAATGGCGAAAAGGTAAACATCGTGCTCTACGGCGACTCTATTTCAGGCGGTTGGAGCTCCAGCGGACTTAACCATCCGATTTATGATGTAAACAATAATCTTGCCACTTATACAATGAACGTTGCACCTTATGCACCGCCTTTCTATGATATGATTTTAGCAAAGCTTGATGAGCTTTATCCCGGTCAGGTTAGCTTCAAAAATCTTGCTTTGGGCGGTAAATCTTCACCTTGGGGTGCTAATGAAATCGCAGAGCGTTTAGCCCTTTGGACCGATGAAAACGGCAATCAGGTTGTACCCGACCTTATTATGGTTGGCTTTGGTGTTAATGACCGTTCGGCTGACAGAACCGCCGCTGATTTCAAGGCAAATATGAAGGCTATTGTTGATAACGCACGTACCGCCAGCGGCAATGCCGAGATGGAAGCACTTTACTTTTCACCCTTTATTCCCAACCAGCTTACCGATGAATGGGATATTGAATTATTGCTTGAATATGAAAATGTTTTAGAGGAGCTTGCCGATGCCGACGAAAATATAGGTTTAGTTAAGCTCACCTCCATTTTCAAAGAGGTTATTAAATGCAAGGCTCCCGAGGATTATATCAGCTCTTACTGGAACCATGGTAATGACTTCACAGCAAGAATTTATGCAACCGGTATTTTAGCGGCAATGTTTACCGAGGAGCAGGTTGAGTTTACCCCCGGTGATGTTAATGGTGACGACGATGTAAACCTAAAAGACCTTGTATCCCTCGCACAGAATGTTGCAAATTGGGATAATGCGGTTGATTCTTATGCACTTGACGTTAACGACGACGGTGTGGTAGACCTAAATGATGTTAACCATTTGGCACGCTACCTTGCAGGCTGGCCGGATGCAGAGCTTTCAAAAAATCCTTATTTAGGACAGTAATATAAAAGATATTAAAACCCAAAAAGAAAAAAGGTTTCGGCGTTCATGATGCCGAAACCTTTTTTTATGGTATTCAAATATAAAAGCTGAAATAACAAGATGCATCAAATGAATTTAATTTTAATGGGCTTGTTTAATGCTTTTGCAAAATCAATCATAGATTTTGTGCCTTTACTTTTGCCATCCCAAAAACAAATTACGTAGTCGCTTATTTTAGCCATTTGCTTATTTCGTATTGGGCCGGCTTTTTTGCCGTATTTTTCCCATTTTGCGATGCATTTTTCTATTTTATATCCGTTTTCCAACGCATAACGTTCACCTAATAAATCAGCACCATTACAACCTCCCGAAACAAAAATCAAAGTGTATTTTTCTTTTATGTTTTTTGTGCAGAAATCTATAAATTTTTTTGCTTCAGAATAATTATTATAATTTCTACACCCTGCAACCACAATTCTTTTTAACATAAAAATCACCCGTCTTTTTATATGTTTATATAAGTATATATTTAAATAAGAGAATTGTCAAATAAATATATATTTAATAAAATATAAAAAGAGGTGTATAATGATATTATGATAGTTATAATTTTAGAAAAAATTTTAAAACAAAAGAATATCAGTAGGTATGAACTAGCAAAGCGTACCGGCATTCAATATCAAATTATTGATAATTATTATAAAAACAAGGTCAAAAGATATGATGGATATGTTTTAAGCAGAATTTGTGAAGTACTTGATTGTAAAATAGAAGACATATTGGAATATAAAGATTAAAAGGTTTCGGTGTTGGTGCCGGAACCTTTTTTTATGGTATCAAAATATAAAGGCTGAAAAACAGCCGTGCGATAAATTGTAGTTTGAAACGTGTGACGTTTCATCCAATTCCGAATAGGTTTTATGCGTTTGGCTTAGATTAGTTCCGCGGCCGGGGAAATTGCAAACGTAGGGAACGGTCTCGACCGTTCCACTAAATAAACCGATAAACTGAAATTTGAACGTACGGATTTTGGGTTATAACGTAGGGAATGACCTGCGTGTCATTCCGCAAAAAAATACGGTAATTTGATTATTTTGTTACGGAACAACACATAGGTTGTTCCCTACGTTGTTGTCCCAAAATTTGTTTGTTAAATTGTTATTTAGCAGTGAGTAGCGGCTTTCTTTTTCGCCTTCCCCTTGATGGGGAAGGTGGCTTTCGTGCGGCGAAAAGCCGTGCGAATGACGGATGAGGTGAAAGGAAAGTTACTGCAAATCTACACCTCATCCACCAACGTGCGTTGGTCCCCCTTCCCCATCAAGGGGAAGGCTTATAAACCACAATTTATCTGACTAATATATTTATAAAAATAAAATCTGCAACGAAAGTGCTTTTTCCATCACTTTTATTGCAGATTTTCTGTTTCTTGTTATTTCTATTTAATCCTTGCGGCTACAAGGTCGCCCATTTCTTTACAGCCGACCTTTTTTGTGCCCTCTTCATAAATATCACCTGTGCGGTAGCCCTCATCTAAAACGGCGTTTACTGCCGCCTCAATGGCGTCGGCTTCCTCAGCCATATTAAAGGAGTAGCGAAGCATCATTGCCGCCGAAAGAATTGTGCCAAGAGGATTTGCAATATCCATTCCTGCAATGTCGGGAGCAGAGCCGTGAATGGGCTCATACATACCGAGCGTTGTGGAGGAAAGGCTTGCTGATGGCATCATACCAATGGAGCCTGTAAGCATACTTGCCTCATCGGAGAGAATGTCACCAAACATATTCTCGGTAACAAGCACGTCGAATTGAGAGGGGTTTTTTATAAGCTGCATAGCGGTGTTATCCACCAAAATGTCGCTGTACTCAACCTCGGGATATTCCTCGGCAAGTCTATGCATTGTTTTTCTCCATAGTCTGGAGGAGTCAAGCACGTTTGCCTTATCAACCGATGCGAGCTTTTTGCGGCGTTTCATAGCCGATTCAAAAGCAACCCTGCCTATTCTTTCAATTTCGTGCTCGGCATAGGTCATATAGTCGGTGGCTTCAAGCTCTCCGTTTTTCTCTTCGGTGAAGCGTTTGCCGAAGTAGATACCGCCGGTAAGCTCACGCACAATCATAAGATCAATTCCGTTGCCGACAATTTCCTTTTTTAAGGGAGAAGCATTTGCAAGCTGTAAAAACAGGCGGGTTGGGCGAAGATTAGCAAAAAGTCCCAGCTCTTTTCTAACGGCAAGAAGTGCTTTTTCGGGGCGTATTTCGGGTGGACAGTTATCCCATTTGGGGCCACCCACAGCACCAAGCAGAACGCTATCGCTGTTTTTTAAGATATTCATACCCTCATCTGTAATGGGTTCACCGTGTTTATCAATTGAGCAACCGCCAATATCCACATCACTGTAATTAAAGGAATGACCGTAAATTTCGGCGATTTTGTTTAAAGCCTTAATGGCTTCGTTTACTATTTCAGGGCCTATTCCGTCGCCCCTCAGCACTGCAATATTCTTGTTCATTTAAATTTTCCTTTCGGGATTAAATTTTTAGCCAAAGCGCTCAAACTCGAATCAGCCTTAAATGCCATTTTCAGGCATCTTTAGGCTCATCAAATTTCATAGGCGGTAGGCGGTGGAGAAGATGTGAATCTTTACATTTATTACCTATTTTAAAGAATTCAAAAGTCCGCCTTTGCGGATGATTTCTTTAATAAATTCGGGGAAAGGCTGTGCTTTGTAGCTTTCACCCTTGGTTTTGTTTTCAATAATACCTGAGTCAAAGTCAATTACAACCTCGTCGCCGGCTTCAATACCCTCGCTTGCGTCAGGACATTCTAAAATAGGAAGACCTATGTTGATTGCGTTGCGGTAGAAGATGCGGGCAAAGGTTTTTGCAATTACGCAGGAAATGCCCGATTCTTTTATAGCAATGGGAGCGTGCTCACGTGACGAGCCGCAACCAAAGTTTGCACCGCCCACCATAATATCTCCGTCACTTACCTTGTTTACAAATTCCTTGTCAATATCCTCCATACAGTGAGCGGCAAGCTCCTTGTGATTAGCTGTGTTAAGGTATCTTGCAGGGATTATAACGTCTGTATCAATATTGTTTCCGTACTTATGTACAGTTCCTTGTGCTTTCATTTTTTGTTCCCCCTTAATTTAATCTACTACCTTATCGGGATTTGTGATATATCCCGTGAGTGCGCTGGCTGCAGCAACAGCAGGGCTTGCAAGATAGATTTTTGATGTTATATGACCCATACGTCCTACAAAGTTACGGTTTGTTGTGGCAATGGCAACTTCATCCTCTGCCAGAATACCCATATAACCGCCAAGGCAGGGACCGCAGGTGGGGGTAGAAACAACACAACCTGCATCTATAAAGATTTCAAGGTAGCCCAATTTCATAGCCTCTTTGTAGATTTTTTGAGTTGCGGGAATAACGATGCAGCGCACACCCTTTGCTATGTGTTTACCTTTCATAATTTCGGCGGCAGCAGCAAGGTCAGAAAGACGACCGTTTGTGCAGGAGCCTATAACTGACTGGTCAATTTTAATATCGCTAAGCTCGGTGGTGGGCTTAGTGTTTTCGGGAAGATGAGGGCAGGCTACCGTGGGAGCAATGGCTGATAAATCTATATCATAAACCTCATCATACTCGGCGTCGGCATCGGCTTTGAATATGGTGATTTCACGGTCAGAACGCTCTTTAACATAAGCTATGGTCTGTTCATCAACCTCGAAAATACCGTTTTTAGCACCTGCCTCAATAGCCATATTAGCCATACAAAGGCGATCATCAACCGAAAGTGAGGAAAGACCCTCGCCTGAAAATTCCATTGATTTATAAAGTGCACCGTCAACACCAATCATACCAATGATGTGCAGGATTACATCCTTGCCCGAAACGTATTTGGAAAGCTTGCCTTTAAGGTTGAATTTTATTGCGGAGGGAACCTTGAACCAAGCCTCTCCTGTAGCCATACCGGCCGCCATATCGGTAGAGCCTACACCTGTTGAAAATGCTCCAAGAGCACCGTAGGTGCAGGTGTGGGAGTCGGCACCGATAACAACGTTACCGGGAACAACAAGACCCTTTTCGGGGAGCAGAGCGTGCTCAATACCCATATCACCGGCATCATAAAAATGGGTGATGTTCTGCTCGTTTGCAAAGGTGCGGCATTGTTTTGCCTGTTCGGCAGCCTTAATATCCTTGTTGGGAACAAAATGATCCATTACAAGGGCAATTTTTTCATTGTCAAATACCTTTTCAAATCCTGCTTTTTTAAACTCGTTAATAGCAACGGGGGAGGTAATATCATTACCCAAAACCAGATTTAATTTAACCTTTATAAGCTGACCTGCCTCAACGCTTTCCAGTCCTGCGTGGGCGGCCAAGATTTTTTGTGTCATTGTCATTGCCATTTTTGTCACCTCTATTTGGAATAATCAATATCTCGGTTTATAGCACTTATAAGTGCGTTGATACTTGCGTAAATAATATCGTTATGAACGCCGGCACCCCAATGAATGGTGCCATCGTTGCCTCTAATACTCACATAGGCAACCGCCTTGGAGGTTGAGCCTCTCTCTAATGCGTGCTCGGTGTAGGTAAGATCGCCAAACTCCATACCAAGCTCTTTTTTAAGTGCGCCTGCACAGGCGTCAAGTCGGCCGTTACCCGAAGCAGAAATTATCTTCTCCTCGCCGTGAAGCACTATGGTCATTGTGGCTGTGAAAACATCGCCCTCTTTATCGAAAATAACCTTAGTGCAGTCGATATTGTGGCGAACGTTGACATAATTCTCTTTAAATGCGGCGTGTACCTGTGAGGGGGAGAGCTCATCGTGCTTGTGGTCTGAAATATCTTTAATAAGATAGCTGACCGTTTCACGCATTTTCGGGGGAAGATTGTAGCCATAGTTGTGCTCCAACAGATAGCCTATGCCGCCTTTACCCGATTGTGAATTGATGCGAATAACATCGGTTTCATACATTCTGCCAACATCGGTTGGGTCGATGGGGAGGTAGGGAACGGTCCAATGCTCGCAGTTATTTTCTTCTCTGTATTTCATACCCTTTGCAATTGCGTCCTGATGGGAGCCGGAGAATGCGGCAAATACCAGCTTGCCGCTATAGGGTGAGCGGTCATAAACCTGCATACGTGTAACTCGCTCATAAAGCTCGGCAATGGAGGGGATATCTGTAAAATCAAGCTTGGGGTCAACACCGTGGGAGAACATATTCATTGCAACGGTTATAATATCGGCATTTCCGGTACGCTCACCATTACCAAAAAGGGTTCCCTCAATGCGGTCGGCACCTGCAAGCAGTCCAAGCTCGCAGTCAGCAACGGCACAGCCTCTGTCATTGTGAGGATGGAGCGATACCACAACGTTTTCACGGTATTTAAGATTTTCGCACATATATTCAACCTGATTTGCGTAAATGTGGGGGGAGGCCATTTCAACCGTTACAGGCAGATTTATTATTGCCTTGCGGTCGGCGGTGGGCTGCCATACATCAAGAACGGCATTGCAAATTTCAAGTGCAAATTCAGGCTCGGTTCCGGTAAAGGATTCGGGAGAATACTCATAACGGAAGTTTGCACCGTATTCTTCGGCAATCTCATTAAAGAGCTTTGCACCCTTAACGGCAATGTCAATAATCTCTTCTTTAGGCTTTTTGAAAACCTGCTCACGCTGTGCAACAGATGTGGAGTTATAAAGGTGAACAATTGCGTTTTTACAGCCCTTAAGACTCTCAAAGGTCTTTCTTATAATATGTTCTCTCGATTGGGTTAAAACCTGAACGGTCACGTCATCGGGAATGAGATTCTGCTCAATAAGTGTTCTGAGAAAGGTATATTCGGTTTCACTCGCTGCGGGGAAGCCTACCTCAATCTCCTTAAAACCAACCTCAACCAGCTTTTTGAAAAAATCAAGCTTTTCCTCCAAACTCATAGGAATCATTAAAGCCTGATTACCATCACGAAGGTCAACCGAGCACCAGATAGGAGCCTTTTCAACCTTTTCTTTTTTTACCCAATTCATACTGCAACTGGGTGGGCTGTAGATTTGTGCCTCATACTTGTTTACATTTTTCATACTGCGTAAACTCCTTTCAAAAATGGGGTTTGCGGATGAGTATTTTTATAGCACCGTGAAAACAAAAACCGCCCCTTACTAATGTAAGAGACGGTGTAAACCGCGGTACCACTCTAATTAATAATTATCCAAAAATCCAATATTTAAGATTTTGGTTATTTATTCACTCAATCCGACTTACGGAAAATATATTATCTTCCGTGCTATCGTACATTCTGTAACGGGAATGAACCGTTCTTCCTACTACCTAAAAGGCTTCAGTCAACTGCTCCGGGGAGAGCTTGAAAGATTACCGACCGCTGACTCGCACCACACGTCAGCTCTCTGAAGGTGTTTGCAACCATTCTTTTGCCCCATCATAGCATTTTAAAATATTACAACAATTTTCTAGATTATATACCCTCTTTTGTTATTTGTCAAGTATTTTTGTTAAGTTTTTATACTAATTTTTGTAATAGTCCATAATCCTTAAAAAAAGATGGGAAAAATGTTGTTAAATAATGTAATATATGATATAATCTAAAAGATTTTTAAAAAAAGAGGTTAGAAAATTGGCTAGAATTTCATTTGGTGCCGTTGATTTAACAGTAGGCACACCTTGGAAAAAGATTTTAATCTTTACGTTGCCAATGCTAATTGGCAATATAGCACAGCAGCTTTACAGCACGGTAGATACCATTGTTGTTGGTAATTATGCTTCAGATGGTAAGCTGGCAATTGCTGCGGTGGGCAGCGCACTACCCATACTTAATATGATGTTGGTGCTTTTTATTGGCATTTCGGCAGGAGCGAGCGTTATGGTTGCACAGTATTTTGGTGCAAAAAACCGCAAAGCACTCTCGTTTACTGTTGGTAACTGTATTACTGCAACGGCTATAGCTACGATTGCGCTGGTGGCCGTTCTTTCCCCCTTTATAAGGCAGATTCTTGTGCTGCTTAATACTCCGGAAAACATTCTGGATATGTGCTATGATTATCTTATGATTTCGCTTTTAGGTATTGCAGGTATGGCTTTTTATAATATCCTAAGCGGAATTTTAAGGGGACTTGGCGATTCGGTTTCGGCACTGATTTTTCTGCTTGTAGCTACCGTTATAAATATTGCACTTGATATTTATTTTGTTGTGGGACTTAAAATGGATGTTGCGGGTGTTGCTCTTGCAACAGTTATTGCACAGATGGTTTCATCAATCCTCTGTTTAATAAAGCTAGCTTTTATGAAGCAACACTTTGATTTTGGAATGAAATATCTTAAGCCATCGGCAGAGTATATAAAAACGCTTATTAAGCTCGGCCTCCCCTCGGGACTTACTCAGGCAATAATTTCTTCGGCTATGATTATTGTTCAGGCGCTTACCAATCAGTTCGGCGAAACCTTTATAGCCGCTAACGTTATTATAATGCGTGTTGATGGCTTTGCAATGATGCCCAACTTCTCATTCGGAATGGGACTCACAACCTTTGCAGGACAAAACGTTGGTGCCGGCAAGTATGACAGAGTCGTAAAAGGTGCAAAGCAGGGTACAGCTATGGCACTTATATGCTCTGCATTTATAACCGTTGCTATACTTTTGTTTGGCAAAAATCTTATGGGACTTTTTGTGGATTCTGCTGATAATACCGCTGAGCTTGTGGATTTAAGCTACCGTCTTATGATGATTTTGGCAGTAGGATATATAGCAATGGCGGTTACGCAGAGCCTTTCGGGTATAATGCGTGGTGCCGGCGATACTATGACACCTATGTGGATTTCTCTTATAACAACCGTTGCGGCACGTGTGCCCATAGCATATGCAATTTCATTTTTAACCAAAACAGAGGCTCTTCCGCACGGAAGAAAGGAATGTATACAGATTTCTCTTCTCTGTTCGTGGGTGTTGGGCGCTATCTTAACCGCAATTTCCTATAAACGTGGCAAATGGAAAAGCAGAGCAATTAAATAAAGTAAGGATATAAGGCTTTAAATTAAGAATAAAATGATATACCAAATCTGCAACAAAGGTGTGAAAAAGCACTTTTGTTGCAGATTTTTTGTTTATAAATATTTATCTCACGGTTGTTTTTTTACAGTTTCATTTTTTCTTTTAAATTTTTAAAAATTGGCATAATACCCTTTAAAATGTGGGATATTAAACTAAAGATATAAATTATAAAAAAGCAAATTATATTTGTATGATTTTGCTAAAATAACCATATTTTTGTGCAAAACTAACAAATATACACCAATGAATATTTATGTCTGCAATTTAAATTATACAAAAATCCCCTTGCCATTAGGTACAGATAGTGTTATAATATATCAGTAGAGAGTGTGTTTTTGGCAGGGAATAAAGGGTGAAATGTCTGTGTCAAAAAAACATCTTCAAGGTATTAAAAATTTTAGTCTTTCGGTTGCGGATAATCTTTATGAGTATTTGGGCGGCCACCTTTGTGAGCAGGACTCAAAAAAAGGTGCTGTGTTCAGAGTGTGGGCACCAAATGCCGTTTCGGTTTCTGTGGTTGGCGATTTTAACGGTTGGCAGGTCGATGTCAACAAAATGAAGTCGGGCTCAAACGGAGTATGGGAGGTTTTTGTTCCCGACCTAAACGAGTATGACCTTTATAAATTTGCAGTTTTGGATTCAAACGGACACCTCCGTTTTAAGGCAGACCCTTACGCCTTTCATACCGAAACTCCACCTCATTCTGCATCTAAGCTTTTTAATCTGAATAACTACACTTGGCAGGATGAAGCGTGGCTAAGCAGCAGAAAATCCAAAAATATTTATGAAAGTCCTGTTAATATATATGAGGTTCATCTTCCCTCTTGGAGACGAAAGCCGGACGGCAGCTTTTTGCCCTATGCAGACTTGGCGGTAGCCCTTGCCGATTATGTAAAGTCTATGGGCTATACCCATATTGAGCTTATGCCGATATGCGAATATCCGTTTGAGGGTTCGTGGGGTTATCAGGTCACGGGGTATTTTGCTCCGACCTCAAGATTTGGTTCGCCAAACGATTTTAAAAAATTTATTGATATTTTGCACGCCTTTGGCATAGGTATTATCTTAGATTGGGTGCCTGCCCACTTTCCAAAAGATGAATTTGGGCTTTACCGCTTTGACGGAACTTCGCTTTATGAGTATTCCGACCCACGCAAGGGCGAGCATAAGGCTTGGGGAACGGCCGTGTTTGATTACGGTAAAACAGAGGTTGCAGGTTTTTTGATTTCTTCCGCACTTTTTTGGCTAAAGGAATATCATCTTGACGGCATCAGGGTAGATGCTGTTGCGTCAATGCTTTATCTTGATTACGACCGAGGACCGGGTGAGTGGTGTCCTAACGCAAGTGGCGGAAATGAAAATTTAGATGCAGTATGGTTTTTTGGAGAGCTCAGTAAGAGGGTTTTTGCGTTTGATTCATCTGTTATGCTTATTGCCGAGGAATCTACAGCTTGGCCAATGGTAACAAAACCAACCTATGATGGTGGATTGGGCTTTAATTTCAAGTGGAATATGGGCTGGATGAACGATATGCTGCGGTTTATGTCTATCGACCCCATAGGTCGTAAATATAATCATGGTGCCATAACTTTTTCATTCTTTTATGCCTTTAGTGAGAATTTTATTCTGCCCATCTCGCACGATGAGGTTGTTTACGGTAAAGGTTCAATGATAGAAAAAATGTATGGAAGCTACAATGAAAAATTCGCATCGCTTCGCACGTTTTATGCATATATGATGGCTCATCCCGGCAAAAAACTTACCTTTATGGGTCAGGAGTTTGCCCAGTTTTCAGAGTGGCAGTATACAAAGCAGCTTGATTGGAATATTTTAGAATATGAAGCTCATCGTCAGATGCAGCATTTTGCAAAAGAGCTTAACTTTTTCTATTTAAAAGAATCGGCATTGTGGCAGCAGGATTTTAGTTGGAAAGGCTTTTCGTGGATATCCCACGACGATAATAATCATAGCGTAATTGCCTTTCGCCGTTTTGATTTATCGGGCGATGAAATAATTGTTATATGCAATTTTTTGCCGGTAAGCCGAGAAAATTATCGTATTGGCCTGCCGTATTATGGTGAGTATAAACAGGTTTTCACCACAAATAAAAAAGAGTACGGCGGCACCGGAGATAATAAGAATCTTAAATTCAAAAGTGAGGCAAAAGCTATGCACGGGTATGATTTTTCTGCAGAGCTTTTTGTTCCTGCATTATCGGCACAGTTTTTTAAATGTACCAAAAAATCAAGGTATAAAAGGTCGCAGGGAGCGGCTGATAATATAAAAAAGTAAAATAAATCATTTAGGAGATGAGGTTTTGAAAAAAAGAGAATGCGTTGCCATGCTATTGGCAGGCGGACAAGGAAGCCGACTGGGAGTTCTTACTCAAAAAATCGCAAAGCCTGCGGTTCCATACGGTGGAAAGTACAGAATTATAGATTTCCCACTTTCCAACTGTATAAATTCGGGTATTGAAACTGTGGGCGTGCTTACCCAATATCAGCCTTTGGAGCTTAATGATTATATTGGTTCGGGCAAGCCGTGGGATCTTGACAGACTCAGCGGAGGCGTTCACGTTCTGCCCCCTTACCAAAAAATTGAGGGTGCAGATTGGTATAAAGGTACAGCTAATGCAATTTATCAGAATATACCTTTCATTGAGCGTTATGACCCTGAGTATGTACTTATTTTGTCGGGTGACCACATATATAAAATGGACTATTCCGAAATGCTTGAAAAGCATAAAGAAACCGCCGCAGATTGCACCATTGCCGTTTTAGAGGTTCCAATGGAGGAGGCCTCCCGTTTCGGTATTATGAATGCAAATCCCGATGGCACTATCTATGAATTTGAAGAAAAACCGGCTAACCCCAAAAGCAATCTTGCATCTATGGGTATTTATATTTTTAATTGGCAGATTCTTCGTAAATATCTTGAGCAGGATGAAAAAGACCCCGAATCTTCAAACGATTTTGGTAAAAACATTATCCCCACTATGCTCGCAGCAGGTGAAAAATTGGTTGCTTATCCTTTCTCCGATTATTGGAAAGACGTTGGTACGATAGATTCTCTTTGGGAGTCCAATCTGGATTTACTTAATCCTAAGGTTGAGCTGGATTTATCTGATCCTAGCTGGCGTATTTATTCCAGAACCCCCTCTGCCGCACCTCAGTATATTGCCGATACCGCAGAGGTTCAAAATTCTTTGATTACCGAGGGCTGTAATGTTTACGGCAAGGTGGATTTCTCAATCCTTTTTGATAACGTTACGGTTGAACCGGGTGCCGAGGTAAGAGATTCTCTTATTATGCCCGGTGCAGTAATTAAAAGTGGCGCATCGGTACAGTATGCAATAGTTGCAGAAAACACCGTTGTTGAAAGTGGTGCTACAGTAGGTGAGCGTCCCGAAGATATATCAAATTTAGAAGATTGGGGCATAGCTGTTGTAGGAGCTGAGCTTACCGTAGGCAAAAATGCCTCTGTTTCGGCCAAAGCAATGGTTACCGAATCTGTAAAGGAGGGCGAAAAGGTATGAAAAATAATAATGTAATGGGCGTAGTTTTCGCCAACGTTCACGATGATTTAATCCGCGAGCTTACCGAGGTTCGCTCTATGGCATCCGTGCCTTTCGGTGGCAGATACCGTATGATAGACTTCCCCCTTTCAAACCTCGTAAATGCCGGCGTTTCTAAGGTGGGCATTATCCCTAAATACAATTATCATTCTCTTATGGACCATTTGGGTTCGGGCAAGCCTTGGGATCTCGACCGTAAAAGCGGTGGACTTTCAATTCTTCCTCCCTATCTTACCTCCGATGTGGATATGGATGCAGGGCATATAGATTCACTTAATACTGTTATGAGTTATCTCCGTGGCAGTAAAGAGAAGTACATCGTTCTATGCGATGCCGATGTAGTAGGCAATATAGATATTTCAAAAATGCTTTCCGCCCATTTTGAGAGCGATGCAGATATTACCATAGCCTATAAAAACGGCCCTCTTCCCAAAAGCAATAATGATATTATGTCCTTTGAAATGGATAAAAACGGCAGAATAAACAAAATCCGTATACCCGAAAATTTTGGCGTTACCTGTGATTTTAGCTTGGACGTTGTTGTTATGAAACGCACCCTGCTTATGGACCTTGTTAAAACTGCAAGGGAAGAAAATATGAGCCGCAGATGGCGAGACGTTATCTCGGCAAGAATAAATCAGCTTAAAATATTTGGCTATGCCGTTAAGGAGTTTGCTTGGGTTATTGATGGAACCGAGTCTTATGCAAACGCAAACTTTGCATTGCTTAACCCCAAGGTTCGTGCCGAGCTCTTTACAAAGGAGCGACCCATTTACACCAAAAACCGTGACGATGTTCCAACACGTTATGGTCTTAATTCCAAGGTTTCAAATTCCCTTATAGCAGACGGCTGCGTTATTGAGGGTGAGGTTACTAACTGCATTATTTTCCGTGGCGTTCACATTGAGGAGGGTGCAAGCCTTTCTAACTGCATTATTATGCAGGATTCTGTAATTCGTCGTGCCGCAGATTTAAAATATGTTATAACCGATAAAAACACCGAAATTACCGAAGGCAGAGCTCTTTGTGGCGCACCAACTCACTATATGTCCATTCGCAAATCTGCAAAAGTGTAGGCTCTAATTAAATTCTCCACAGCACTTTTTTGCCGCTCGGGCGGTGCACATAGCACAGCCTCTCGCACAAAAAATCACTGTGAAAAATTTTCTTTAGAGCTTAGGCCAATTAAATTCCCACAGCACTTTATTTATAAATTGTAGTTTGAAAGGCGGAACGCCTTTCAAACGTGTAGGGGATGGCGCCCACGACATCCCTAAAAGGGTTCCGTACAAATTATGGTTAATATAACAAACATAATTTTAAATATTTTTTCGGGACAATAATATTGTCCCCTACAAACCAATCCCTAAATTATGGTAAAAACAATGGATTTAATTGTAAGAGCGTTTATTAAACGCCCGCCAAATTTTAAGACAGCAATGTAGTTCCGGATAAATACCGTAATTTATAATTTTTCACGGAATGACACGCAGGTCATTCCCTACGTTATAACCCAAAATCCGTACGTTCAAATTTCAATTTATCAATTTAAATATCTAATATATCAATCCCATCGTTTTATGAAAGGAAAAAACAAATGAAAGTATTATTTGCCGCAAGTGAAGCATATCCGTTTGCAATGTCGGGCGGTCTTGCCGATGTAGCAGGCGCACTTCCCAAAGCACTTCGAAGTCGTTTTGTGGGCTGTCGTGTAGTAATGCCCCTTTATGGCACAGTAAGTGAAGAAATGCGCAGCAAAATGAAGTTTTTAACACATATTACCGTTCCCGTTGCCTGGCGTAGGCAGTATTGCGGTATTTTTGAAGCCCATATTGATGGCGTTATCTACTATCTTTTAGATAATCAGTATTATTTTAAAAGAGACACCCTTTACGGTCATTATGATGATGCTGAAAGATTTGCCTTTTTCTCACGTGCCGTTTTAGAGATACTTCCCCATATTGATTTCATTCCCGATGTTATTCATTGTAACGATTGGCAGACGGCAATGATTCCCGTTTATAAGGACAGATATTATCACGACGGCATTTATGAAAACATAAAAACAGTATTCACCATTCATAACATTCAGTATCAGGGCAAGTATGGCTATGAGCTTATGAAGGACGTTTTAGGTCTTGGCGATGACGCCGCCCATCTGGTGGAGTATGAAAACTGTGTAAACCTTATGAAAGGTGCAATTGAGTGTGCCGATAGAGTAACCACAGTAAGCCGCACCTATGCAGAGGAAATCCTTACCCCTTGGTACGCCCACGGACTTGATGAGATTTTAAGTCTTCGTGCCTTTAAGCTAAGCGGTATTGTAAACGGTATCGACACCGAGGTTTACAACCCCGAAACAGACCCCCTTATCTATAAAGGCTTTTCCGCCGAGGATATTTCCGGCAAGGCAGTAAACAAGGCCGAGCTTCAAAAAGAAATGGGACTTCCCGAGAAACCCGACGTACCCGTTATTGGTATAGTCAGCCGACTTGTAGGCCACAAAGGCTTTGACCTTGTTAAGGCCGTTTTTGAGGATATGCTTAAAGCCGATGTTCAGTTTGCAATTCTCGGTTCGGGCGAATGGGAGTTTGAAACATTTTTCTATGATATGAAAGAAAAATATCCCGATAAGGTAGGGCTCAGACTTGGATTTGTGCCTCAGCTTGCACACAGAATCTATGCCGGTGCCGATATATTCCTTATGCCCTCTAAAAGTGAGCCCTGCGGACTCGCTCAGATGGTGGCACTCCGTTACGGCACCATTCCCATCGTTCGTGAAACGGGCGGACTTAAGGATACCATTCAGGATAGCGGCGACGGTGAGGGCAATGGCTTTACCTTTGCTACCTACAACGCACACGATATGCTGGAGGCTGTCTGGCGTGCCCTTGCAGGATATTCTGATGCCGAGGGTTGGAACACACTCGTGCTTCGTGCAATGAACTGTGATAACAGCTGGAAACGCTCAGCCGGCGAGTACCTTAAGATTTATAAAGAACTAACGGTTTAATATCGTTAGCCTAAAAAGATTATAAAAATCCCCTTGACGGTTCTTTTTTTCCGCCAAGGGGATTTAATATTTTATTTTCTAACACATTTTGTGCGTTTTTAAACTTTTTTGTGAAACCGGAAAGATACAGATAAATTGTAGTTTGAAAGGCGGAACGCCTTTCAAACGTGTAGGGGATGGCGCCCACGACATCCCTAAAAATTAACGCAATCTTTGAATTTTAAACATTGATTTTTTGTATTGACACCATATTTTTTAATAAAAGTGAAATTCCTTTTTTGCGAAAATCAACTACGGTAAAACCCAAAATCCGTACGTTCAAATTTCAATTTATCGGTTTATTTAGTGGAACGGTCGAGACCGTTCCCTACGTTTGCAATTTCCCCGGCCGCGGAACGAGACTTAGCCAAACGCATAAAACCCTGTTCGGATAAAAAATTCAAATTTAATTTATTGACATATGCTTTTATTGGTGATAAAATGTTAGGGTGCTAACATTTATTTCGAAAAAGGGGGTACATAATGAAAAATAAAAATCAACCCAAAAACCGGCATATAGGCTTTGAGCTCCGCAGGGTATCCAACCTTATTCGTCGTGAGATTGATAACGCAATGAGCAGCCGAAATATCGAAAAGCTGACCGGAATGCAGGGCAAGGTTATCGGATTTTTGTGCCACAATGAAGGTAGAGAAATATTTCAGCGCGATATTGAAAGCGAATTTTCAATTCGTCGCTCCACCGCAACCGCAATGCTCCAAACAATGGAGAAAAACGGTCTTATTGAAAGGGTAGCAGTGGAATATGATGCTAGACTTAAGCGTATAATTCCAACAGTCGTCGCTTTAGAGCGGCACAAAATATTCGAGTACGAAATAAGTAGGGTAGAGGCATCGGTTTTAAGCGGAATCACCTCTGAGGAATCTGAAAATCTGCTCGACATTTTAGATAAAATAAAAAACAATTTAGGAGAATAGTTTATATGTTAAAACAACTTGCAAAATGTATAAGAGAATATAAGCTAACATCTATTTTAGCTCCCATAACAATAATGATGGAGGTTGTTATGGAAACCATAATTCCGTTTGTTATGGCCAAGCTTATTGATAACGGAATAAACAAGGGCGATATGAGCTATGTTATGTGGTGTTGTGTAATTCTGGTTTTGTGCTGTGGTCTTTCTATGACTTTTGGCTCACTTTCAGCACGCTTTGCGGCAGTAGCGTCGGCCGGTTTTGCCAAAAATCTGCGGCACGATATGTTTTATAAAATTCAGGGCTACTCCTTTAAAAGTATAGATAAGTTTTCAACCTCCAGCCTTGTTACAAGGCTCACAACAGACGTTTCAAATCTTCAAAACGCCTATCAGATGGTAATTCGCATTGCTTTCAGAAGTCCTGCGATATTCCTTTTCTCGCTGATAATGGCATTTACCGTAAATTACAAGCTTTCACTTATTTTTGTGGTTGCAATCCCCATTTTGGCAATCGGTCTATGGCTTATAATGGGTCACGCACACCCTATTTTTAAGCGTACCTTTAAAAAGTACGACAAGCTCAACAACGTTGTTCAGGAAAATTTAAGGGGCGTCAGGGTTGTAAAATCCTATGTGCGTGAGGATTTTGAAAAGCAAAAATTCGAAAACGCATCGGGCGATATTTATAACGATTTTGTAAAGGCCGAGCGACTTATAGCCTTTAACGCACCTTTAATGCAGATTTGTATGTACGGCTGTATGCTACTCATAGCGTGGTTTGGTGCAAGGTTTATAGTTTGGGACGGTATGACCGAGGGCGAGCTTATGACTATGATAACCTATGCCCTGCAGGTGCTCTCCAGCCTTATGATGCTTTCAATGATTTTTGTAATGATTATTATTTCACGTGCCTCGGCAGAGCGTGTTTGTGAGGTGCTAAGTGAGGAAACCGACCTTAAAAACCCCGAAAATCCTGTTATGGAGGTTTTGGACGGCAGCGTGGAGTTCAAGAACGTTTACTTCAGCTACGGCAGAAACGAGGGTAAAGGCGGTAACTGCCTTAAAGGCATAAATGTAAAAATAAACTCGGGCGAAACGGTGGGCATCATAGGCGGTACGGGTAGCGCAAAATCCACCTTTATAAGCCTTATTCCCCGCCTTTATGATGCAACGAGCGGCTCGGTTTTTGTTGGTGGCAGGGATGTTCGTGATTATGATATTGAAACGCTGCGAAATCAGGTTGCGGTTGTTTTGCAGAAAAACGAACTCTTTTCGGGCACCATAAAAGAAAATCTGCGTTGGGGCAATGAAAACGCCACCGACGAAGAGCTTGTGCACGCCTGCAAGCTTGCTCAGGCAGATGAATTTGTTAAGACCTTTCCGGATGGCTATGATACCATAATCGATCAGGGCGGTACCAATGTTTCGGGCGGACAAAAGCAGCGACTTTGCATTGCAAGAGCTCTGCTTAAAAAGCCGAAAATCCTTATTTTAGACGATTCTACAAGTGCGGTAGATACCAAAACCGATATGCTTATACGCAAGGCCTTTGCCGAGGAGATTCCCGGTACAACCAAGCTTATTATCGCACAGAGAATCTCGTCGGTAGAGCACGCCGATAAAATTATAGTTCTTGATGACGGTAACATAAACGGAATAGGCACTCACTCAGAGCTTCTTGAGAGTAATGATATTTATAAAGAGGTTTATTATTCACAGCAGAAAGGGGGAATCTCCGAATGATGGGAGGACCAAGGCCTATGAGAAAGCCGGGAATGGGTCCCGGAGCACCAAGAGCAAAGCTGGATAAAAAAACAATGCTGCGTCTTATTAAGCTGCTTGGCAAATACAAGCTCCGTTTGCTTTTTGTTGTTGTGTGCATTATTATAAGTGCCGTTGCCAATGTTTTGGTTTCCTCTTGGATAGGCACCCTTATAGATGATTACATTGTTCCTATGCTGGGTGTTGCCAAAGCGGGCGGAGATCCAAACTTCATACCTCTTTTAAAGGCAATTTTAACAATGGCTGTTGTTTGCGTAATGGGTGCATTATCAAGCTATTTTTATAATGTAACAATGGTAGGAGTGGCTCAGGGCACTTTAAAATCGGTAAGAGATAAAATGTTTGCTCATATGCAAACCCTGCCCATAAAATATTTTGATACCAACTCCAACGGCGATGTTATGAGCCATTACACAAACGATACAGATACCTTGCGTCAGATGATTTCGCAAAGCATACCTCAGCTTTTTAATTCCATTGTATCAATATCCTCTGTTTTCTTTGCGATGGTATCAATAAGTATATATCTTACAATTTTTGTTCTGCTAACGGTTGCCGTTATGATGTTTTTTGCAGGAAAAATCGGCGGCAGAAGCTCCGAGTTTTTCGGTAAGCAACAAAAATCTCTGGGTACTGTAAACGGCTATATCGAAGAGATAGTAAACGGTCAAAAGGTAGTAAAGGTTTTTTGTCACGAGCAAAAGGCAAAAGAGCAGTTTGATAAAATGAATGAAGAGCTTTGCTATAACGCTACCGAGGCTAACAAGTTTGCAAATATTTTAGGCCCTATTATGGGTAATATGGGACATATTCAGTATGTTTTAATCGCCGCAGTTGGTGCTATGCTTGCCATAACAGGCTTTGGCAATATTCCGGGTGTAAATTTCGGCGGACTTTCGGGGCTTACTTTGGGCGATATAGCCGCATTCCTACTGCTTAGCAAAAACTTCACAATGCCCATAAATCAGATTTCTCAGCAAATAAACTCGGTTGTTATGGCACTTGCAGGTGCATCCCGAATATTTGCCCTTTTAGATGAGGCGAGCGAGCAGGACGAGGGATATGTTATGCTGGTAAACGCAAAAGAGGGCAAAAACGGCATTGAAGAAACCGAAAAGCATACAGGTATGTGGGCGTGGAAGCACCGCCACGGCGATGGTACCGTTACCTATACCAAGCTTGAGGGCGATGTAAAGCTCACTAATGTGGATTTTGGCTATAATGATGAAAAACAGGTGCTTTATGACATCTCACTTTACGCTAAGCCGGGTCAAAAGGTGGCCTTTGTTGGTGCTACCGGTGCAGGTAAAACAACCATAACAAATCTTATAAACCGTTTTTATGATATTAAGAGCGGAAAAATCCATTATGACGGAATCAATATTGATAAAATCAAAAAAGAGGATTTAAGACGTTCGCTTGGTGTTGTTTTGCAGGACGTAAACCTCTTTACCGACACCGTTATGGAAAATATACGCTACGGCAAGCTTGATGCTACCGATGAAGAGTGTATTGCCGCCGCCAAGCTTGCAGGGGCAGATGGATTTATACGTATGCTTCCCGATGGTTATGATACAGTTCTTTCGGGCGATGGTTCGGGACTGTCCCAAGGTCAGCGTCAGCTTATTTCCATTGCACGTGCCGCAGTTGCCGATCCACCCGTTATGATACTGGATGAAGCAACCTCATCAATTGATACTAGAACCGAAGCCATTGTTCAAAGAGGTATGGACAGACTTATGCAGGGCAGAACTGTTTTTGTAATTGCCCACCGTCTTTCCACCGTTCAAAACTCCGATGTTATTATGGTGCTTGAGCAGGGCAGAATAATTGAGCGTGGCAGTCATGATGATTTGATTGCCGAAAAAGGTAAGTATTATCAGCTCTATACCGGCGCATTTGAGCTTTCATAAATTAAATAGAAGTTTGTTAATATGACAGGGAGCTTTCTCTGGTTAATAGACTATTTTTATCAAATTCTAAAGGTAAATAACTTCTAAATGTGTCATAACTTTTATTTTGAAATTATTTACTTTATCCAAGAAATATGATATAATAAAAACAATAAGTAAATATAGTTGTTTATATCTTGCTCTTTTTTTAAGGGGGAAAATAAAAATGCTATCTGTTAATAAATCGTTGCTCGGAGTAAAAGCTATAGATTTGTTTTCAGGAATAGGTGGATTTCACCTTGCACTATCGAGTTTTGGTGCTGAAATTGTTTTCGCATCCGAATGGGATAAAGATGCAGCTACGGTGTATACAAATAATTTCGGATTAATTCCTCAAGGTGATATTACTAAAATTGATGAAAAAACAATACCAGACCACGATATTTTGTGTGCTGGATTTCCTTGTCAGGCGTTTAGCATAAGCGGTAGTCGAAAAGGGTTTAATGACAGCCGAGGAATTTTATTCTTTGATGTTGCACGAATTGCTAAAGAAAAACAACCCAAAATTTTATTTTTGGAAAATGTGAAAAATTTAGAAGTGCACGATAACAGAAAGACATTTGAAATTATGAAAAACACTTTAGACGATATTGGCTATGATGTATATTCAAAGGTATTGGATTCTGCAGAATATGGTTCGCCACAAAGTAGAAAAAGAATATATATTGTTTGCTTTAGAAAGGATTTGGGTATTAAAAATTTTGAATTTCCCACGCCATTTCAGAAGCACAAATACGTTAAGGATATTCTTTGTCAAGAAAATGCTGATAAATATGTTATTAACAGAGAAGATATTATCGTAAGTAAAGATGACACAAAAATGAAATGTGATACAAAGCCTATTCGTATTGGTATTGTAAATAAGGGCGGTCAAGGTGAAAGGATATATAGTCCCAAAGGCAAAGGCATTACACTATCTGCATATGGTGGGGGTGTAGGTGCTAAAACAGGTCTTTATAAAATTGATGGAAAAGTTAGAAAGCTTTCACCTCGTGAATGTGCAAGAATGCAAGGATTTCCTGATGATTTTAAAATAGCAGATAAAGATACCGTTGCATATAAACAGTTTGGAAATTCAGTTGTAATTGATGTTCTTCAACAAATTGTATTGCAAATTACAAATAATGAGGATGTGATGAAATGTCTATGACAGGTTCACAAATTGCAAAAGGCGGTTTTGCAAACGAGCAAAGTGTTGCAAATAAATTTAATGACTGGAAAAACGACAAGGATGCTCAACAATGGTTGCAGATAATGATGTATGATCTTGATGAAATAGAGTATGTTCATGCTGAAAAAATAGGTCAAAAAGGTTATAAATCTGATATTAACGTTGTTATCAAAATATATATTAAGAAAAAACATTTGGAAACAATTGAAAACATTCAAGTCAAGTTGGTATCCTCAAAAGACAGGGGCTATAATCAAGTTGAAAAACGAAAAGTTGAGCATTATATTCACGATTGGCATATTTCACCTGAAGTTGAAACTTTGCTTAAACTATATGATGGAGAACTTCCACCTCGCCCAAACAGTAGAAATCCAAAGAGAATGTTTGTTGATGAGTTTACAATTGAGGAACAAGAATTGTTGCTCAATTTTTTCCAAAAGAACTTGATAATGATTATAAGTGATGTTATTCGTGGCAGAGGTAGATTTGCGGCTGAATGGTCTTTAATTATTCAAAAATACGACGATATTTACAAATGGAAATTACTTGCAGTAAACGAAGTAATTTCTATATATGCGGATGATTGCAAGGCTAGTTTTACTAAACAGGGTAATATAAGATTAGGAACAATAACGTTACAAAGAAAAGGCGGGGACAAAGGAGCTGATACCGCTAATATGCTTCAGTTTAAAGCTAATCCGCTAATTCTTTTTTAGAACAATCATAAGGCAGTCCATAGGTTTGATGAAAAATAAATAAGAATGTATTAAGTTAATCCTAAAACTAAAAGGGAATATAAAAACAAATGTATTATAAATTGCAATTTATTTAGTGAATATATATTTATTGAATACAAAAATCTACAATAAAAGGCAAAAGCACTTTTATTGTAGATTTTTTATACTTTAGTATTTTATATGGCTTAAAAATATGCAAAAGAATCATTAAAAACTCAATCTTTGGAAAATAAAAACAATTTTTTTCTTAAAAACTATTGACAAGTTGTAAAAAGTAGGATATAATGGTAAACTGCTTAATGATGGGTACATATCACTTATTTGCAGGAGCAGGTGGGTGGGGGAGTTATACCTTTCTCACAAAAAATCCGCAAAAACAGTGGATGTAATGGGTATTGTGACAATGAATTTACCCTTTAGCATCGGTAATATGTAGTCGTCGCTTTGGTAATATCAAAAAGGAGTGAAGAAAGCCTATGGCGCCAAAAGAGGTTATGCTTGGCAACAATAAGCGAGTTAGTTTTTCAAAAATCAATGAGGTTATTGATATGCCAAACCTTATTGAGGTTCAAAAAAACTCGTATCGCTGGTTTATTGAAGAAGGCCTTAAATCCGTATTTGAGGAGATGTCTTCAATAACTGACTATTCCGAAAATCTGCAGTTGGATTTTATTGACTACAGGTTAGATGAAACTCCTAAATATAGTGTAACGGAATGCAAAGCAAGAGATACCACCTATGCTGCCCCCTTACGTGTACGCGCAAGACTTTTAAATAAAGAGACGGGCGAAATTAAAGAAAATGAGGTCTTTATGGGTGAATTCCCCCTTATGACCGAATCGGGCACCTTTGTTATCAATGGTGCTGAACGTGCTATTGTTTCACAGTTGGTTCGTTCTCCCGGTGCATATTTTTCTACCGATGAGCGCAACGGCAAGGAGTTTTGGGCTTCTACCATTATTCCTAATCGTGGTGCTTGGTTAGAGTATGAAACCGATATGAACGATGTTGATGTTATTCACGTTCGTATTGATAAAAATCGCCGTTTCCCTCTCACCACATTTGTACGTGCACTTGGTGCGTTTTCAAGCATCAGTTTATCCACCAATCACGATATCACTGAGGTTTTAGGTGAGGACGAACGTCTTTTTGCAACCTTAGAGAAGGATGTTTCTGCCAACACAGACTCCGCTCTTATCGAGGTTTATAAAAAGCTCCGTCCCGGTGAGCCTGCTACTGTTGAGGGTGCAGGAAACCATTTAAGACAGCTTCTTTTTGATGCACGCCGTTATGAAATTTCCCGTGTTGGACGTTACAAATATAATAAAAAGCTTTCTATCGCTGCCCGTATCGAGGGTCGCACCTTGGCTAACCCTGTTGCAGATCCTATGACCGGCGAAGTGCTTTTTGATGCAGGTGCGGTTCTCACACGTGAGGATGCACGCCTTATTCAAAGCAAGGGTGTTAAATCTGTTGTTTTGGCACTTACCGATAATGAGGGCAACACACGTGACTTTAAGGTTCTCTCCAGTGGTATGGTTGACCTTAAAAACTTCGTAAGCGAAGAGCTTTATAATAAAGTATATGCCGAAGGCATTAACGAGTGGGTATCCTTTGAAGTTCTTAAAAACATTTTGGAAAATGCAGGCGAGGACGAAGATGCTCTTTATGAGGCAATTATGGCTAACGCAGACGAGCTTGTTTCCAAGCACGTTACCGTTGATGATATCTTAGCATCTGTTAACTACTTTATCGGTTTGCCTTACGGAGTAGGAACTCCCGACGATATCGACCACTTAGGAAATCGTCGTATCCGCTCTGTTGGTGAGCTTTTACAAAATCAGTTCCGTATCGGTCTTTCCCGTATGGAACGCAGCATCAGAGAGAAGATGAATCTTCAGGCTCAGGATGTTGACACAATCACTCCTTTATCCCTTATAAATGCACGTCCCGTAAGCGCCGCAATCAAAGAATTCTTTGGTTCTTCACCTCTCTCCCAGTTTATGGATCAGACAAACCCGCTTTCCGAGCTTACCCATAAGCGTCGTCTTTCGGCTCTTGGCCCCGGCGGTTTGTCCAGAGATCGTGCCAGCTTCGAGGTTCGTGACGTTCACTATAGCCACTACGGTCGTATGTGTCCTATTGAAACTCCTGAAGGTCCTAACATCGGACTTATCTCCTATCTTGCAACCTTTGCAAAAATCAATGAGTATGGCTTTATTGAGGCACCCTTCCGCCGTGTTGATAAAGAAACCGGTAAGGTGTTGGATGAAGTTTGCTATATGACAGCTGATGAAGAGGATGAATTTATCGTTGCACAGGCTAACGAGCCTCTTAATGAAGACGGTACCTTTAAAAACTCAAGAGTTAACGCACGTTTCCGTGATCGTTTTATGGAAATTGAGCGTGAGCGTGCCGACTTTATGGACGTTTCACCTAAAATGGTTGTTTCTGTTGCAACCGCAATGATTCCCTTCCTTGAAAATGATGATACCAACCGTGCACTTATGGGTTCAAACATGCAGAAGCAGGCAGTTCCGCTTCTTAAAACCGAAAACCCAATTGTTGGTACAGGTATGGAATATAAAGCTGCTGTTGACTCGGGTGTAGTTGTTGTAGCTAAAGAGGAAGGTCTTGTTACCAGAGTTTCTGCTGACAAAATCACTATCCGTCAGAACGATGGTGAGGTTGTGGATTATAACCTCATTAAATTCCTCCGTTCTAACCACGGTACTTGTATAAATCAACGTCCCATTGTAAATGAAGGCCAAAGAGTTCAAAAGGGCGAGGTTATTGCTGATGGCCCTGCTACCTCTAACGGCGAAATCAGCCTTGGTAAAAATGCTCTTATCGGCTTTATGACTTGGGAGGGTTATAACTACGAGGATGCTGTTTTAATTAACGAGCGCCTTGTTCGTGATGATGTTTATACCTCTATTCATATTGAGGAATATGAGCTTGAAGCTCGTGATACCAAGCTTGGACCGGAAGAAATCACCCGTGACATCCCCAACGTAGGTGAGGATGCTCTTAAAGATTTGGATGAACGTGGTATTATTCGTATAGGTGCCGAGGTTCGTTCAGGTGATATTCTTGTTGGTAAGGTTACACCTAAGGGCGAAACCGAGCTTACAGCTGAGGAAAGACTCCTTCGTGCTATCTTCGGCGAAAAGGCCAGAGAGGTTAGAGATACTTCTCTTCGTGTTCCCCACGGTGAATATGGTACAATAGTTGACGTTAAGGTGTTTACCCGTGAAAACGCTTCCGAGCTCAGCCCCGGTGTAAATATGGTTGTTCGTTGTTATATCGCTCAGAAACGTAAGATTTCTGTCGGCGATAAAATGGCCGGTCGTCACGGTAATAAGGGTGTTGTTTCCCGCATTTTACCCAGTGAGGATATGCCTTTCCTTAAAGACGGTACACCCCTTGACATTGTTCTTAATCCCCTTGGTGTTCCTTCACGTATGAACATCGGTCAGGTACTTGAAGTTCATTTGGGCTATGCCGCCGCCGCACTTGGTTGGAAGGTTTGCACCCCTGTATTTGACGGTGCACACGAGGCCGATATCCACGAGTGCTTTAAAATGGCCAACTGCATTCACGATGAATTTGTTGACCGTGCAGATATGCCTGCTGATAGCGATTATCAGGCCGATATAAACAAAATTGATGGTAAATTCACCCTCTATGATGGACGTACAGGTGAAAAGTTTGATAACCCCGTAACGGTTGGTTATATGTACTACCTCAAGCTCCATCATTTGGTTGATGATAAAATCCACGCCCGTTCAACCGGTCCTTATTCACTTGTTACCCAGCAGCCCTTGGGCGGTAAAGCTCAATTCGGCGGCCAGCGTTTCGGTGAAATGGAGGTTTGGGCACTTGAGGCTTATGGTGCCGCATACACCTTGCAAGAAATCCTTACTGTTAAGTCGGATGATATTGTAGGACGTGTTAAAACCTATGAGGCTATTGTTAAGGGTCAAAACGTACCCGAGCCCGGTATTCCTGAGTCGTTCAAGGTTCTTATTAAGGAGCTTCAGTCCCTTGCACTTGATGTTAAGGTGCTTGATAAGGACGAAAACGAAATTGACCTTAAACAAACCTTTGATGATGACGAAATTGATTTTGTTCCCGTTTCCTTACCTGACGATGAACCCGTTTTTGAAGAGGAAACAATAGCAGAAGAAGGTAGCTTTACAGGCTACGGTTTGCAGGACGAAAATGGCGAAGACATTGTAGATACTGCAGACGATTACGATGATGATGAAGAATAATTACAGGAGGTAGTCAGTATGGATTGTATAGAATTTGAATCAATTAAAATCGGCCTGGCATCTCCCGAGCAAATCAGAGAATGGGCACACGGAGAGGTTACTAAACCCGAAACTATAAACTACCGTACATTAAAGCCTGAAACAGGCGGTCTTTTCTGCGAAAAGATTTTTGGACCCCAGAAAGACTGGGAGTGCCATTGCGGTAAATACAAAAGAATTCGTTATAAGGGCAAGGTCTGCGAACGCTGCGGAGTTGAGGTAACTCGTGCAAAGGTTCGTCGTGAGCGTATGGGTATTATTGAGCTTGCCGCCCCTGTATCACACATCTGGTACTATAAAACCATTCCTTCAAGACTTGGTTTGGCACTTAATCTTACTCCCCGTGATTTAGAGCAGGTACTCTACTTCTCACAGTACATTGTTACAAATCCCGGAGATACACCCCTTGTAAAGGAACAGCTTCTTAACGAAACTCAGTATAATGATAACCGTGAAAAATACGGTGATGATTTTGAGGCATCTATGGGTGCCGAGGCAATCAAAAAATTGCTTGAAGAAATTGATCTGGAGGAAACCTGCGCAGAGCTCAGAAAAGAGCTTGAAACCGCAAGCACCCAGAAAGCTACACGCATCTTAAAGCGTTTAGAGGTTTTAGATGCCTTCCGTCTTTCAGGCAACCGTCCCGAGTGGATGATTCTTGATTGCATTCCGGTTATTCCGCCCGATCTTCGTCCTATGGTTCAGCTTGATGGTGGCCGTTTTGCTACCTCTGACCTTAACGATTTGTATCGCAGAGTTATTAACCGTAACAACCGTCTTAAAAGACTTTTAGAGCTTTCTGCTCCTGATATCATTGTTCGCAATGAGAAGAGAATGCTTCAGGAGGCTGTTGATGCTCTTATTGATAACGGCCGTCGTGGTAAGGCTGTTACCGGCCCCAGCAACCGTGCACTTAAATCCCTTTCGGATATGCTTAAAGGTAAGCAGGGTCGTTTCCGTCAGAACCTCCTCGGTAAACGTGTTGACTATTCCGGTCGTTCGGTTATCGTTGTTGGCCCTGAACTTAAAATGTATCAGTGCGGTCTTCCTAAGGAAATGGCTCTTGAGCTTTTCAAGCCTTTTGTTATGAAGCGCCTTGTTAAAACAGATGTTGTAAACAACATTAAAACAGCCCGTAAAATGGTAGAGCGTGCAGATGCTCAGGTTTGGGACGCTTTGGATGTAGTTATTAAAGAACATCCCGTTTTATTAAACCGTGCACCTACACTTCATAGACTTGGTATTCAGGCCTTTGAACCAGTGCTTGTTGAGGGTAGAGCTTTAAAACTCCATCCCCTTGTTTGTACCGCTTACAACGCCGACTTTGACGGCGACCAGATGGCTGTTCACGTACCCCTTTCTGCAGAGGCACAGGCTGAGGCTCGCTTCCTTATGCTTGCCGCTAACAACCTGCTCAAGCCCTCAGACGGAAAACCTGTTACCGTTCCTACTCAGGATATGGTTCTCGGTTCTTACTACCTCACCATTGTAAAGCTTGATGAAAAGGGTGCTCCTACAAAGGATCCCGAAACCGGAGAGCTTCGCTATCACGTTTATCGTGATAAGGATGAGGCTATTATGGCTTACCAGACCGGTAATCTCGGTCTTCATACACCTATTAAGGTAAGAGCAACCGGCAGAAATCGCAAGGGTGAGATAATTTCCCGCATTATTGATGCTACCGTTGGCTTCCTTATTTTCAATGAATCTGTTCCTCAGGATCTCGGCGGCATTGACCGTACCGTTCCCGGACATGAGCTTGACCTTGAAATCCCTGTTTATGATAAAAACGGCAAGGTTAATAAGATAGATAAGAAAAAGCTCGGCCGCATTATTGATGACTGTATTCGTGTTCACGGCACAAGTGAAGCTGCCATTGTTCTTGATAACATCAAGGCAACAGGCTTTAAGTTCTCCACTAAGGGTGCTATCACCGTTGCAGTTGATGATGCTGTTATTCCTCCTGCAAAGGCTGAAATTTTAGCCGAAGCAGAAAAAATGATAGATAAGTGCAATAAGTTCTTTAAGCGTGGTCTTATCAGCGATGATGAGCGTAGCCGTCAGGTTATTGAAATATGGAACAAAGCAACCGAGGATGTTGCAGATGCACTTAAAGGCAACCTTGATGAGTTCAACCCCATCTTTATGATGGCCGATTCGGGCGCTCGTGGTTCTATGAGCCAGATCAGACAGCTCGCAGGTATGCGTGGACTTATCGCCAACACCGCCGGTAAGGTTATTGAAGTTCCCATTCGTGCTAACTATCGTGAAGGTCTTAACGTTTTGGAATACTTTATCTCCTCACGTGGTGCTCGTAAAGGTCTTGCCGATACCGCTCTTCGTACCGCTGACTCGGGTTACCTTACCCGTCGTTTGGTAGACGTTTCACAGGATGTTATCGTTCGTGACGACGATTGCGGAACAAAAGAGGGTCTTAAGGTTTCTGAAATCAAGGAAGGCAATCACCTTTTAGAAGGTATTTCAGAGCGTCTTATCGGTAGATATCTCCTTGAAGATTTCATCGATGAGGCAACCGGAGAAGTATTTGCTTCTAAGGATGAAATGCTTACCAAAGAAAAGGCAGAAAAGATTGAAAAGGTTCTTTTAGCAAGACCTGAGGGTGAACAGTTTGTTCGTATCCGTTCTATTCTTAATTGCCGTTCCAGCCACGGTGTGTGCCGTAAGTGCTATGGTGCAAACCTTGCAACAGGTACCCCCGTTACAGTTGGTGAAGCAGTAGGTATTATAGCTGCTCAGTCTATCGGTGAGCCCGGTACTCAGCTTACAATGCGTACCTTCCATACCGGTGGTATCGCATCTACCGAAGACATTACACAGGGTCTTCCCCGTGTTGAAGAGCTTTTTGAAGCCCGCCGTCCCAAACGTGCCGGTATAATTGCAAAATGTGCCGGTGCAGTAACAATTACAGAGGAAAAGAAAAATCGTGTAGTTGTTATTAACGGTCTTGATGAAAAGGGCGAGCCGGTTGAGGAGCGTTCGGTTATTCCTGCAACCGCAAGACTCAGAGTAAATGAGGGAGACACCGTTTATAAGGGTGAACCTTTAGTAGATGGTGCTATTGCTCCTCAGGATATTTTAGAGATTTTAGGACCGGAAGCTGTTCAGGACTATATCATTGAGCAGATTCAGGCAACCTACCGTACCCAGGGTGTTGACATCAATGATAAGCACATTGAGGTTATCATCCGTCAGATGATGCGTAAGGTTTCTGTAGATAATCCCGGAAGCAGCAATTTGTTACCTCTCTCCAGAATTGAGCGTAGCGAATTTGAGGCTGCAAAAGCAGAAATTGAGCAGAGAATTGAAGCAGGCGAAACTGATTTGGTTGTGCCCACCTGCAATCCTGTATTGCTTGGTATTACCAAGGCTTCTCTTGCAACAGATTCTTTCCTTTCTGCCGCATCCTTCCAGGAGACCACCCGTGTTCTCACCGAAGCCGCAATCCAAGGTAAGAGCGATCCTCTCTTTGGTCTTAAAGAGAACGTTATCATCGGTAAGCTTGTACCTGCCGGTACCGGTATGAAGGTGTATAACGAGCGTGCCAAAGAGTACATTGCCGCTATTACACAAACTGAAAATGCAGAAGAAGAGTATTTTAACCCTGAGGAAACTACCTCTTCGCAGACCGATTCTTTAGGCGAGGCGGTTGAGGAGACTTCTGAAACCGAAACTACCGTAACCTCTGAAGAATAAGATTTTTAAAAAAAATTTAAAAAAGTCTTGACAAATCCTAATTTTGAGTGTAAAATTTGATATTGCGTGGGAGTTTGGGTATATCCAAATTCCCCGCAAATAATGGTATATAACCTAAGGCTGATGGGGTAATCCCCACCAGTCATAAAAAGGTTTATATAAAATATTATATTAGGAGGTGTAGTATGCCAACCTTTAACCAGTTAGTTCGCAATGGTAGAGAAACTATCGTTAAAAAGGCTAAGGCTCCTGCTCTTTTAAAGGGTTATAACTCTATGAAGCGTCAGCCTACCGATCAGGATTCTCCCCAAAAACGCGGCGTTTGTACTGCTGTTAAAACTTCTACCCCTAAGAAGCCTAACTCGGCTCTTCGTAAGATCGCCAGAGTACGTCTTTCAAACGGTATTGAAGTTTCTGCATACATCCCCGGTATAGGACATAACTTGCAGGAGCATAGTGTTGTTCTTATTCGTGGTGGCCGTGTTAAGGATCTCCCTGGTGTTCGTTACCATATTATTCGTGGTACACTCGATACACAGGGTGTTGCTAACAGAATGCAGTCACGTTCTAAGTATGGCGCTAAGAGACCTAAGGCTAGCGCTAAGTAAGCAGCAAAAACAAAACAATTTTTCATTATTAAAGACAAATCCTCTGCTGCAAGTACCAAAAGCAGCGGCGTTAATATATATTTTTCGCCCTTGCTTGGTGCCACGGGATGTTTGTCGCTCGAGTACCTGAGATATCATATATGTGAAGGAGGGAAGAGAAGTGCCAAGAAGAGGCTTTATTGCAAAACGTGATGTTTTGCCCGATCCGCTTTATAATTCAAAAATTGTGACTCGTCTTATCAACAACGTTATGTATGACGGTAAGAAGGGTGTTGCTCAAAAAATCGTTTATGGTGCTTTCGATATTATTTCCGAAAAGACCGGAAAAGAACCTTTAGAGGTTTTTGAGCAGGCTATGGAGAATGTTATGCCCCAATTAGAGGTTAAGGCCGTTCGTAAGGGCGGTGCAACCTATCAGGTTCCTTTCGAGGTTCGCCCCGAGAGAAAACAGACTTTGGGACTCCGTTGGCTCACAGTTTATAGCCGTACACGCTCTGAAGCAACTATGAAAGAGCGTTTGGCTGGCGAGATCTTGGACGCTGTCAACGAAATGGGTGGCGCATTCAAAAAGCGTGAAGATACCCACAAAATGGCAGAAGCAAACAAGGCATTCGCTCACTATCGCTGGTAATTTTAAATATTCAGCGTAATAACGCGCAAATTAAGCGCATTTAGTAGTTTAAAAAACGTTTAACAGGGCAGAATATTTAAAATTGCCCGAATTTAGGAGGAAATTATGCCAAGAAAGGTGTCTCTTGAACAAACAAGAAATATTGGCATTATGGCCCATATAGATGCTGGTAAAACCACTACCACCGAGCGAATCCTTTATTATACCGGTAAGGTTCGTAAGGTTGGTGAAACTCACGACGGTGCAGCAACTATGGACTGGATGGAGCAAGAGCAGGAGAGAGGTATTACAATTACCTCTGCTGCTACAACTTGCTTCTGGAATGACCATCGTATCAATATTATTGATACCCCCGGACACGTTGACTTCACAGTAGAAGTTCAACGTTCACTCCGCGTACTTGACGGTTCTGTTACCGTTCTTTGCGCTAAGGGCGGTGTTGAGCCTCAGTCTGAAACCGTTTGGCATCAGGCTGACGAATATCGTGTACCACGTATGATTTACATCAACAAGATGGACATTATGGGTGCCGATTTTTACAATGTTCTCTCAATGATTAAGGAACGTTTTGGCTGTAATGCAGTTCCGATTCAGCTTCCTATCGGTTCTGAGGACACCTTCAAGGGAATCATAGACCTTATTAACAATGAGGCTATCGTTTACTATGATGACCTTGGTAAAGATGTACGTAAAGAGGCTATTCCGGATGATATGAAGGAATTAGCTGAAAAATATCGTACCGAGCTTATTGAGTCTATTGTTGAGATGGACGAAGAGCTTATGGAGAAATATTTTGAAGGCGAAGAGCCCACAGTAGACCAGATGAAGAAAATCATCCGTAAAGCTACTATCGCTAACGAGATGGTACCTGTTTGCTGCGGTACTTCTTATCGTAACAAGGGCGTTCAACCACTCTTAGACGCTATCGTTGATTTTATGCCTGCTCCAACCGACGTTGAAGCTATCAAAGGTATTAATCCTGATACTGAAGAAGAAGAGGTTCGCCATTCTACTGATGATGAGCCTTTTGCTGCTCTTGCATTTAAAATTGCTACTGACCCATTCGTTGGTA
>JAFQKE010000010.1 GCA_017397065.1 Clostridia bacterium
AAGAAGGGATTTCCTGTAGATCGGGATTCTCAGCAACAAAGGAGATGGTACCTTTACCAACAATCTCCAAATTACCGCGGTTGTCGATGATTGCAGAGGCACCGCTGTTACTCACAGCATAGCTGATGTCGTTTCCGTTCAAATCCAACGTAACCGTTTTGCCCGAAGGAACGGTAATGGTGGAATTTACAACAACATCATCAGTCAAAACTACATCGCCGCCATTTGCAATAGCGTTTGCCAAAGTAGTAGCATCGGCAACCTTTTTGGCACCAAAGGTGTAAGAATATTTGCCAATGGTGATGTACTCGCCGGTCTCAATATTAGCAGGACCGGAAGTAGCATTAGGATCCTTGGTTGTCTCGTAGAGACGAAGCTCAACGGTCAAAGTAGCGCCTTCCATAGCTGCCTGATTTACAGCAAATGCACCGCAGGAGAACTGTTTAACAATGCCGCAGAGTTCTTCATAGTTCATAGTAATGCCTGCAGTTTCAAGCATACGTATAGAAGAACCAGCAGGGATAGCTACGCCATCACCTAAAAACTCGCTGAGCTCGAAAGCGAGCCAATCAGCAGAGAATGAATCATACTGACCTGCAAGACCTGCATCGTCACTGGTTATATCCTTATCGATGGACGCAACGAAGTCTGCGTGCCAGTAGCGGTGTTCGTTCGTCTGAGCAGCCTCATATGATTCGGTGGTGTTGAAAACATAACCTGTGTCGAGAGCTACGGTGTTGCCGCCAAGAGTAGTAACTACAGGCATCTTGGACAGAACGGTGGTGCGGGCAGCAGGAACGCCGCCAAACAGGGCGTTTGCATCATACTGATTGTCAAAGCTATCGCTTTCAGAGGTGTACTGAGTAGCCATCAGGTTGATACCGAGATCAATCTGGGGCACAACTTCACCGGTCTTGTAGTTAGCTTCATTACCAACAGTTTCGGGCATATAAACAACCAATGCAACATACTGTGAAGCAGCACCTGCTTCAATGCTGCCGGACTTGGTGTAACCGGTAGACAAAGCATTAGCCTCGGTAACATTGGCACGAGCAGTATCACGGTCAGCATAAGGAGTATCAACATTGTCGATAGCACCGAACATAATGTAATCAGAAAGGCGAAGAACGTTTCCCTCAACACTGATGGATTCGATTTCGTTAACAATGTTAATACCCAAGTTGTACTTGAGAGCGAGGGTGCCGAGGTTAGAAACCTTTAAGTAAACAACCTCAGTATGACCGGGCTCCCAAAGAGTGTCTTTTTCAAAGACATTGGTAGTAGCGGTTACCTTTTCCCAACTATCACCATTCAAGTATTCCAGCTCAACATCAAGGTTACCGGCAACAATCTTGTTTCTGCCGCTGGTAACGGAATCTGTGAACCAAGCGAAGGTGCTGCCAATGAGCATTGTTACGCACACAATAAGTACGAGGGCACTCATCAGCAGAGAACGCTTGGTGCTTTTTGTTTTAGCCATTTTTATTCTCCTTTTTAAAGTTGTCGGTTTGTTAAAAATTTATACAAACACCGAATAAAGGCAGTATTACGCTTTTAATTTATGTAAGAGAGCTTTTGCAAAGCGATTAAACTAAAGCCCCTTTTTGATGCTATGCATCGCTTGGAGATTATTTACCCCAATAGTTAGCAAATGCATACTGTGCGGTGGCACCGGTGTTGTCAGCCTGGAGAGCCTCAGCCTTAATATTGATGCTGAAGTCGCCGGATGCAAAAGTCATATCATTTTGCTCAAACTCGCCGGGAATGGTAACAGTTTTGAAAAGAATTTCGCTGGTACCGGGGGTAAGCTTGCGGTTCAGATAATACACATAGGAAATGGTATCATTCTGAGTGTCAACGGTGTAACCGTCAGCAATCCAAGTGGTATCGTTAATGGTAAGCCACTTGCTTAAATCGGTAGAAATGCCCTGATTATTGCAGGCAGCTTCGATAACAGACCACTCATCAAAGGTTACGTACACACGAATCCACTGATCATAATCACCTAAGTTGGCAACCTGAGGATCTTTTGTAAGCTCGTCGCCGGGGGCGATTTCTTCAAAAGTGATACCATCCTGAGTTTTGTCGCCTGTTTCGGGATCGGTTTCAAATACATCAACCTTAAAGTCGGGAGTACCGTCTCCATCGCTATCTGCAATCATAAATTTGTTGGTTATTTCATCGTTAGCATTAAACCAAGCCAAAGTGCCCATAGAAATAATGGCAACAAGGCAAATTGCAAGGGCTACAACAAATATTTTTCTCTTTGTCATTTTATTTTTCCTCCTTTCTTCGAAATTTTATTTCAAACTCGTGCCTGTCGGAATTCCTTTACAGGCACGAATTGGAAGCCAAAGTTACTCGCTTTTCTCGCTCTTTTCGCTTTCCATTTCGGCACGGAGCTTTTCGAGCTCGGCTTTCAGCATTTCGTTTTCCTCTGCGGCTAAGCCAATCTCGCTTTGCACAGCGGCAAGAGCCTTATCTTGGTCATCTTTTTTGTTTTTGCCAAGCATATTTGGTAAAAAGGCAAGGATGATTAAAATTATACCTACTCCGATTGTGATATACATACCGGGAGGGTTCTGCACAAAGTCAGAGACATAGCCGAGCTTTGGAATACTAAACTTTGGCACGCCGATTACATTATTAAAATGAACAGGGCTTTGGTCTTCAATCTCATTAGCATCACCCTTGGTATAGAAGCGCTGATTTTCGGCATCTACACGAACAACACGGTGAGTACCAACAACCAAATCCTCGTTAACAAGGAAAGTAATAACGTCGCCTTCCTTTATGGTTGCGGGGTCAACGTCCTTTACATAAATAAGGTCGCCAACCATATATTTAGGCTCCATAGAGGGAGAAATAACGTTATAGCACTCATAGCCTAATAGTCGTGAGCCCATAAGGAAGACGGCACACAGCACCATCAAAACCACCAAAGCGGTGGATACGATATTCCATATTTTCTTTAATGCATTACTCATAACATTAACTCTCCTTCGTTGCCTTTCGGCAATCAAAAAGCATAAATACAGGACTTATGCCCTTTGATTGCCGCCTATCCCCCTTGCGAGGGATAGGACGGGCTTTGTTATCCGTTCATACGGATAGGATTTATATTTTAAAATTAGTAAACATCCACACCGTCAATAACAATGTTCAGATACTCTTTAGTCATAGAATTCTTGTTACCAACGATATTCTTGTAACCAACACACTTATCATTCTCAGCAAAGCCGTTAACGGTAGTATCGTTGATATAGATGTTGTACTTAGCACCAACACCGTCTACACCGGTTTCGAAAGCAGACTTAGTAAAGCCGGTACCATTGGTGCGATCATTAAAGGTACAACCATCTACATAAACATCACAGGTCTGATTGTAAACAAGAATGGACTTACCATCGGTGTTAAAGGTGCATTTGTTGAACTTAACGTTTTTGCCACCCCAAGTCCAAATGTTGTAATAATCACCTGTAACATTGAATGTACAGTTGTTGAACACACTTTCGCCATAGAGTGTGTATGAACCATTGATTGTACAATTGTTATAAGTAGCTCTGCAACGTGCATATCCCGCATAAGTATGACCATCGGTGTTGATAGTAACACCCTCAAAGGTTACGGTTGAGCCATCAAGGCTATAGTCGCAACCCTCATAGGAGCCGTCGTTTTGGTTAGCTACAACAGTATTGCCGTTACCAACGATGGTAAGAGTCTTACCCTGAGCAGAATCAGGAATGATGTAGTTACCGGAGCCCAAAACCACAGTAGATGCACCATTAGCAATAGCAGTATCAAACTGAGTATTGTTCTTTACCTGAACAGCCTCGGTTGCGTCGCTGCCATCGGCTGCATCACCAAGGATTTTAACTTGATAGTCCTGAGCAGAAGACTGTGCAGCATAAACTCTTGCAGCTACGGTAGCGTTTTTAACATAAATAACCAAAGGATTGGAATATCCTGTATCCTGATGAGTTGCAAACTGACCGCCGCCTTCAAACTTAACATCATCTCCCAAGAGATAGATGCTGGTGAGGTTCGGGCAAGAACGGAATACATAGTTAGCAAGTGTCGGATTGCCTTTGATGGTAACGGTGGTCAGGTTTGCCATATCTCTGAACGCACCCTCATCAATCATCTTAACGCTTGCAGGAATGGTAAGTTCAGACATACCTGTTAGTCTAAAGGCCTGCTCACCAATGTATTCAAGAGTTGACGGGAAATTGATCGATTTAAGAGTTGACATATTGATTGCTCTTGCATTGATTTCCTTAACACCCTCAGGAAGAGTGATACTCTCAACAGAAGAATACTTGCTGAATACCGGTCCGTTGGTATCATTCTTATCTTTAGCAATACCAATCATAGTTACATCGTCCGGCACGGTAAAGGTTGTGCCTACATTTCCATAAGGAACACTTCTGAGCACTACATTACCATCGTTAAGGTAGTAATAGGTGTTGCCGTCGATAACCTTGATGTGCTTATCAGGAACATCGATATCATCGTAGTTCTCGTCAAAGCTGTCTTTCTCAACATTGTCCTGAGTAGCCATCAAAACAACCTTGAAATCAGAACCGATAGAAAGTCCCTGATACTCGTTGCCGGCAGTTTCCTGCATTTTAAGGGCAATGGTTACGGTGTCAGCGGTATTTGCTTTAAGGTCGCCGGCCATATTAGCAGGCATACCGTCCAAAATATCGCTTAAAGTACCAACTTTGGTGAGTTCAGTCATTTCTCTGCTTGCCAAAGTATATTCACCCTCAGCGAAATACACGTCGATAACGTCAGCAAGTTCACTAACTTCGCCATTCGCTGCGATGTTCAGGTTGTATTTGAGAGCCAAAGTGCCGACATTGCTGATTTTAATGTTCTTTGCCTCAACATAGCCGGGCTCCCAAAGATCGTAATTAAAGATTGCACCGGCAGAAGCATCTTTGTAAACCTGCTGTGCACCGGTTGGGGTTGCATCCTTCCACTCCATTGTTACATCGAGTGTACCGGACTTAATAATGTTACCCGCAGAGGTAACGGAATCTGTGAACCAAGCGAAGGTGGTGCCAATGAGCATTGTTACGCACACAATAAGTACGAGGGCGCTCATAAGCAGAGAACGCTTGGTGCTTTTGGTTTTTGTCATTATAATGACCTCCTTTTATAATTTGCCAACGTTGGGAAATGGATTGCCTGAGCACTTAAACTTAAACAAGCTTTAAATACTTAGGCTAGCCAAAGCATTTAAGGCTGATTCTAGTTTGAATGCTTTGGTTAACCGCACCGTGCTGACCGTTGACCTAACGCACGGAACGGTTAGTGGATTTTTAGTATTGCCGCCCATCAAAAAGATGGGACGGCACGGGGTAAAATGAACGAAGACAAGACACATTCCTTTACCACGCTCACCACAGAGAAAAGCTCTGTTGTAAGTAAACTAGTATTTCACAAACGGGATTAAGGATAGCCATAATCTCCGTTTTCGGCGACGCCAGTAGCGCCGTTCCGAACCCTCGGTACGCTCAATTTCCATATTGATATATTCAAGCTCTTGTGAAAATTCTTTTATGTATAAACATAATTCAACAAGTAACACAAGCAGAATTGGGATAGCAACGACACCTACAACTATCCAAAACTCGTAATTAAGATTATTTGCTTCGGACATCACTATCTCCTGAATTCTTGGTGCATTGTTCATCGGTGCGGTCTGTGGTGCCGGCTATACTGCAAATTACACATACGGTAAATCCGATAAGACCACCGACTAAAACACCTAAAAGAAACATTAACATTGGGAAATCAACTACTTTCTTTGAAACAAGGGGTTCTTACTCTGTTTCTGCATCCGGTGTAGTATCGGATGCGTTTTCACGGGAGGTGGTTACGGCCGCAGAAGTCTGACCGCCCTCCAGTTGGGCTTTAAGAGCCTTTAACTCTTCAAGCATTTTGGCATTTTCTGCCTTTTCGGCCTCAATTTTATCCTTTTCAGCCTGCATTTCCTCCATTTGCTCTCTTTTGTATCTGCGGAACAGGTTGAAGAATTTAATACCCTCATACAAAATAATCAGCATAAAGGGTGTGAAGATGCAAACGAAATAACCCGGTGTGGTTTTTAAGAAATTAAAAAAGGTTCCAAGACCGGGGATATTACCTTGATACTGACCTAGCACATAAGGGTAGGTAACAATGGTTTCGTCATCGGTATTGGTGGTAGTACCGTATGTAATAAATCCGGGGTGACCTTCGGCATCGGTAGTACGCTTTCTGATTTTATGGGTGATGGTCTCGCCAAATTTATCAGTATCCTGTGACATAAATGATATGATGTCCCCCTCCTTTAAAGTAGAGGGGTCAACCTCTTTTACAAATATTAGGGAGCCTGCGTCAAAGTCGGTTGCCGCCATAGAATCTGAATTAACTATGTACATTTTAAAACCGAAGATGTCTCTGTCATTTCTGTTAAATGTGGTAACCGAAACAACCGTAAAAATCATCATAGATACTGCAAGCAGAACAATCAGCCATATGGTTGTTATTTTAATAATGTTAAATGCTTTTTTCACAATATACCCTCTCTTTGTTTTTAGTCTTCAAAGGCTGTCTCCGCCTCTTTATTGCTCCAAGCAAGCTGCTGCCCAATTGACGAATAGATAACCGAAAAAACTTCTTCTGCCGTTTCTTCGTCGTCCGGAATTTCGGCACGCAAAATTTTAATAATGGTGGAGTAAACAATATCAAGTATGCGATTGAACAGACGCCAAACGTCCGTACTTTTTTTGAAAGCGGGGGTGAAGCACTCTATAACCCTGCGATACGCCTTTCTTCTCTCGATGGGCGAATAGGAGTTGTAATAGTGAGAATAATAGTACTTGATAAAAAACGAGCACTTTTCTTTGTCGGAAACAATATTCTTCCAACAGCTTCTGAAGAATATGTGGCATCTTTCATCAACATCAATTCCCTTTATATTCATAATCGGTACATATTTTAGAATACAAGCGATAAGCTCGTTATCAATTTCGGAAAAGGTAGTAGCAAATAAATCCTCCTTATCCTTAAACACCCGATAAATATATGCCTCGTTAATGCCTGAATGGGTTGCTATTGCTTTTGTTGTGGCTTTGTGGATGCCGTCGGTGGCAACTATTTTAATGGTGCTGTCAATAAATTTTTGACGCATATACGCCTGTTCCATTTTCTTTCCTCCGGTTCGTAAGTGTTTACTACAAATTTTTAAAAAATAATACAAACGCTGAACGTTTGTGCTTTGATTATCCATAGTCTTTTGTGGAGGAGTGAGTATTTGTAAAATAAAGTTCAGAATGTAGCCTGATTAGTAATCCTTAAGGTCGAATAAGAGGTTCGACGTTTATAATGCTTTCTTTAGCACATCGTTTACACTTAATCGGTAAATTTTTAATCTCTGTGTCGGGAAGTAGCCAGAGCACTGTATGCTTTCCGCATATAGGACAGAAAAATCTTCGTCGCTCTGTTTTCGTATCGCTTTCTGTTATTTTGTTTTGTAATGCTTTTTCCAAATTAGGATCACCTCATTTTTTGCCCAATTGCATCAAATAACTTCGAAAAAGAGAAAGCCTGTACCATAATCGTATGAAACGATTAAATGGCACAGGCTCTAAGGCTCAGGCACGGGATAAATTTTACGTATTACGCAAGGCACGAACTCACTCTGTTAAGATTATGTATTTGTTCAATGAATAACGATAGTTTTCAACATAATGGGTATTATGTTGTAAAGCTTGATAAATAAAGGCAATTTACCATTATCAGATACTCTGATATATGTAAAAAACGCCATAATAAAGAAGGCCTTTTGAAAAAATTAAACAAAAGGCCTCGTTTGTTACGCCCAAAAACTGTTGCTTTTATGTAAATCTTATTTTTTATTAAAAATTACTTGCTTTTTTCAACAAACTATGCTATAATTATCCCTACTGATGAAGTAACGAGGTATGCTTGTTTCAGCTTTTCATACAACATAATACCCATTATGTGATATTTAAACTGCTGCTAAAATGTGGCGGTTTTCTTTTTTATATAATAAGTCGCATATTTTCCATTCGGCGCTGATGCTCCGCACCGGTGGTGATAATATATATACGAGTTGTGTTTATATTGGAATGTCCAAGAATATCCGCCAGCTTTGCAATATCCTTTTCAATGCCGTAAAAGGTTCTTGCAAACAGGTGCCTGAGATTATGAGGGAATACCTTTTGCGGTGAAACTCCGGCCTCCTTACACAGCTCTTTCATTTGTCGCCATATATTACTGCGGTCAAGCGGTTTGCCGTTTTTGGTTATAAAAAGTATGCCGGTAGTAATACCTTGTTCCGCCGCATACCGAAGCAGCTTTTTTTGCAGAGCCTTAACTATAAATATCTTTCTTGTTTTGCCCTTGCAGGAAACCACCGCTTCCCCTTGCCTGACAGCCTCCACCGTAATACTCTGTAGCTCGCTTACACGAATGCCCGTTCCGCAAATTGTTTGAATGGCAAGGGAAAGACGTTCGTTTTTCTTTTGCTCTGCCGCCAGAACAAGCGCCCGATACTCCGCCTTGCTAAGCTCCTTTTCTTGGGAGCAGTAGGCCTCATTTTGCACCTTAAACTGCTTTACACACAGGTCGTGCCAACCAATAAATCTTAAAAAAGCATTTAGGGCCGCAAGCATTGAGTTGGCACTGCGAACGGCATAATTCTTTTCTAGACTTCTCTTGTAATCGAGTAGCAATGCTTTATTTAATGAAGATTCTGCCGCAAACTCTGCAAACAGTTGAATGTCTCTCATATACTTCTCAATAGTTGCCGATGCTTTTTCACTCTCTATCAGATATTTTTTGAACGATTTTATTGCTTGGTTGGTAATAATTCTTTTTTCCATACCAAAGACTCCTTTTCTAAACTCTATTTTACTATTAGTTTGTGTCAAAGCGATTAACTTATGACCGTGGTAAATTCAGCTATCATAGAAATTGCCGCAAATTGGCAAGATTTTTGGACAAAACAGTACCGCCTATTAAGCATATTATCCTGCCTTTTCATTTATAAAAAAACCTGCAACGCAAGTGCTTTTTGGCACCTTTATTGCAGGCTTTTTTATTTCACTTTATTTTTGGCTCTTTGCAGATTGATTTTTAAAATCTCCGGAGGATTGTTGATTTTAGGAACAGAATAAACATTTCCCACTCCGCTTGTTACAATCAGCCGACCGTCATAAATCCCTTTTGTATACTTGGGAAATATTCCCTGACCCGGAGCATAAGCACCTCTGCCGAAAAGCCGCCATTGTCCGCCGTGGGCGTGACCTGAAAGTGTTAAATCTATGGGTAAAGCTTTAATATATTTGGGATAATATTCGGGGTGATGGCAAAGAAGCAATTTATACCCTTTGAGCCGACTGAAATCGGTTAAAAAATCGGTATTGGGCGTTCTTGCCTTAGACATACTAAAATATCCCGAAGTAAGCCCGCCTATATTTATACCCTCAAATGTAACAAAATCATCATCCAGAATTTTTGCACCTGTTTTTAAAATTCTCTGTCGCAAATCACCAAAATAGTTCCATTCGTGATTACCGATAGAACAGAAAGTTGGTAACATTTTTGCCGATTTTGATAAAAATTCGAATCCACATTCATTCATAAGAGCATTATGAATGAAATCACCGCCCACCAAAACGGCATCTGCATTTGCAGTTTTTATGGCAGATAAAATAGGCCGGTTGGGATGATTATGCAAATCGGCCAGAAAGACAAGCTTCAAATCCTTTTTTACATCGGCCAAAAGGGTGTATTCGGTTAATTTTAAAGACATTTTTTATCCTCCTGCATTTATCCGTTGTGCTTGGCCTTAAATGCCTCATTTATCTCGTCTAAAATACTCTTTAAATCATTTTCCTCTAATTTTTGCACCCTGCGGTCGTAGGTTAAAATGCCGTTGGTTTCGTCCTCTACATCGCTGACCTGAGTTAAAACAGCAGCACAGAGTCCGTCATCTACAGCGGGCAGAATTTCGTTTTTGTAAAGGTTTTGAATAGCCGCTACAAAATCCTCTTTTTTATCAAATTTTTTGTACCCATAGGTTTTATCTAAATTAAAGCTGTGACCCTCAACCTTATAAGAATATCCACCAAATTCTGATAAAAACAGGGGTTTTTCGCCCTTTGAGGAGAGCTTTATGGGCTTAAAATAGATATGCTCGCTTTGAAAATCGGTCTTTTTGGGCTTAAACCAGCCCGATGCGGTATCATAAAGTCGGGTTGAGTCAAGTGACTTAAACTCACCGTAAATCCGCTCGTCGTCATACTGTCCCCACCCCTCATTAAAGATGGTGTACTGAACCACCGACGGGTGATTATAGAGCTGCTTTATAGTCTCTTTTGCCGCTGTTTCAAAAAAGTGCTTTCTAAATTTACTTGCCTTATGACGAACACCTGATTTTAAGCCTATGGTAGGCAGGGCGGTATCGATTAAAAAGCTATATTTACCGCTGTTTACCATATCCTGAAAAACTGCCATACCGTAAAAATCACAGTAATAATAAAAAATATCGGGTTCGATTTTTATGTGTTTTCTCAGCATATTGAAGCCTAACCTTTTCATACTGAGAATGTCGTTTTTATACCCATTTGGGGTAGCAGGGGTGTAGATTCCATCGCTGAAATAGCCTTGGTCTAAAAGTCCGTTCCAGAAGTAGGGCTTACCGTTGAGGGTCATAACTGCGTGACCGTTTACTTTTTTAACGCCCACCGTCCTGAGTGCGAAGTAGGATTTTATTTTATCCTCACCCGAGGTCAGCTCAAAATAATAAAGATAGGGATTTTCGGGTGTCCAATGAAGGGGATTTTCTATTGGCAGGGTGAAGCTATCGCCCGAAAAAACACAACTTTGCTCGCCCTTTGGAGTGGTTATTTTAAGTACCTTTTGCTCCTCGCCCCCCTCAACATTAAAGGTTACATCATTAAGCGATGGGGTGATTTTTAAGACTTTTATATAATTTTCGGGTCTAGCCTCCAGCCATACCGACTGCCATATTCCCGAAATTGGCGTATACCACATACCGCCTCTGTTTTTTCTCTGCTTTCCATAGGGCAGATTTAAATCAAGGTCATCTATCACCTCTACCGTAAGGGTGTTTTCCTGTTTGCGGCACAGGTCGGTTATCTCAAACTCGGTTGGCAGATAGCCGCCCGCAGTTCTGCCCAACACCTTGCCGTTAAAACGAACTACAGAAAACTGATCTACTGCATCGAGTGTTAAAAAGATTCTTTTTCCTTTAAAGCCATCGGGCAAGGCGAATGTTTTATTATAGATTAAAATATCGCCATTTTTAAAAGATTTTTCAATTCCTGAAATTCTTGATTCGGGCGGAAAAGGTACGGTAATATTTAAAGGCTCTGTTGTTTCATTTGCGGATGCAACACCCAACCTCCAACTGCCGTTAAGGGACAAAAAGTCATCTCTTTTCATTTGAGGACGAGGATGCTCATTAAAGGGAATTTTCGGCATTTCTTCCTCAAACGGAGTCGAAAGACTGACAGTTTTAGGCGAAGTTTTAAAAGGTGATAAAAATCTAAAAGACATAACACATCCTCCTATTACCTTTATTATATTCCTATGCCCGAATAAGGTCAAGAGGAAAAGGAGCGGGGGGTAAAAAACAGCCGTGCGGTAAGTTGTAGTTTGAAAGGCGAAACGTCTTTCAAACGTGTAGGGGATGGCGCCCACGACATCCCTAAAAATTAACGCAATCTTTGAATTTTAAACATTGATTTTTTGTATTGACACCATATTTTTTAATAAAAGTGAAATTCCTTTTTTGCGAAAATCAACGGGTCGT
>JAFQKE010000011.1 GCA_017397065.1 Clostridia bacterium
TGGCGACCTGGATGGGGCTCGAACCCACGACCTCTAGCGTGACAGGCTAGCGTTCTAACCAGCTGAACTACCAGGCCAAAAAGTGGTGGGAACAACAGGGCTCGAACCTGTGACCCTCTGCTTGTAAGGCAGATGCTCTCCCAGCTGAGCTATGCTCCCACATTTTGTACGCCTGAAAACAACTCTTTGTCGGCGACGGATATTATATTACCACACCCGAACTCATTTGTCAACACTTTTTTTTGATTTTTTTAAAAAATTTTTTAAGATTGATTTTTTGCCAAAAATCTTACCTCATTTGGCGAGAATTTATATGCTTTATCACAAAAATGACACTGAATTTCCACCTCGGGAAGCTCGTCGGCCATTTTATTAAGTTCCTCCGCTCCCAAAGTTATAAGGGCAGTTTCGATTCTTTCTCTTGAGCAATTACATTTATAGTATACTTCGTGCTCATAAAGAACCTCAACATCAAATTCGCTAAGAGCACGTTTTAAAATACTTTCGGGGGTTTCACCACTTTGAAGCATTGCTGTAACCGACGGAATATCCTTCATTCCTTTTTCGATTTTTTCAATTGTATCCTCTCCGGCGGCAGGGAGCAGCTGAATTATATATCCGCCTGCGGCTTTTACGGTTAAATCAGGATTAACAAGCACGCCCAATGCACAAACGGTAGGAATCTGCTCGCTTATGGCATAGTAAGCAGTTATATCCTCGGCAATCTCGCCCGAAACAAGAGGAATACAACCGTTATAAGGCTCTTTCATACCTAAATCCTTTGTTACATATAAATTGCCGGTAGTGCCAACTGTGCCCGCAACATCCAGCTTACCTTTATTATTAAGGGGAATTTCCACAACGGGATTGCTGACATAGCCCCTGACATCGCCCTCCCAATCGGAAACAACTATTAAATTACCGGCAGGGCCACCACCCGCAAGGCGGAGTGTTAGGGTATTACCCTTGCTTTTTAGCATATTGCCCATCATAGAGCCGGCGGTGAGAAGTCGACCGAGTGCCGCAGTATTAACGGCCGATGTTTTGTGAACACGCTCAGCTTCGGCTACAATATCGGTGGAGTCAATGGCGGTTGCCATAACAAGCCCATCTGAAGTTATACATCTTATAAGTTTACCCATTTTTATTTCTTCCTTACTATATATGTTATTCTCTCGCTGGTTTTGGTAGGGGCAGAGTCGGTCATATCGTCCAAAGCGGCCACAAGCTCAAGTCCTGCATTTTTTATGGCAGATTTAATCTGCTCATTTGTATAGGCAACCTCTGAAAAGTTTTCCATAAGCCGCTCATAACTGCCGTTTTTGTTTTCTACAAAAAAATCCAAATAAATATCTACTGTATTTTCGCCAACATACTCGTTCTGCCACACGCAAAAGGCGGTTTCGTCCTCACGCACAAAGGTATTATCGCCTAAAACCTCTTTATGCTTATACGGGGTGTTTAAATCAAAAATAAAAAGTCGATCTCTTTCCAAAAACAAAGATACTCTTTCGATTGCCTTTGAAAAATTTTCGTATTCTGTAATATGATTAAGGCTATCAAGCATACATATGGCACCATCAACAGTGCCATAGAGCTCAAGCTCCTCGGCATACTGGTTTAAAAACAAGGGATTATTACTGCCCTGCTCTAACTTTGCAATTGCAGCGGCAAGCATACCCTCTGAACAGTCCACGCCGATAACATCTATACCGGCATCTGCCAAAGGAAAGGAAAAATTACCTGTACCGCAGGCTAAATCTAAAAGCAGAGTCGGGCGTCGATCATATTTTTCAAAAAGCTCAAGCAGACGCTTTGTTCGGGCGGGATAATCCACATCATCTGTAAAGCGGTCATAACAAAAAGAAAAGGCATCATAATCTGCCATTATTTTTCACTCTCCGTTTTAAAGGCAAAAAATCTTTGACCAAAATAATTAAGCACTATAAACATTCCGCTACCGGCAAGCATTGCAAGATTATCCTTAACTGATACAGAAAATCCGCTGAAAATATAATACGCAAGCGGTTTTGCAAGGCCGTAGGCAACAGGATAGCAAACAACTATTGTTAAAATAAACTTAAAAACCTCTTTGAAAGATTTTTGCCTTTGTTTAAAGGTAAAATATTTATTTAAAAAATAGCTTACTATGCTACCAACAACATAATTTGCGATGGTGGATATATTGTAACCAACCGAGCAAACATTATATAAAAAAAACATTACTCCGTTGCCAACAAGAGTGTTAATCACACCCACTAGCAAGAATTTAAAAGTTACTTTATCAATAAGTTTATTTTTCATAACAATTACCTCGTACTAAGATATTATAACATATTTTCATTTATTGTCAATTTTTTGTTCTGAATAGATTAAGAAATAAATAGCTTTCATTCCTCTCAGAGGCTTGAAAGTTAAATTGTGGTTTGAAAGGCGGAACGCCTTTCAAACGTGTAGGGGATGGCGCCCACGACATCCCTAAAAATTAACGCAATCTTTGAATTTTAAACATTGATTTTTTGTATTGACACCATATTTTTTAATAAAAATGAAATTCCTTTTTTGCGAAAATCAACGGGTCGTCGAGGCGCCGACCCCTACGGTAAAACCCGAAATCCGCACGTCAAACCACAATTTATCTGTTTCTTTCCGGCCGCGGAACGAGATTTAGCCAAACGAATAAAACCTATTCGGAATTGGATGAAACGTCACACGTTTCAAACAACAATTTATCACTTGATTTACAAAAGATTTTATTGTAAAATAGAACTACCAAATCAATTTGGGGAGAACGAATTATGGCTAAAAAGAGTAATACCAAAAGCAAAATTGTATCGGCGGCGTGGAAGCTTTTTTACGAACAGGGCTACGACGGCACCACCGTTGATGAAATCATAAGAGAGTCGGGAACCTCACGCGGCTCATTCTACCATTATTTTGAAAGCAAGGACGCTTTGGTAGGTTCCCTTGCCTACCTTTTTGACGAAAAGTATGAGGAGCTTATACCCGAAATAGATATTGAAAGCAACAGCATTGAACTGCTTTTGTTTTTAAACAGTAAGCTCTTTGATATGATTGAAAACACCGTTGATTTAGAGCTTATGAAACGTCTTTACGCCACCCAGCTTCTTACAAAGGGTGAAAAACAACTTTTAGATCACGACAGGGTATATTACAAGCTGCTTAGAAAAATTATTATTGCGGGGCAAAGAAACGGCTACATTTCAAATGCCGAATCGGTAAACGAAATTGTTAAGTATTATGCCTTTTGCGAGCGGGCAATTCTTTACGATTGGTGCCTTGTTTCAGGCGAATATTCTCTTAAAGAAAAGGGATTAAAGCAAATGGAGTTTATGCTGAGTAAGATAAAAGCCTAGAATTTATTTTTTGTATTGTTTTTTGTACAGAATATTGTATGCATTATTTTTCTTTTATTTTAAAGGTTTTTATGAGTTTTTACATACGCAGTACAGTTTTTATTCTGTACTGCGTTCTCTATTGCAATTCTGTGAACAATATGTTAAAATAGTTGAGTATTTTAATTTTGTAGGATAAATGCATCTTACATATATAATAAAGGAGTTGTTAAAATGAAAATTGCAGCATTTATAATTTACTTTGTTGCGATGCTCTCAATAGGCTTATATTTCTTTATTAAGTCTAAAAACCAAAGCGGAGAAAAGGATTACTTTTTAGGTGGACGCTCAATGGGTCCTTGGGTAACCGCAATGAGCGCCCAAGCATCTGATATGAGTGGATGGCTTTTAATGGGCTTCCCCGGAAGCATACTTGCTTTTGGTATGGGAAAGGTTTGGATTGGTATAGGTCTTGCACTTGGTACCATTCTTAACTGGGTAATAGTGGCCAAAAGGCTTCGCCGTTTTTCCAAGGCGGCTGATGATTCCATCACCCTACCCCAATACTTAACCAATCGTTTTGCTTCATCGAGCCCCGTTTTGAAGGTTGTTTGTGCAATCATTTTCCTTATAGCATTTACCGTTTACGTTGCATCTGCTTTTAATGCAGGTACTACCGTTTTCTGTGCCGTAATTCCTTGGTTTGCAGATCACAAACAATTAGCAATGCTTATTTTTGCATTGATAATTTTAGTTTACACCTTTATGGGTGGTTACAAGGCCGTTTGTTGGACCGACTTCTTCCAAGGTATTTTAATGCTGATAGCACTTTTGGCTGTGCCGATTGTTATGTACGCTTTTGGCAATTTTGATGGTCAATATACATCTGCCTTTGCAGACGGCATCACCGCATTCAACACCAATCCCTTTACCGCAAGCTGGCAGGATATTGCATCAGGTCTTGGCTGGGGACTTGGTTACTTTGGTATGCCCCACATCCTTGTAAGGTTTATGGCTATAAAGAAATCTTCAATGGTTAAAAAATCATCTACAGTTGCTATTATTTGGGTTATAATTACCCTGGGTGCTGCAGTTGTAATTGCTTTCCTTGCCCGTACATATTTGTTCAGCAACGGTTCTTCTCTTGCAGAAAGCCTTATTCCTGCAGGCAATCAGCAGAATTTGTTTATTGATATTGTTAACGACATATTCCCGGCATTCTTTGCAGGTATTGTTCTGTCAGCTATTATTGCCGCTTCAATGTCAACCGCTGATAGCCAATTGCTTGTTGCATCATCTTCCTTTACAAGCGATATTTACAAGCCCCTTATTCGCAAAAACAAGGCTTCTGATAAAGAATTGCTTTGGGTAGGAAGATTCGTTGTTTTAATAGTTTCTGTTGTAGGTCTTCTTATTGCGATGTCCGGACTTGGTAACAGTAATTCTTGGGCTTCAAATATTATGTCAATGGTTGAAAATGCATGGGGTCTCTTTGGTGCCGCATTTGGACCTGTAGTTATTCTCTCCCTCTTCTGGAAGCGCTTTAATTACGCCGGTGCAGTTGCAGGTATTTTAGCAGGTGCCATTGCAGATATTGCTTGGCTTGTTCTGTTTACAAACACAGTTACAAAGGCCGTTGTTTTCAATTCCGGTGTTTATGAAATTCTTCCCGGTTTTGTTGTTGGTGCAATTGTTGCAATTATTGTTACCCTTTGCACCAAGGCTCCAAACGAAAAGGTTATGGCAATTTACAAAACCGCTACCGATAAAAGCATTGATGACTAATTAAACATTCAAATTTATACGTTTAACCCCCGAATGAATCGCAACAGATTCATTCGGGGGTATTTTTGCAATTATGTTTAAAAGATAAATTGTAGTTTGAAACGTGTGACGTTTCATCCAATTCCGAATAGGTTTTATTCGTTTGGCTAAATCTCGTTCCGCAGCTGGAAAGCAGGCAGATAAATTGTAGTTTATCACAGAGATTTTTGGGTGATACCGTAGGGGCAGGCGCCCTCGACTGCCCTAAAAGAATTTGCACAAATTATAGTTTAAATTAGCCTTCCCCTTGACGGGGAAGGTGGCGTTCGTGCGGCAAAAAGCCGTGCGAATGACGGATGAGGTGAAAAGAAAGTTAGTGCGTAACTACACCTCATCCACCGCTGATGCGGTCCCCCTTCCCCATCAAGGGGAAGGCAAAAAAGACAGCCGCTACTCACAGCTAAACAACAATTTATCTTCAGCTATATGGCTGCGGAATAAAGTCTAACCACATGCACAAAATATGAAACTTGAATCTAAAACGAATCTTTTATATCCGCTTTAAAGCTTTCAAAATCGCCCTCAACAAAGGCATCTTTTCTTAATATATAAAAGGAATTATCCCTGCCACGAATGGCAAAACAATTTTTGCTCTCAAAGGTTTTGAAAATCATTTTATAATCAAGTGTCGCCCTCTTTCCATTGCTTGTTTCAAGCGTTAGAACCTTATTTTCGGCTGTATAGGTATACTCGATAGGATTGTCATTTGAATCCAGACTTTGATTATACATATTTCTGCCGTTTGTTATAAAAACAAAAATCATTGCTACAATTGCAAGCACAAAAGGAATTGCCGAGGATAGGTTGATTATATGATTGACAAAATAATCCACAACGCTAGATGCGATAAACAAAATGCAGACCGCATAAAGTGCTATGTAAAGTGGCGTTTTTAAATATATCTGCAAATTGATTTCGGTTATATCCTTTTTAGAAACGACCGTTTTATTTACATACCTGTTCATAAAAAGCTCCTTTAAAGTTGAATTTGGGTTAAATCTTCACCGCCGCAAAAAACCTTTTCAACCGGCATATCATAAACTGCGGTAGGAATGGGATATTTGCCGTAAGCGAACATATAATCGGGATTCAAAAACGTATTTTTTGCAATGTTCCATATATGAAGCTTGGCATCGACGGTTTTAAAAAACTCTAAAATGCCGCAATTTGGAGTGCCGTGATGAGGAATCTGCAAAATATCGCACTTCAAATTATCCCCATAAAAGGAAAGTGCCGTCTGGCTGAGAGAATCAGACATATCCCCCGTCCAAAGAACCGTTTTTCCGTTAACGCTTTGCTTTATAAGCATAGAAAAATAGTTTAAATCTTTTGAATCTTCGGGTGCTTCATCGGCGGTGAGCAAAACTTCAAATTTCACGCCGCCAAACTCAAAAACATCCCCTCTTTTTGGGGTTGTTAGCTCAGTACCCTTCATATTTTGCAAGATATTTTCTATTTTCAGGGGATAATCGGGCTTTTCCCAATTATTATTTGGAACCCATGATTTGGGCGGAAATTTTCTTATAACCCTTTCGATAATAAAATATTTATCGAGCCCCAATGCACTCAGATGCTCTAAAAGATTCACGTGGTCATCGTGGGGATGTGTTATAAAAAGTGCCGCAACACGAATAATCTGACTTTGGCAGACCGATTGAAGTTCTTTTACAAACGCTTTGAACAAATCGGTACTTGGAATATCGCTCTTTAAGAGATTTACACAGCCCATATCAATTAAAACAAGACGACCGTCTTTTAAGCGTACATAAAAGCTTCTATCACTTACCGATGAAGCGAAAATAGATACACTATTACAATTATTTTCCATCAAAATCACCCTTTAACCGAGTGTTTTTCTAAAAGAGCAGCACGCTCTTGCCAAAGATTTTTCGAAAGATCCACATAATAGGTATGAGGCTTTTCAAAACGTTTAACCTCATCCCAAAGGGTATCTACCTGCTTTTTACAATACTCGGCAGATTCTTTTACTGTTGGTGTTTTGTAAACACATTCGCCCTTATCAAAAATGCGTACCGCTAGTGGCTTTGCGGTAAAATTGGTAACGATTTTACGCTTCCACGTATGCTCGGGATCAAAAATTTCATATGGCTTGGAATCGTCAATAACCTCATGATGGAGGGTTATAACATCGGCTATTGCCTTGCCTGTTTCATTATCAAAGAGCCTCCATACCTTTTTAAATGAGGGAATGGTTATTTTTGCGGTATTCTCGCTAATTTTAATTTTGGGGATAATATTTCCCTCTTTAGTGCCAACGGCAACCAGTTTATAAACTCCGCCAAAAACTGCCTCTGAGGATGCGGTAATAAGTCTTTCGCCAACGCCAAAGGTATCTACCGCCGCACCCTGTATTATCATATCACGGATTAAATATTCATCTAACGAGTTTGAAACACATATTTTGCAATCGGGGAATCCGGCATCATCTAACATTTTACGAACCTTTTTGGTAAGGTAGGTAATATCGCCGCTATCAATACGAACACCAAGCGGTCTGAATCCCTTTGGCACCACAACTTCATTAAATACCCTTATTGCATTTGGAATACCCGATTTAAGCACGTTATATGTATCCACAAGAAGCATACAGCTATCGGGATACTGCTCTGCATAGGTTTTAAATGCGGTGTATTCATCTTTATATAGCTGAACCCAGCTATGTGCCATTGTGCCTGAGGGCTTTACTCCAAAATCCTTGGCCGCCTTAACGCAGGATGTACCGACGCAACCACCTATTATTGCTGAGCGTGCACCAAGAACGGCGGCATCATAGCTATGGGCACGTCTTGCACCAAACTCAAGCACAGCCTTCCCCCCTGCCGCACGAACAATTCTGTTTGCCTTGGTAGCGATAAGGGACTGATGATTAACGGTGAGAAGCACCATTGTTTCAACCAAAAAGGCTTCAATAGCAGGGCCCCTAACAGTAACGATGGGCTCTTTGGGGAATATTGGCGTACCCTCAGGTATTGCCCACACGTCACAGGTGAATTTAAAGTTACGAAGATATGTTAAAAATTCTTCACCGAACAGGTTAAGACTTCTAAGATACTCAACATCCTCCTCGGTAAATTCTAATTCTTTAAAATACTCTATAAGCTTTTCTATACCTGCCATAATAGCAAATCCGCCATCATCGGGAACACGGCGGAAAAACATATCGAAATAACAAACAACATCTCTATCCTCCGAATAAAAAATACCGTTTGCCATTGTAAGCTCATATAAATCCATTAACATGGTGAGGTTTTCTTTCATTTTTTTATAGTCCTCTTGATTTTTTATACTTAATATATTTATTGGCTGTTACACATTTAAAATGCAACAGCCAAGCCTTGAATTTTTATTTAGCTTCTTCTGATATCTCCACATCGGTAACAACAACATTAACTCTTGTAACGGCGCTACCTGTCATACCCTGAAGTTTTTCTTTAACTCCGGTCTGGATTTTTTCTGCAATATCACAAACCTTGAATTTATCGCTTACCTTTACAAAAAGTTCAATATCAATAATACCTTGATCGGTTGAAACGGTAACTGCTTTTGTACCGCCCTTTTTACCTAAAATTTTGGGCATTGAAATAGGCCCTTTTGACATTCCGATAACGCCTTCTGTTTCGAGCGTTGCCATTTCTGTCATACGAGCAATAACTTCGTTATTTATAGCTAATCCGGAACTACCATTTGCCATAACGCAAACCTCCTTGTTTTTATGTACATTACTATTATACCACATTTTTTAAATAGTACAACTATTTTTTATTAACAATTTTAATGTTTTCTAAAGAAATTTCGGTTTGGGATGTTACAGCATCCTGAATTTGCAGAATTTGAGCCGGTAAAAGCTCATCTGCCTTAACAACCACACTAATATCATTATCGCCTATTACAACAATTGTTTTTTCAAAGCCTTTCGCCTTGATAAGAGTTTCCATTGAGGCCTCTTTTTCCATACGTTCGGCTATTAAAGACATTTTTTCTGTAGCTTTTAGCTTTGCATCAGCATTTGAATCTACATTTTTTAAGGTGTCCTCCAAAAGGGCAAGAGCCTCGTCTCTGGATTTTTTTCTGTCGGCTCTAGCCAAATCAAAATAGTCCGACTCTGCCGCAGTTTGAACAGCTGAAGGCTCACTTAATGTCGCTACATATTTAGTATCGCCTAAATTTTTATTAGAGGCTGTATCTGTGGTGCTTAAAAAATTGCCGGCCGCCGTGGAATACTGCATATTAAGCCATACAGCACCACCAAGAGCGGCAATAAGTGCCGCTGCAACTATCTGTTTTGCACCGAAAATCTTTTTCTTTTTCATTGGTTTTCGCTCCTTAAAATTGATATTTAAAGCTTTCGCGGCTTGTTGCCGTCAATTTGCTTCGGCAAGGCTGATTTTTCTGCTTGGAATACCCAGCATCGCCGAAACCGAATCTAAAATCAAATCATAATTCATATTATTTATTCCACTTGCAACTATCGCCACCCCCCTGACCCCCGGCTTTTTTTCGGTTACTATAAGAGCAGTTTGCTCCCCATCCTTACCCTCTACAATTATGTATTCCTGCTCGCTTTTATGACTTTCCTTGGTAGTTACAACATCGCTTGCCTTATCCTCTGTCTGATTAGTGTCAAGAGTATTTTGATTGGCATAAATATACTCGCCGGTGTTTTCTAACGTAACACCCACAACACAGTTATCATTGCCGGTGATAGCCGTTACGAGATTTGAAATTTTACTTTCCAGCTCCTCACTATATCCCTCATTATACAAATCTTTAGGCTGTGATGAAGTTGTTGAATCATCGCCCGAACCACCAAAGGCAATAAAAAATATTCCTATTAGTCCTATAAATAAAAATGCGGTTGTTTTTTTGCCGCCCTTTAAAAGCTTTTTTATTGATAAAATTAACTGCTCCATTACTATTTAATCACCTTACTAAAACAATTCCTGTTTGTTTTTTTATAATTTCGGCCGCCATAGGAAAATCTTTCTCATTTGCGAATTCAATGCGTGCTTTAGTAATATTTATGTCGGCAGAATCCGAATTATCCATAATAATAACAACTTCTTTATATTTGATGTTACATTTGTCCAGTAGGCTTTCTATGATATATTCAACCGTTTCAGCACTTAATAAATCAGCCTTTGCCACCGCCTGTGCGGTGTTTATTTCGGGTAGTTTATTTTCAGGGCTTTTAACCGCTGAACTAATGGTAGATATGGTAATAAAAATCATAAATACGCTCATTGCATACTTGAAATTATTTTCCGTAGCCCCCTTAGGTACTAAAAACCAGAGTGCCGTAAGAACTACCGATGCAACCGAAATTGTGCTTAAAAACGATGTGACTAAATTCAAATCAACCCGCCCCCGTTCCAATAGCAAGTGAGATAATAAAAAGGAGGGTTATGAATCCAACCGAAGACAGAAGCACAGAAAGGCAAAAATCCACCGCTCTAAGCAGATTTTCGACCTGCTTCATACCAAAAATTTCGGCCGTACCGGCTGCCACCCACATAGAAACCCTCCATAAAACAAGCTCAATAATCACAGGCAGGGCAAGTATAGATATTGCGGCAACCGCATAAATTCCAACCCCCGATTTGAGCATACCTATACATCCTCTTGCGGTATTCATAGTTTCGGCGATGGCCGGCCCCATAACGGGAATTGCTGTGCTAAGCATTGCTTTGGAGGTGCGCATAGTAAGTCCGTCGCTCACAGAAGAAAAGGTGTTTTGAAGCGAAAGTATACTTAAAAATAAAGTGCTGGCAATACCCATTGCCCAAGTAGAGGTTTTTTTAATCCAACCCGAAAGTCTTAACGCAAGCGGTATTGGTGAGATTCCGCCGCATATTCCAAGGCAGAGAACCGCTCCTGATATTGGCAGGAAAAAATACGAAATCAAATATGAAATCACCTCTGTTGCACCGAGCAACAATGTAGAAAATCCACCCGCTGAGGTGGTGCTTCCCATTGAAATCATAATTCCCGTATAGACCGGCACCAAACCGAGCATAAAATTCGTTATTGTTTGTACAGCGGTTTTAACGCTCTCCATAAGGGTAAAAGCGGGGGCAGTTGCAACTAAACTCGCAACAAAACAAACAAAAACAGAAGTTAGGTTGTTGTCGTTTTTTGTAGCTATACCCTCAAAAGAGGCGAATATAAGCAAAATCCCTATTATTGATAAGGCGGTTTTAAGGGGATTTTTTATTCCATCTGCAAAAAAATCCATCAGCATTTTAATTATATTTTCGCCTTCGGGCATACCTATTCCATCTATATTTTCGGGACTGATTTTTATATCTTCAAGTATATCATTTGTCTTTTTCGGTAGCAGACCATTAAGCTCGTCGGCACCGCTTGCTTCATACTGACGTTTATAGAGCTCATCGATAGTTTCATCAGCGATATTTTCGGCAGACACATAAAAACCGAAAAACTGAATCGACAAAAATACTATCAAAATAAACAATCCTGATTTTTTTATTATTTTCATCGCAAAAGGGATAACCCTACCTCCAGAATATTTTGCAAAATGGGTAATGATATAATAAGCAGAGTTATTTTACCCGCCATTTCCACCTTGGTACCAAGAGAGGTCTGTCCAAAATCGTTGCACAGCTCGGTGGAAAATTTTGTTATTACACATATTCCCAAAGATTTTAAAATATAACTTGTGTGTTCTTTTGAAACTCCGTAATTCCAAAGCATTTCGGTTAAAGAACAAAGCGGCTGAGCTAGTTGTGATACCAAAAAAATAAGAATCCCGGCCCCCGATAAGGTTGCGGCAAGTAGTGCATATTCAGGATGATATTGCCGCAAAACAACAATTATCACAAGGGCAACCAAGGCAAATAAAGCTATTTTAATCATATTTAAAGGTCAAATATATCTTTTATTGTGCCAAACAGGTCACCAATAACCTGAACCACCATAAAAAGCACAACAACCAGCCCCGCAAGGGTTGTTAGCATTGCCTGATCCTCCCTGCCGGAACGAATCAGCAGTTGATTTAAAACCGCCACAATTATGCCGATAGCGGCTATTTTAAAAATAAAATCAATATCCATTTTTCTTCCCTAAATCATAATAATAAACATTACTGACGATAAGCTTAACGCAAGACCCACCGACAGCCTGCTTTTTGATAAATAAATCTCATTTGATTTTTCTGCCAGCTGCCCGAATACCAAAAAATAATAATCGCAGTGATTAAGTTGCCCCTCGGTATCATTAGAGCCAAGACCGGAAATGAAAGCACTTATTTGCTGGATTTCCTTGTTGCTTAAGCGAATATCGTTATATTTTTCAATAGTTTTCGCCAAGGTTTCCTCGCCATTCAAGGATTTTTTGATGTTTTCAAACAATGGCACATCAAATCTTGGGTCGGCTAAAGCTAGGGTAAAAATCTCATCACGTTCCCTACCCGAAAAACGAATCTGCTCCTTAACAAAGAGTATGAACTCTTTAAAAGTGCTAAAAAACTCCAAACGTTTTTTTAGAAGTTTGCTGTAATCCAAACCGAATAAAAGCGGAGTAAGTGATAAAAAAACAATTCCAACAACTCTCATACCGCCGCTATCTCCCGTTTAAGGTTAAGCTCGCTTATCCGTTTAAGCTTAAAGGTGAAATCCTTGTCACAGATTACCACCCACTCTATGGCACCCGTTTTTAAAAGTCTTAAAACGGTTGGACGCTTTAAAAGGTCAGCTTCGTTTCCAATGTGGGCCGTAGTGATAATTCTAACGCCCGAATTAAAACTCTGCGCAACAGCCAAAACCTCATCCATATCTCCAAGCTCATCAAAGGCAATTACATCCGGAAAAAGGGTTCTAAGAGCCATTTCGATTCCTTTGGATTTTTGCACACCGGTTATTATATCGGCGGTGCTACCCATATCGGTATTTGGAACGCCGCCGCTTACGGCAGCTATCTCTCCCCTGCTATCCACAACTGCTACCTTTTTGCAACTGCCAACCCTACCGCTTGCAAGTTGACGACAAACATCCCTTAAAAGGGTAGTTTTACCCGTGCCGGGCCCCCCACAAATTAAAATTCCACCATCTCTGCAGGTATTTAAAATTTCACTTGCGCAGTTTGGCACCTCTTTAGCTATTCTTATATTTATTGAAGAAATATCACGAACCGTTTCAATCTTGCCGTCCTTTAGAACCACCTTGCCACAAATTCCGGCTCTGTGGCCGTTTTCTAAACTGATATATCCCTCACAAAGCTCGTGATTATGCGAATAAACCGAATGTCTGCATAGCTTTAAAAAGCAATTGTTCAAATCCTCCGGAGTTACAAAAACAGAATCGGCACGTGGAAGCATATATGTACCACTTTTACAAACAAAAAACTGACTTCCACTCATTGTCAGGGTAAGCGGTCGTCCTGCACGTAGTCGAATCTCCTGAGCAGATTCTTTAAATTCAGGGCTAAGCTTTAACAGTATACTTTTAAGATTTTCGGGCAGATAACAAAGCAACATTTCAAATCTCTTTATAAAACTATTCTTGTCCATTTTAAAACTCCTTTTTATTAAAGCAAAATCATTCTAATTAAAAATATGCAAAAAAGTTTCTTTATATGACAAAAATAAAAAGGGGCTGTAAAAAAACAGCCATGCGATAAATTGTTGTTTATCGCAGAGATTTTCGGGCGATACCGTAGGGGCAGGCGGTACGGCTTCGCCCAAACCCCTTTGCCACCTTGTGGCATTTCCCCTATGAGGGGAATTAGCCTCGACTGCCCGTAAAAAAATGCATAATTTTGCGTTTTTTTCACCTCATCCACCGCTGATGCGGTCCCCCTTCCCCGTCAAGGGGAAGGCTTATAAACAACAATTTATATGCCTAATATATTTATAAAAATAAAAATCTGTAATAAAAGTGATTTTTTACACTTTTATTGCAGATTTTTCATTTCGTTTTATTCTTATTTAAAGGAATTTAATAAACTTTGTTTTTTTACAGCCCCTTTAAAGAATATTTTCATTAAGATTTACTGTTTATTTTTTGACTTTTTTCCAAAGCAAAGTGCAACAACCGTAATACCAACGCCCAAAACAACAATAGCGGCAATTACAATTATAATTACAAGAGTATTATCTTTTTCGGTTTTACCGTCTGCTTTTGTTTCAGTTTCAGAGGATTCAGCCTCTTCCAAGGTTATTTCCTCAAGTGCTGAAGCAGTCTCCTCAGCCGATTCTGTTTCTTCGGGTAAAGTGGTATCAAACTCGGGCTTTTCTACATCAAGGGTCTGATCATTTGTTATTACATTTCCGGAGTCACCATTATTTGATACGCCTGTGTTCTGAGAAGCTGTTGACTGAGAAACGTCCTGTCCTTGAGAAGGAGTGGTGGTTTGTGAATTTTCGGCACCCTTAACGTTAACCTTAAAGGAGCAACCGTTAAATTTAATTATATTGCTATTGCTTGTATCAACTGCATCAGATATATCGAATTTAATTTCGGTCTGACCAACGGGAGCATTTTTTAAAACTTGGAAGGTGTAGGAGGCTAAAACGCCGTTTGTTTTAATATTTTCAGCTGCGGTTGCCTCCATCCAAATAATATTATATGGATTATCGGTCTTTTTTTGGCTCTCCATAGTTACATTTTCAAAAATGCTACCATTTTTTGTGGATACAAGTTTTAAAGCCTTGCTGTCATAAGAAAGCTTTGCGGTCATTGCGATAACGCCGGGGTTATCATTTACCACAAGATTAACGGTAAAGCTTGTTTTATCGCTTGAAAGGGATGCTGTTGCACTCAAATTGCCGCCTGCTGCTGATGCAGGAAGAACCATAACGGTAAGCATAACAGTTACTAACAAAATTGCGGTTAAAAGTTTTTTCATATTATATTCTCCTTTGTTTTACATAAATGGTGCAAATAAATAAAGAATTGCTTGCTTCATTTTTAGTAGTATTGGACGCTTTTTCCACTTTTTGTAATCAATTTCCATACTTTGATTTTGAATCTCAAGAAAATGATTTTTTATATCAAAAACGGTATCGTTACCGCACATCCATACACCACACTCAAAATGGAAAAAGAAGCTTCTGTAATCCATATTGATGGTGCCTATTGTAGCTACCCTATCATCCGAAACAAAGAATTTTGAATGGATGAATCCGGGGGTGTATTCAAAAATTCTAACACCTGCCGCAAGCAGTTCTTCATAGCAATGCTGTGTAACGGGATGAACATAGGCTTTATCAGGAATATGGGGGGTGATTATTCTTACATCTACGCCCGATTGAGCCGCAAGAGTGAGTGCCCTTATCATAGCGTTATCTACTATGAGATACGGAGTTGCTATATATACATATTTTTGAGCTGTATTAAGCATTTGCATATAAAGACCCTCACCGGGGTTTTTATCATTTATCGGGCCATCTGTAAAGGGCTGCACAAATCCGGCCGTAGGTCGCACATAATCGGTAATATACTTAGGATAACGCTGTTTTTTTCCTACGCAAAATCCCCACATATTTAAAAACATTACCACAAAAGATGAAACTGCTTTGCCTTTAAGCATAACGGCACAGTCCATCCAATATCCGTGAAGCTTAACAGTATTTACATATTCATTTGCGATATTCATACCGCCTGTAAAGGCAACCTTTCCATCAATAACTATAATTTTACGGTGATTTCTGTTATTTTGGAAGAGGGTGACTGAAGCTGAGATTTTATTAAATATGCTTACCTTTATGCCCTCAGCACGAAGGCGTTCGGCAAATCCGTGATACTGCCTTGTAATAGAACCAAAATCATCAAAAATAACACGAATCTCTACACCACTAGCCGCCTTTTGCTTTAGAATCTTATGTATGGGGTCCCACATACCATCCTCGGCTAGGATAAAAAATTCAATGAAGATATATTTTTCAGCCTTTTCAAGCTCCCTTAAAATTACGGGTAACGCTTGCTCTCCGGGCGAAAGATAAACACATTCGGTGTTGTCATAAACAGGAAATCCCGATGCCTTTGCAAGGTAGACAGATTGCCTTGAATGGTGAAGATCATCATAAATCATACGATTTTGAACCATAGGGTCCTGCTTTAGAAAATGCTCAGAGCCTTCGCTGAATTTTTTCATTCTTCTTTTTACATGAGGGAAGACTCGACCGCCACCCCATACGAGGTACGCAAGTCCGCCAACCAACGGAAAAAGCAGAATGAATATTATCCACATAAGTTTATAGCTCGGGTTGCCTTTTTTTGTAACGATTCGGGTTACCGTTACAAAACTTATGAGCTGGAAAACGGCATATATCCAAACCTTTTTACCTGCAAAAAAGTAAGCAATGCCTGCAAACAGAGCTATCTGCAACAGAACGAACGCAGCTGTTATAATAAGACGTGTGCGCACATTCGCACCACGCTTATGTTTATGTTTTGCCACAACTACACCCTCCTTTTGCACATATTACAATATATTTTATTATACTATATCTATTTTTATTTTTCAAGTATAATAAAAAATATGTTTATAGCAAATAAATTTTATTTTTCTTTTGTTTTTAGCACAACCTAATAATAAGTAAAGCCCACCTGAACTTAAATCAGGTGGGCCATAATTATGAATTTAAATTCAATTATTCAGCAGTTTCCTCTGCAGGAGCTTCAGCGGCAACCTCTTCAACTACAGGAGCTTCCTCAACTACAGGAGCTTCCTCAACTACAGGAGCCTCTACAGGAGCTTCTTCAACAGGAGCACTAGCCTCAGCTAAAATCTCCTCTTCCTCAGCTGCTTTAGGATCTAAAAGAGCACGGATAGAAAGGCTTACACGCTTTTTCTCCTCATCAATGCCGATAATCTTAACATCAACCTCTTGACCGAGCTTAAGCTCATCCTGAGGCTTTTCGATTCTGCGATCAGCGATTTGAGAAATGTGGATAAGACCATCAACACCGGGAATAATGCGTGCGAATGCACCGTAGGTGGTCATATTAACAATGGTAGCCTTAACAACATCCTTATCAGCATAATCACGAGTAAAGATGGTCCAAGGATTATCCTCAGGCTTTTTGTGACCTAAAGAAATTTTCTTTTTGTCAGTATCAATATCCTTAACGTAAACCTCTAAAGTATCGCCAACAGATACAACCTCTGCAGGATTTTTAATTCTCTGCCAGGAAAGCTCAGAAATGTGAACCATACCGTCAACGCCGCCGAGATCTACGAATGCACCATAACCGGTGAGTGATTTAACAACGCCATTGAATACATCGCCAACGCCGATATTCTCCCAGAATTTTGCTGCTTTTGCTTTTCTTTCCTCTTGAAGAACAGCACGAACCGAGCCGATAACACGACGACGGCGGCCGATCTCAAGAACCTTGAAAGATACGGTTGTGCCTTTTAAAGCCTCTAAATCCTCACCACGGGTAAGGGTTGCCTGTGAAGCAGGAACAAATACCTTAAAGCCTAAAGCGGAAACGATCATACCGCCCTTAATGATTTCGGTAACTTTGCCCTCTAATACGGTACCATTTTCGCTGGCTTCAACGATGGTATCCCAATTGGCAATGTTATCATAACGGCGTTTAGAAAGCATAATTGTGCCTTCCTGATCATTTGTTTTCATAACGATAAGGTCAAGCTCATCGCCTACCTTAACAACCTCGTTAAGTTTTACGGTGGGGTCATAAGAATATTCTTCTGCCTTAACGTAACCTGTTTGCTTGCGGCCGATATCTACCTGAATCTCAGTAGGACCTACTGCGAGAACAACACCATGCACTTTCTGATCTGTATTTAAACTGCTGAGCGAAAGTTCAAGTGCCTCCTCAAAGGACATATCGTCCGAAATTTCTGCACCGATATTAAGCTCATCAGTGGTTTTGATTGTTTCTGTCATAACTGAA
>JAFQKE010000012.1 GCA_017397065.1 Clostridia bacterium
ATGGTGAAGTTTTAGTTGCCATTATATAAATATCAAAACTGGAAACAGATGCCATTCCGATTTTACCGCTAACAGTAATGGTATCACCAACATTAAATGTTGATGCCTCTTCCTCTGTAATTGGCTTGAAAAAACATCCGGTGCTACCTGATTCTAATTCAAGGTAAGCATCACATTCAAACCAAGAGCGGAGCATATATGCTCCTCCTATTTTCGTGATGGTTGATGTTAATGTTATTTCTGCACCAACATATTCCTCTTCAAATAAAATACTATTTGTTTCTTCAATTTCCTTAATTTCATCAAGTGTCATTTCTTTCGTTTCGCCGCTGTTTGTAGTGATTGTCGCTTTAACCTTACCACCGCCAAAACAACCTGTAAGCAATACAAAAACACAACATAAAACAACACCAATAGCAATAATCTTTTTCATTAAAAATCCTCCTATTCATCCCGTATTGGGATATTTTTATTATACCAATATGGGATAATAATGTCAAGAGGTGATTTTATGAGATTGAAAGAAATTAGAAAATCAAAGGGCATTTCTCAACTCAGATTGGCTATGGACTTAAACACAAACCAGAATACAATAAGTCGTTACGAAACAGGTGAAAGGGAACCGGGTATAAATGAACTCATTAAAATCGCCGATTATTTCAATGTGTCAATAGATTACCTACTTGAAAGAACCAACATTCCAGAAGTAAACAAATGAATCTAATGTTTCTATTTTAAAAAAAGATTCAATATTATTGCCTCTAGTATAAATGCAGCAATAAAACAAAGCGTAGCATTGCTTTAATAATTCGTGGCGAGGCCACTCCTTTTCTATTATCTTTTATCTGGAAAAGCCACCTGTTTTAGATAATAGATAAAAGAAAATAGTGAATAGATAATAGTACAAAAAGAAAAAGCCACACAATGTGTGACTTTTCTTTTTGGGGAGTTTGAACTTAGTGACACGAATGCAATGTGCCTGAAAACTGGGGAATTTCTTATAATTTTATTATATTTTATTCTGTTTTAACAGAATACCAATTTGTTTCAATTTCTTCAATATCTATCCAATCTTGTGTACCTGTATATTTATCTTCGTTGACGTAATCTTTCCAATCGATTTGGTCGGTAACATACACATAACCTCTCGACTCACTTAAAATTCCGCGAAATTCAAAAAAATATATTGCACTTTGGTCTTGAAACTCGACTATTAAACACTCACCCGTATCTGAAAGGTTTTTAAATTCATCAGGTAAGGTAACCAAACCATTTTCTGCAATTCCAACTCTTTCATCAAGTATGAGGTCTACAACTTTCTCTCTATTCTCCTTGCAGTCATCAAACGAAGAAACACCGCAAGCCGAAAGTATAAAAGATAAAGTCAAGCAAAGCAATAAAGCAAATATTCTTTTCATAAAATCACCGACCTTTAAGTGTATTATAGCATAAAAGCGAAAAAAAATCAATGCGAAGCATTGCATGTAATCCGCAACTTGTTGCGGTATGTAATCAACACGCAGTGTTGGATGTAATCCACCGTAGGGTGGTATGTAATCAATCCGAAGGAAAGAACATACAAAGCTTATGCTTTGATGACATACCGTTTGCAATGCAAACGGATTACATACGCCTAACGGCGATTACATACAATCCTTCGGATTGGATAAAAAAAGAGAAGCTTTTTCAAGCTTCTCTTTTTTTGGTTGCGGGGACAGGACTTGAACCTGCGACCTCCGGGTTATGAGCCCGACGAGCTACCAACTGCTCTACCCCGCGATATTTAGTTTGTATTACTATTATACACAAACAAACTCCTTTTTGCAACCTTTTTTTGAAAAAATTTTATTTTTAAATAGTTTACCTAGTTTTTAGCTTTTTACTACTAAAAAATTAGTGCAAATATATAGATATCGCTTTAAACTATTTGTCGAATTTTATTGCGTAAGATTATTTTTTTAGGACTTGCATATTTTAAAGGCTTTTTGCAAATAATTATTATAGATATCCGATAACCATTGCCGCCTGTTATCGGAAACGGAAAAGCGGCAATATCTGGGGGAGGTGCTTTTTGCATCTCCCCCAAAACCGTTTATATCTTTTTAATATCCGTATTTTTTGCGATTGACCGTAAAGCATATCACAGATATTAGTTTTAAAGTCAATTTTTTGAATCCTTTTTGAGGGTGTTTTCCTGACCACGATAGACCACAAATTTGCAGAACAAAAATTCAAGTACAAAGTTGCTGAGCATTGTAATGCCCAAAACCAGATAATCATTTACATTAGAATCTACCGCCAATTCGCCTAGCCAAATTGAGAGTGGTGTAAATACAAGGTAAAATCCAAACACCTTTGCCATTGCAACAGGAATGTTTGTTGCCGATTTAAAGGTGTATTTTCTATTAAAGGTAAAATTCCAGACGATAGAAAGTGCAAGAGATATAAAGTATGTAACACCATACTTATCATCAATTTTAAAAATTTCATTTAAAATAGTAAAGGTGCCTATTTGAATTACACCTGCCGAGATGGAAAACAGAGTGAATTTCACCGCTTGCCAAACATTTTTTTGATTCATTGATATATCTCCTTTTGGAATTTATGAACAAATTATGTCTAAAAAGAATATATCATATTTTTACATATTTTGCAAGCCTTATTTCAGCACTCCGTAGCACCAGTACATTTTTTTACCGCTTTGAGCTCTTGAGGCACCTTTTGGGGAATGTTTTCTTAATACTATAACGCTTTAATATTGTTTGTCATGCTCTGCTTTGATTCTCTCGTTAGTTCGTGCATCCATTTGAGGTATAACAATCATATCACTTTCGTGAACACTTAAAGTAGCAATATCCGGTTTTGCTCCGTATTGCGGAAGATTAACAAGCCAGTATCCGTCTGTACAATCATCAAGACAAATCCATCCTTGCATTCCTTTATAAACACCCTGACTTGTATATCGTTCCTTATCCACAACAATCTCAACAATATCCATTTCTTTCATATCAGTTGTCCGCATATGGTGTAATAAGCTGAATTTTTCCGTTTGGATAAACCATCCAGCCGGTAGTAAACGAAGCTTCACCATTTTTATCCTTTCTTGGGATTTTTATAACAATATTGATTCGTTGACCATTGCTATCCAAATTTTTTAATTCATATTGACCTGCAACATATTTTTCCAATCCCTGTCGCTCGACCTCATTTTTTAACCACTGCGAATCCTTCACAGTATATCCCCATAAATTAAACAGTTTACCTTTTCCGTGTTTATATTCATTGTTTGTATCAAAAAGGTAAGGATCATACTTACTATATACGCTATTGGCTATTGCTTGCTTTTGAATAGTCAGACAAGACTTTGATGCTGTTGTACAATGGCAATATTTGTGTTGCGGAAGTTCCGGCATATTAGCTTTAGTAAACCAACATCTATCTAGTTTTAAACAGGTAGAACAATGAGTTTTTCCTTTAGTAATATGTTTCCATTCAATCCACGACTGAATAGCACTAACTGGCATATTCCTAAATTTATTACTATAATTATAATCGTTTATTGGCATTTGTCAATAAAAAGCCTCCTTTTAATTTTTAACGTACGTTTGTTTAAATTATACTATATAAAAGAATTTGTGTCCCCCCACTAATTAACGGGTGGACACATTTTAATAAAACAAACATTTTAAAACTCAAGAAAGCTTTAATATTGTTCTATAATTTATCTATTTACTTCAGCACTCCGTAGCACCAGTACATTTTTTTACCGCTTTGAGCTCTTTTAAGCACCTTTTTCTGAAAATCGTTTTCTGCACGAAGCTCATCAAGAGGCTTAAAGGAGGTTTTAAAAATAAGCTCAAAAATCGGACCGTTATAGCTATCAACAACGCTTGCTTTATCAAAAAGATTGGCGAATTTTTCCATATTGCCGCCCTTTTTAACGATTCCGTCATCCACCAAAAGGGGGTCGATAAACCAAGTGTTACAAACAAATGCTTTGCAGTATGGAAAATACTTTTCAAAAACATTCTTTGCATATGCAAGAGAATCGGCGACCGACTGTTCATCTAATCTGCCGCCCTCAGGGATGTGAATACTTATAACAAAATCCTCTTTAGACAAAAAGCGACTGAATTTTGTTAAATCTATCTCGGTTACAGTATTTTCAAGGCGACCGTATGACCCAAATTTTTGTGCCTTTAAAATATTTCCCGTTTTTTCATAAACGGCGGGCTTGCCTTTTTTAAAGTCAAGAACTCCATCGCTATCAAAAAGCCCTTCAGCACTTGCCACAAAAATTCGGTTGCCCTCCTTATCGGCATAACATTCCACCTGTTTTTCGAATTTTGCAACCTCAAAAGCCAGTCTGCCAAGTCTAAAGAAGAACGGCTTTGCATAGCCGTACAAAAAGCCATTTAGACGCTTCATACCCAAAACGCCGGGATTACCGCCATTAAGCTCTAAAAAATAGCGATAACGTGTATAATATCCCTCGACAATATCCTCGCCGAGATTTCTTTTTTTAACCCATTTTTTAAGGTTTTCTGCGGCCAGAAGATAAACTGCCGAACCGATTCCGCCGGGGAATTTTTCTTCAGCTTCCTTTGGCTTCGGCCATCTGTCTATACTGTGATAGTCGTAAATAATATCTTCATCGCTCTTAAACTGAATATAGTACAAAAGCCAAATAAAATGCATCAGCTTTTCATCGGCATAGTTTAAAAAATCAGATAAATATTCAAAATTTCGGGCAGGAACGGCAGCCTCATTTGCAAGACTTAAAATGTTTTCTTTGCTTACAAAAGCACTTGGAAATGAATCCCTTGCCGCCTGCTCGTACCTCTCAAAAAGTTCATTTTCAATATTATAATCAGACAACATATTTTCACCTTGTTTTTTATAACCGATAATCGATAAAATGTAGTTTACCGCAGAGATTTAACCCTCACACCGTAGGGACAGGCCTCCCGGACTGTCCGTAAAAAAGCCTTTAAATTAGCGGATTTTTCACCTCATCCACCAACGTGCGTTGGTCCCCCTTCCCCATCAAGGGGAAGGCGAAAAAGAAAGCCGCTACTCACTGCTAAACAACGATTTACCAATTATAATAATTCTGCACTCTGCATTCTGAATTTTGCATTTTATAAATTATCATCTTTATTCCGGTTTTTCGGTGGTGTAGATTACCACTGCATAACCGGGGAGGGTATCGGTGATTTTAGCATCAATATCCCCTACCGCACCGCTGCAGCCAATCATTTCATTGCCCGGTTTTGGCTCAACGGTTTTGGGATTGTAGATATATTTATAGAATGTTTTGCCGCCAAAGGACTCTTCAAAATCAATCTCAATATCGGTAGGCTCGTCAATATAATTGGTAACAACAAGGGTGGTTTCGCCGTCGGTACGCTTTATGGCAGAAATGTAGGTGCCATTTGTTACCGTACAATCATACACCTCGCCGGAACCCACATAACGTGAAATAAGTGAAGCAGAGTACCAAGCAGGCATAGGCTGCATTTTTTCTAAAAGGTTATGATAATATCCGCAAACAAGCACGCCTTTATCAAAAAGTCCATCATTCATATGGTCGGGCCATTGCTGGTCGAAAAGAGTCCATATCATTAAGTTGGAAACATAGCCCATATTCATAACCGAATTAACCATTGCACCCAGAGCTAAGCCTTTCATAGGGTCGTGGTTGGAAAGACGCTTTTGTGATGATAAATAATTATTATGAACAGCCACATTATATTCATCTATCCAAAATTCTTTATTATGCTGTTTCGCCCTTTCAAGAGGCTCGGTTAATTTTTTTGGAGGGTGATGATAAAAGGCATCATCTGTATAGCTGTTATGGCGGTCATATCCGTTATGGGTGCCTATAATATCTATTTTATCGGACAGATTCTCCAAACAATATTTAACCAAAACTGAATAAGCTTCACTGCCATCATCGGCACGCCAGTTATCGCAAGGGGCAACGATTTTGTACTTATCACGCTTGCCCGCCGCCTTTAAGCCACTATCAATAGCCTCAATAAATCTGGCAAAAATGGGAATCAGTTTTTCATATTCACGGCGCTTGGCAACAGGCATTTTTTGGGCAACTTTTTCCTCTTTGTTCTGATTCAAAAAAGTGTTGTTGCACTCGGTAAAACAATAAAAATATTTGATGTTATGAATACCGTGTGCCTCAAACTCATTTACCGAGCGTTCAATAAATTTTTCGAAATTTTTAGCGGTTTCTTCTATGCTGTTTTTTGAAACATTACCAAATCGGCCAATGTTTATACCGTTTGGAAGTTCGCCCTCAAAGGGCGTCTCTAAAAATGCTTTGAACTGCCACTGTGGGGTAATACCTATATCGATTCCCATATTCTGAAAATCAAGACAGGATTTATAAAAAGCCTGCATATGCTTTGATTCAAAGTTATAATCTTTTTTAACGTTATCCCACGAAAGCGAACTACCATAAAAACTGCGTATATTTTTAATACGCATTTTTTTAAAGATTTCATATTCCAGCTTTATCATTTCGGAGGTTAATTCACGACCGAATTTATCAGGCATATATTCATACATCTGATGCACAAAATTAAAGCCTTTAAAATTTGGTGTTATAACTTTTTTATTGTTGACATAAAGTTTTTGCATAAAATAACCACTTTTCAAAATTTTGATACTTTTATTCCGGTTTTTCGGTGGTGTAGATTACCACTAAATAGCCGGGGAGGGTATCGGTGATTTTAGCATCAATATGCCCTACCGCACCGCTGCAGCCAATCATTTCATTGCCCGGCTTTGGCTCAACGGTTTTGGGATTATAGATATATTTGTAGAACGTTTTGCCGCCAAAGGACTCTTCAAAATCAATCTCAATATCGGTAGGCTCATCGATATAATTGGTAACAACAAGCGTAGTTTCGCCGTCGGTACGCTTTAAGGCAGAAATGTAGGTGCCCTTTGTTATCTCGCTATCATAAACCTCGCCGTCCTGCAGATACCTAGTAATAAGAGAAAGCGAATACCACGATGCATAGGGGGTGGTTGAACGCATAAGGCAGGGAATGTAGCCTACCATCTGAACGCCGTCATCAAACTCGCCCGAATTTTTGTGGTCGGGCCATTGCTGGTCATAAAGACCCCAGAGAAATACGTTATCACAGCCCATATTCATAATAGAATTTACCATTGCACCAAGGGCAACTCCCTTCATAGGGTCGGGATTTACAACCTTGTACTTATCGGCGGTGTAGCAATTATGAATCATAACGTTGTATTCGTCAATCCAAAGGCCTTTGTCCACACCCTTGGCACGTCCAAGAGGCTCAGGCATACGAATAAAGGGAATGTCGTAATAGGTATCATCAGTAAAGGCAAAGGAGCGGTCATAACCGTTGTGAGAGCCTATAATATCCACCTTATCGGCAAGATTATCACAGCAATATTTACTAAGAATTGAAAACGGCTCACTGCCATCGTCGGCACGCCAGTTATCGCAAGGAGCAACGATTTTATACTTATCACGCTTGCCTGCCGCTTTTAAAGCGTTATCAATAGCGGTTATGTAGCGGTCAAAAATGGGGAGCAGTCTTGTATAATCTCTTCTTACAACCGAAAGATATTTCTTTTCGGCCTTTAGTTCTCTATCAAGTCCGTTAAAGGTGTTGTTACATTCAGTAAAGGCAAATAAATACTTTATGTTATCCAAACCGTTTTCCTCAAAGACTTCAAAGGAACGGATGAGGAATTTTTCAAAGTTTTTTGCGGTGGCTTCAAGGTCATCTGCCACGCTGTCACCAAAGCGGGAAATATTAACAGAATTATCAATATGTCCTTCAATTGGTGGGTCTAAAAAGCCTCTCATCGTCCAATGCGGAGTAATACCAACCTCAACACCTATCTCCTTAAAGCGTTTGCAGGCCTTAATAAAGCCCTGCATATAGGGAGTGTTGAAATTATAATCCTTTTTTTCATTATCCCAAGAAAGTGATGCACCGTAAAAGCTGCGAATCATTTTAACACGCATTTTTTTAAAGGTGTCAAATTCCAAATCCAACTGTTCAGGATTATAAATACGGTCAAATTTATCGGGCATATATTCATACATCTGATGAATCATATTTATACCCTTAAAATTAGGGTTGATTACCTTTTTGTTGTTTACATAAAGCTTTTGCATAAAAATTACTCCTTTTGGGGTTGTTATATTGCATTATAGATAAATTGTTGTTAATGCACGAAATGAGGGTTGAATTGTAGGGAATGACCAATGTGTCATTCCGCAAAAAAATACGGTAATTTATCTATTTTGTTACGGAACAACACGCTGGTTGTTCCCTACGTTGTTGCTCCAAAATTTGTGTGTTAAATTGCGTTTTTTGCAAATTTTCGGTAATATCCGTAGGGCAGGGGCTTGCTCCTGCCACCAAAGCTTGTACTAATTTTTTCGGAACGAGCAAGCCCGTTCCCTACTACCAGCCCATATTTTGTAAGATCTTTATAGATTGCAAAATCCGTTTATTTATGCATTTTTTACGGACAGTCCGGGAGGCCTGTCCCTACACGTTTGAAATGCCAAACGTCATTTCAAACAACAATTTATCGATTTAGTTATCCGGCATCTAAAAAAGGCGTCACCAAACAAAAGCATATAGCTTTGCTTGGCAACACCTCTTTTCAAATTAACATTACTTGAATTTTTATTTAACAGAATCAGGTTTTTCGGTGGTGTAGATTGTTACCGAACCTGCGGGTAACTGATCATAGAATCCGGTTGTTACATTCTTGGCGACTGCATCGGAAGCTATCATTTCATAGCTGGGAGCGGGTTCAATTTTGCTTGTGTTATATACATAACGGTACAAATTCTTACCACCAAGTGATTTTTCAAAATGAATTCTTACATCCATTTCCATTAAATCGTGGTTAGTGGCAACAACTGTGATTTCACCGTCATCACGCTCAATAGCCGAAACATAATAGGCATAACCGGGGCCCTCACATTCATAAACGTGACCCGAACCGATGTATCTGGTGAGCAAGGATATTGAGTACCAAGGTGCAAGCGGAGTGTGGGTTTCAAACAGACAGTTCAAGTAACCGCAAATCTGAATACCGTTATCAAACTCGCCGTCTGCCGCATTGCCGGTGTTATCCGGCCACTGCTCATCCCAAAGAGTCCAGAGGAAGAGATTAGAAACTTCTCCCATATTCATAACAGAGTTTATCATTGCACCGGCTGCGACACCCTTCCAAGGGTTTTTGTTTGCCTGACGAACATTTTCAAAGCCATACTGAGTAACGGCTACATTATATTCATCTATCCAATATTCCTTGCCTGCCTTTTTAGCACGCTTCATAGGATCGCTGAGCTTTTCAGACGGAATTTCATAGAACATATCATCAACATACTCATTTGTACGGGCATAGCCGTTATGAGAGCCAATGATATCTACCTTATCTGCAAGATTTTCTACCGTATACTTGGTGAGGAGTGATATAGGCTCGCTACCGTCATCGGCACGCCAGTTATCGCAAGGACCTACAATTTTATATTGCTTGCGAAGCCCTGCGTCCTTAAGACCGCCATCAAGAGCAGTAATAAGGTCATCATAAAGGGGGTAAATTCTTTCATACTCACGGTCTGCCAAGGTTGTTTCGACCTTTTCACCGTTAATATCAAGTCCATCACCGTTAAAGGTATTGTTACACTCGGTATAGGCAAAGAAATACTTAACGTTGTTTACACCGTTTGCCTTTAAGGTTAAAACGGTATTTTTCATAAACTCACGATAGTTTTTAAGGGTGGCATTCCAATCGTCCTTAACAACAAGGCCGGGAGCTCCAAGATTAAACTTGTCGGTATTTTCGTTTTCCTTGTTATCCACCAAATCTTGCATAGTCCAGATGGCGGTTACACCAATCTCAACATCAATGGAATCCATAGCCTTACAGGCGTTTATAAACTCTTTCATACCCTCAGAGCCGAAATCCTGCTCCTTTGTTACAGGGTTGTAGGTGAGAGAAGAGCCGTAGAAGGAGCGTATCATCTTAACTCCCATTTCTTTCATAAGTCCGAGCTCATACTCACGCTGCTTATCGGTATAAAGACGACCGAACTCATCGGTATAATGGCTTGCCATCTGATGAATGTAGCCGATACCACGGAAATATGTGGGAGATTTTTTAGAGTTGTTTACATAAAGGTCCTCATAGTAAACGCCCTCTTCCTCTTCTAAAAGAATGTCCTCCCAATCGTCCTCGTAATAATCGTCTTCGTACTCTTCATCTTCATACTCTTCGTCCTCATACTCGTCTTCTGCTTCTTCATTGGAGGAGTCAGGCTCGGATTCTGTAGGAGTTGATGAAGCTGCTGTTTCATCCTTTTTGCTGCTGCATCCTGCAAAGGCAGAAAATGCAAGGCACAAAGCTAATAACAAAGAAATTATTTTAACAAGTTTCATTAGGCCTGCTCACCTCCTTTTTTGAATTTAACAAGCAAAATGCAGGCAATAAGAAGTGTAAATGCCAACATAATCACGGGTATTACGGTCTGGCTACCGGTTGATGGGTTGTCACCCAAAAGCTCAAATTCTTCATCGCTTCCGAAAACTATAAGTTTTAAAAGCTCGCCCTTATTAGCATTAACAGAAAGGGTTTTTGCAGACGGCTTGTTTTTCATACCCATAGCAAGATTGGTAGAAAGCGAGGCAGTGTTAAAGAGATATGGGTCGCTGAGCTTTAATGAGCCGTCATCATTTTCAATAACCAGATAAATGTATCCCTCTGAACCGGATATGAAATCAATACCAACTCTTCGACTCTTTCCATCTGAAGTGAAGATTGCAGATGGAGCGCCCACATCTGACGGATTCATAGGATTAACGCCGTCAAAGGAAAGGAATACTCTGGAATTGGATTTTTTAAGGCTTGCGATTGAAAGTCCAAAGGTATACTGAAGCTGTTTTGACACAGGAATTTTAATAACTGTGGTTTTGCTTTTGTTAACCTGATTTGTAAGACCTTCGTTTTCAAAAACATTATAGTAAGTTTCGCTGTAGCTTGCGTTGTTTGAATAATTTATAACGCCCGGCTTTAATTCCCTAAGCAGAATGTCATCAAGATAAATATCAGGAATCATTTTACCGCCATTAAAGGTAAATGAAAGCTGTGTTTGACCGGGCTTGGTTGTAAAGCGAATGCTTCTTTTAACCCACTGGTCACGCTCGGTCATAGCGCTGGAACGAAGCACCCAAGTGTTTGCCCAGTCATAATAAACGGCAAAGTATGGAATTGTACCTGTATCCTTTGGTATATAGATGTAATAGCTGAACTCATAAAGAGTGTTTTCCTTACAGGGAACGGTGAATACAGGGTCACGGTACCCGGTAACGGCACTGTAATTGGCAACAACGTTGTAATCATAGCTACCGCCTTTAAGATAGGTTGCCTTTGTAACCTTACCGTCACGTGCAGGGCCATCTACAATAGAGGCACAAGCAATATCATAGCCTACATAGAAATCGTCAAAGTTAATGAGAATTTCATCTCTGGGCTCGGTTCCCCAGCCTAAGAAAGGCTCGTAATCGGTTTCGGTGAGGGTGATGTCATCAATCCACATATCGGGAGTGTACTCACCTGCGTTTACGTAGAATGAGAGCAAATTCTGCTCGGCCGAGGTTGTAACATTGTACTCACAGTAACGCCATTCATCACGCCTTGCAGTATGCTGATATGAAGAAACTATATTCTGCTTGCCAAAGGAGGCGTAAATGGCTATCCACTCGCCCTTTGTTGCATCATCGGGCAGAGTTTGTGAATTTGTTTTAACACGGAAGGAAAGCTTATAAACCTTTTTGGGCTTAACTCCTACCGTGAATACATCATCGGTATCGCTTAAAAAGGTAGTGCTATAGTTAAGGGTTGTAGCACTGCTATAGGCACCCTTAATGAAATGAAGCATCTTGGATTTTTTACCGTCATAGGCTTCTGCCTCTACAATCTCCATACGGTCCTTGGGACTAAGGGTTGCGTCGCCGCCGTAGTTATCAAAATCAATAACTATCTGTTCCTTAGGCTCCTTACCGGGAACAACCGGAACTATGTCAGGGTCTTCATCGGTCTCGGTTACGGTAAAGTCATCAACATAGATTATATAGCCTGAGCCAAATGTTAAGCACATACCAAAGTAAAGGTCGGTAGAGTTGGCTCTGAATAGCATTGAGTATTCGTGCCATTTACCTGCTTCACCTGCAAAAACTGCACCTTTTTTAACGTAGGAATCAGGAGTATTACCTGTCATATTGGTGCCGCCGGCGATAACGCCTACCTGATTTACCCAAGCCTTAGAGGAGCTTCCTACAGTAGAGGTGGTAGGAGCAAAATATTTAAAGCTTACCTTATATGCCTTACCTTTTTCTAAATCATTAAGCTTTACTGCGGTATACTGAATATTACCGCTTATCATAATTGATTTTTCGCCACCGTTATAGGTATAGGCTTTATTGGTGTTCTGGGTGTTTTTAATCCAACCGTTTTCGGTTGGGCCGTTACCGTTAACTGTGGGAGCATAGTTTTCGTGATAAAGCTTCCAGCTAGCGGCGTTATCATAATCGCCGTCGGTAGGAGTGGGTTCGGGGATAGGCTCGCCCTCGGTTACGGCAAATTCATCTACATAAATTGTAAAACCGCTTGCAAAAAGAGAATAAATTGTAAAGAAATATTCGGTTGTGGCATCGGTGGTAAAGTTCATAGTATAGGTAGCCCAACTACCGTTTGCGGGGCTTGCGGGTGTTGCGACATTAGCATCCTTTTTGAAATACTCTGCCGGAGCTCCGCCGCTCATTGCAGTACCTTTTTTAACCAAAGCGGGAGTAAACCAAGCCTTTGATGTTCCCCAAGTGGAATCCTTGGCAATTAAATATTTAAAGGTAAGGATGTAATTAGTGTTTGCTTTTAAGTCAGGGATTTTAACTGCATTTAAAACGGTATTACCATAAAGCTTAACCGATTTGCCACTACCTGTAGAGGTGAATGTGGCATTTTCATTGATGGTAGCACTTGCCCAGTCACGCTTTGCGGGGGCAGTACCGTCAATAGTCGCATAGCCTGCGTAATCGCCTATGGCGTCTTTATGGTAAAGACCCCAGTTTGCTATATCCTCAAAGGGATTAGATTCGGGCTCGGGAGTGGCTTCTTTTTTGGTGAGTGCAAACTCATCAGCATAAATTGTAAAGCCGCTTGCAAAGGTGGCATACAAAGTAAAGAATAAGTCTGTGGTAGCATCGGTAGTAAATTCTAAAGTATAGGTACTCCAGCTACCGTTAGCAGGGCTCGCAGGTGTGGTTACCTTACTGCCTGTTACAAAATACTCGGCAGGAGTTGTACCGTTCATTGCCACACCTTTTTTAACAATACCGGGTGTAAACCACGACTTGGAGGAGCTGCCCCAAGTTGAATCCTTGGTAATTAAATACTTAAAGGAAAGTGTGTAATTGGTATTTGCTTCAACACCGGTAAGCTTAACTGCATTTAAAACGGTATTACCATAAAGCTTAACCGATTTGCCACTACCTGTAGAGGTGAATGTGGCATTTTCATTGATAGCAACACTTGCCCAGTCACGCTTTGCGGGGGCAGTGCCGTCAATAGTCGCATAGCCTGCGTAATCGCCCTTGGCGTCCTTATGGTAAAGACCCCAATTTGCTATATCCTCAAATGGGTCTGCCTCGGGAACGGTTTCATCGGGAATCCCTACATCGGGAACGTTTGCTGAAAGGGTAGAAACGGCGATGTAATCGAAATAGGCTTTACCTGCACCACCGATAAAGAAAATAGGATATTTTGCAGCGTTATCCTCGGCAGCGGCATTAAGAGTGAAATCATAAGAAAATTCCTGCCAGGTATCACCTGCCGAAAGGGTTGTGGATTTATAGGAAATGGGGTTTGGAGAAACGTGCGACCACGCACTTGCGCCATCTGAAGTAGAGCCCACATAGAACTTAACCTCACCGCTAAGGAGTTTATACTTAAAGGTGATTTTGAATTTATCGCCTTTTTTTACAATCTCGCTTAGAGTAGGCAAACCCGAGTTAGAGGGGTTTAAAACAACACGGTTTGAGCCCTCGGATATATTTGCACCGGCGGCGGTGCCATCATACAAGAGTGCCTTACTGCCCGAAACCGAGCTGCCTGTGGGAGTAACTATGCTTATCGAACCAACATATTCGCTTTTGGATTTTGTATAGTCTTCAAAATCCTGAATAAAGTAGGTTGCTTTTTCCTTTTCGGTAAGGCTGAAAGCATCTAAGAAGCATTCATAGCCTGCCGCAAAAGCAAAGCGGAACTCTAGCATATAATCGGTGGTAGAATCGGTTGTAAAATCTACCGAAATCTCTTTCCAGTCACCGGTTTCGGTGCCCTTGCCAAGGTCTGCAACAAATTCTGCAGGGCCGCTTTTACCCGAGTTAAAGGCGGTGCCCTTTTTAATGATGTGTGAAGTAAAGTACGCACCGTTAGAGCCTGCAACAACTGTAGTTGCTCCCGGCTTATATTTAAAGCTTAAAGTATATTTTGTGTTGGGCTTTAGTGCCGGCAGGTTTGCCGCAACGTTAAAAGCATTACCGTTGATTCTTACCGATTTGCCCGATGCATCGGCGTCCTCGGCGGTACTAGCAGTAATATTGCACCAATCGTTTTTAAGCTGACAGCTTTCACCATCATAACTTGTTACAACGTTATAGTTTGAATCGGTAGTGGTTGCGCTGTAAATACCCCAATGACTAAGAGCTTCAAAATCATACTCCTCTTTGAGTTCAAACTCATCAAGATACATAGTATCAGCACCGGACTGAACTACCAGCTTCATTTTTTCATTATCGCCGCTGGCAAATTTTAGTGTAACCTTGTGCCAAACACCCTCGTCAGACCAATCGGAGGTACGCTCGGCCAAGCTTACACGATTTGCAAACACGCCGTTCGGAGCGGTGTAGGCGGCGGTTGTTGACATAAAGCTATAATAACCGTCTTTACCCCACTCGATACTGCCGTTTGGGGAAACAACACCGGTTCTGATAATATAGGTATCAACACCGCTGGAATTATACTTAGCGCCATTAGCCAAAAAACGATATGTAAGCTCGTATTCTGTGTTTGGTGTAACATCAAACTCCACGGTAGAATACTGAATTTTTGCACTTACCTTAACCGAGCTTGCATCATCATATGCATAGGCGGTATTTGTGTTTTCTGAAACAGATGCCCAAGATGCACCTGCAACGCCGCTTGCATCATTCACATACTTAGATGTGAAATCATAGCGTTTCCAATTAGCGGGATTTTCGAAAACATTATCGAAATTATCCGCAGAAACATTTGAAAAAAGTACAGTAGCAAAGCTTGAAACTAAAACCAACAAGCAAAGCAACACAGCTAAAACTCTTTTCATAAAAAGTCTCCTCTCGAAATTAAAATTATCCATAATCATTATAGCATTTTTCACGTCATTTGAAAAGACAAAAAATGCGTGTAATTTTTTACACGTTTTTTGTTCTTTTGAGGATTTTAGACGATATTTCGATTAGTTTTTTGTGCAAATCCACGAATGTTTTTGGCAAAAAAAGGTCGACCCGAAAATCAGGTCGACCGTAGCCAAAGCACTTAAACTAGAATCAGCCTTAAATGGCTATTTTTAGGCATCTTTAGGCTCATCAAATTTCATAGGCGGTAGCCTTATGAAATTCTCTTCACCAAAATCTACTTTAAAAATTGCACATTTAAGGTCGAAGAGTTTTGTAAATAACATTATTTTTTGTTGTACAAGGCTAAAACGCAGTAAATCCTAACGGATTTACGAGTATTTAAACAAAGTAGAGCAAAAAATATGTGTTTCAAAACCTGGTTCAAGTTTAAGTGCTTTGGCTACTAGAATCAGCCTTAAATGGCTATTAAAAAACTATTTTTGGGGCTCAAACGAAAAGGCAAAGTCAATCTCCTTTTCTTTAAGCTGATATCTTGGATTAAGGGGATGTCCGCAAGAGCCGGAACCAATGCCGGAGACCTTGTAATCTATCCTCAAATGAACAAGACCGTCCGACTCTAATTCGTCAATATGATTCGCTTTGGTAAGCGCCAAAGAGGTATAGTCTGAAACATTTACTTCCATATTATCAGACCTAAAGGTTAAATCGCCGATGGTTAGCTCCTTAACCGAGGTATGATTGCCGTGTTCCTGCGGCATTATGTAGTTTACATACTCTTTATCAGAGTTGCTTTGGAATCTACCAATGTATCCTGCGTGGCACATATCAATATAACTCTCATACGGGCCATTTCCAAAATAACTGAACTCCTTACTTGTGGCGGGCAGGGTAAATTCAAAACCAAAACGGGGCAGCCAGTAGGCGTCCTCACGAACAGTAGCCTTTAACTGAACATCTACCCTACCATTTGCATCTATGCGGTATGTTATGGTATGGTGTGTAAGGGGCTTGTGAGAAACACCGGCCACAGATCCCTTTACAGTTATAACACCGCTATTATAATCCACGCTGTAAACCTTATTGAAAGCCCTGTCTAAATTCTCGCCTTGCCAGATGTTGTAAAAGCCCCAATACTCCTTGACGCCTCTGTCATTATCGGTGGGTGCTCGCCAGCCCGAAAGAAAGGGCCTTACGGCAAGCTGTTCTGCACCGTTTATTACCATACCTATGAAGGTGCCGTAATGCTTTGAGAATGTGTACGAAAAATTTTCGCCATTAAAATATAAATACTTTTCGTCTTCACTAAAGGCGGCAACGTCATTATCAGGCACAGTTTTTTTTATATCTGCCGGCAGCTCGTGGCTGGTTATTGCAACCTCCTTGCCGTCCTTATAAAGCCTTAAAATGGCATAAGCACCAAGGCTACAGCTTTGCTTATCGTAATTTAATTCAAAGGCAACCTCTCTGTGCGGCTCGGCAGATAAAATAACCTTATTTTTTGCCGTTGTTTCGCCATCTACCTGAACCTCTATTTCAAATTCGCACTCGTTAAGATTGGTAAAATCATAGCGGTTATATACATAAATTTTGCCATCTTCAAGGCGTGTGCGGATTGGTTGATATGCCGCTTTAACCTCTAAACTGCCGGACTTGAGGGAGCGGTCGTGGAAGACCATACCATCACAGCAGAAGTTTCCATCGTGTGTGAGCTCACCTTTAAAATCGCCGCCGTACTTGGGAACTCCGTCAACCAAAACGGTGTGGTCAGCCCACTCCCATACACAACCGCCGATAACGTTTTTATGCCTATCAAAAATCTCATTATATTCAAAAACATCACCCGGTCCGTTACCCATTGCGTGGGCGTATTCACAAAGAAAAACGGGAATGTTAATCTCTTCATTTTCAGCGAGCTCCTCCAATTTCTCAAAGGAAGCATACATATTGGAGTGAAGGTCGGTGTTCTTATCATAAACGTAATTTTGTTCCACTTCACAGCGGCGAGAGGCATCCTCACAGTGAACAAGGCGGTCATCATCACGGCTTCTGAGCCACTTGACCATCTCGGCGTGGTTAGCACCATGACCGCTTTCATTGCCGGTTGACCACATAATAACAGAGGGTTGATTTTCATCCCTCAAAACGGCCCTTTGCATACGCTCAATATACTCATTAAGCCACTCAGGCTTTGAGCAGGGCCAATCGCCGCTTTCAACGTCATAGAAATAGCCAACGTTGGGATAACGACGAATAAAACCGTGGGTTTCAATATCGGTTTCGAGCACAACATAAAGCCCGATTTCATTGCACATTTCGAGGAATTTTGGTGGCGGTGGATAGTGCGAGGTTCGAACACAATTTATGTTGAGCGACTTCATAAGCTCCAAGTCATAGCGGATTTCATCATCGGTCTGATACCAGCCATTTACGGGGTGAGTATCGTGATGATTTACGCCGTGAAGCTTAACCGACTGTCCGTTTATTAAAAGCTCCTTTTCGCTACTGATTTTAATGGTGCGAAGTCCCACCTTTTGCACAATTTCTTCACCGTTGCAGATGATTTTAAGGGTATAAAGATAGGGCTTTTCAGCATTCCACAGAATTGGATTTTCTAAATTGAACTGCGAGTTGGTTTGCGAAAATTTTTCGCCTAAAATATTACCCTCGGCATCGGATAAAATCAAATCTGCAGGGGTATCACACTCTACAAAAACAGTATTGGAATTTGTTTTTACTTTATAATTTTTAAGATGGTTTTCGGGGCGTTTTAATATGTAGTAATCTCTAAAAATGCCGTTAAAACGGAAGAAGTCCTGATCCTCTAAATAACTGCCGACACACCACTTTAAAGCCATGACTCTAAGGGTGTTTTTGCCTGAAACCACAAAATCGGTAATATCAAACTCGGCCTGCAAATGGCTACCCTCGGTAAAGCCTACATATTTACCGTTTACATAAAGGATTCCGCAGGACGAAACGCCCTCTAAAACGAAATAAATTTTCCCCCTCTTTTCGCCTAAATCAAAATCCCTTTCATAAATTCCGCAGGGGTTTTCATCGGGCACGTAAGGGGGGGTCAACAGGATATGGATAATTGATATTGGTGTAATTTGGATTTTCATAGCCGAGCGCCTGCCAGCAGGAGGGAACGGGAATCTCGTCCCACTTATCAATATTTTCAGGAACCTCGGTTTCATCACTATAATAAGCAAAATTCCAGTTGCCGTTAAGCAAAATATATTCAGCGTTGCCTCTTGGGATATAATATGCCCTTTGCGGCAGACGATTTTCGCTTGTTTTTTTAATGTTTTCGTAGAATCTCATAACATCAATCCTTCATACAGAATTACGCTTTTATTATAATCTAGACTAATGTTATAGTCAATACAAATTTTGAGCGAAAAAAACACATAAATTATTATCCGAAAACATACAATTACGGCTGTAAAAAATATACTTTATAGCTTTATTCCCTATTGGTTTCTTTTCTGCTTTGCTCTACGGCTTGCAGGATTTGTGCATTTGTTAATGTATTTTCTCTTAATGTTGATTCAGATTGAAGCTTTGCACATTCGGCACAAAGCTGACCGAGCCCAATCTCATAATTTTCTCTTAAATCTACCAGCATAGAAATCGGCACACCGGTAAGTGCACCGCACATTACGCAACGCTCAAATTCTTCGGTTAAAGGCAGGCTTTTTTTATCGCTTAAATCTTTATTATTACAGCGGTTATCAGCATTAGCTCTTTTGAAGAATTGAACAATTTTTGTGAGTATTTTATTCTTCATTATTTTCATTTGCCTCGGTGGGGTTGCTGCTTTCGTCTGTCCTGCTTTCAATACCTTCTGTGACTTTTGTGACTTTTGTACCGTCCGTACTTTCTGTGCTTTCTACACTTTCCGTGTTTTCTGTGGTATTTGTACTCTCTGTGGCATCTGTTGGCTCGGACGGCGTAGGTGCTGTGGTATTACCATTACCGGAAGTCGTTAGCTTTGTTACGCTACCAGACTCTGTTTTAGTTGTAAAATCCAAGATATCTCCGCTAGTGATAAAAACTTCTGCTCTGTCGGCATCTTCATAATCGTAATAGACCGACGTGCCCCAATGGGAAACCACCTTGATTTTTGTGGGAGCTGACAACCGCAATTCAAATTTAACCTTTGCATCGTCCAAGTTTTTCGCCGTATCAACGCCAATTTGGTCGGTATAGTAATCCTTATCACCGATGGTTATTATGCAGAAGCCTTTGTTTGCCGTACTGCTTCCTTTGGTGAGTTCTACTGTATATTTTCCTGCCTCTAAATTTGCTGTTTTGCTTTCGCCGTCGTTTGTGATAGAAACTGTACTGCCTTTTGAAGCATTATTAGTTATTGAGATATTTGCATCAAAATTTGCCGCTTTGATGATATTAGAGCCGGAGGTGATATTGTGGGAAAAATAGGCGTAGGCAGTAAAGCTCATTGCCACAAGACAGATAATAACAATAGTTACGGTTGTGATAACTCGGGCGAGCATTACCTTTTCACGAATCTTCCCCTGCTTGGGGATATAGAAAAACTCGTTATAAAGCTTTCTCACGCCATCATCCTCCTTTCAAAATTTGATGTTTGGTAATTAGTTTTACTTAGCCAAAGTATTAAAACTCGAATCAAGTTTAAGTGCTTTAGCTAATTTGGTCTGCCTTTACCGTGATGCCGAGTTCTACCTTAGGAGCGGTATTGCCACGATAGTTAGCAATGTTGCCAACCTCTTCGGGCATACGGACGATAAGTGCAATATACTTGGTTGCACCGGGATTTAAAATCGCTGTTTCGCTGTCATAGTTGTGCAAGGGCATATCTGCAATTTCCACCGCTTTTTCACGGTTGGGAATACTGTTTTCCATTGCAGACTCACTATCGGCGGTCGTGATGCCGAATTTTAAATAATCCTGCAGCATAAATTCCTGACCAAACACGTTGGTTGCAACGATAAAGCCGTTTACATTAACCGCCGTATAAAATTCAAAAGGAATCGTGCCCTTGTTTTCTACTTTTAAATGAACTACCTGAACATAGCCCGGCTCGTACAGAGCTTCATCATCAAAAATATCGGTTTTGCCGTCAATCGGTTCCCATTTGCCATCGCTCAGACGGTGGGATACCTCCACATCAAATTCTGCAAAATGGAAAATGTTGTTGATTTCGGGAGAGGTATCGGTAAACCACGCCAGCGACGCACCTGTGCCGAGAACACACCAAAGTATCAGGGCACACAAGCTGAGGGCTAAGGCTATTTGTTTGTATATTCTTTTATTTTGCTTTTGCTTCACGCCTTATACCTCCTTGTAATTTTTTAGCGTTTTACTGCGTTTTCTTATCCCTTTTACGCCAGAACAAAAGAATAATTAAAACTAAAAGTGAACTAATCATAACAGCAAGCCACTTTCCCACATTGGAATTATCGCCTGTTTGCGGTGGCTTGGGGTCGCCCTCTTCAATGGGGAACTCTTCAATCATAAATTCCCAGTCTAAAAAGCCTATTTTGCTTTGATACTCATTATCCAAAGATGTAGGAACCTTTAATGTAACGTCTAGATTGACCTCGCCGCCCGAATAGAGTGTACCAAGACATACCCAATCGGTGAGCCCGGCCGTTTCATCTGCGGCGGCATCAAACATATATTCCATATTATTTTCTTCACTTTTTGCGACCTTTAAGCCGAGCTGTGAAAGAAACTCCAAAGAGTCCTCGTGAGCGCCGAGAGAGCGCATATATATTTTTACCTTAACCTTGTTATCCGCATTATTATTTACGGTGATTTTTTGCGTTAAGGAATCGCCCGGCATAACGCCCTTGAAATTCGGGAAAAGGTCGGTCAGGGAATGCTCGCTGCCGGGTTCAAAGACAAAGCTCCCTGCGTTGCCGCTGTAAGTAACCTTTCCGTCTGCCGCATATACGGGCAAAACAGAGGAAAGAAGCAACGTGAGCGTAATCAATAAAGTAATTATTTTCTTCATCTATACTTCCTCCAAAGGCTGATGAGAGTTGACTCCATCACGCCTGACAAATAATAATTTTTCTGTTTTTGCACGTTTTATCACCTGCAATATTACTCTGCAGGCCAACCGGAGGCGGTATAGGTTTTACCGTCGTTTAGGGGATTGTTTTCACTTTGAACGGCTTGGGCTTTAACGGTGAGGGTCAAGGTCTTTCCGAGGTAGCTGTTATCTACCTTAGAGCCGACAATCTCCACGTGGGAGAAGACATTTGGGGTGGTTTCGCCGGGATTTACAATGCCGGTATAGTAGTACCAGCCGTCGTGCAGTACCCAATGCTCTTCGTCAATATTGAGTTTGAAGCAGTCCTCTGCGGTAAGCTCCTTTGAATCGACACCGTAAACCATCTTTACACGCAGATAGAAAGGATGCTCGCAGTCGCTCTCGATACTGACTTTTTTAGAAACAATATCCCCGGGAACGATGTAAACGCCCTCTTTGGGGAATTCCTTTCCTTGGTCGGTGGTTTCGTGAATGATGAACTGAATATTACCAGAGGTCACAACATTGGTGGCTTTTCCGACTGTGGAATAATATGCAAGTGTTGAGGCGTTAATAAGCGCCATTATCGTTGCCACAAGTGAGGCAACAAAGATTTTAAATTTTGTTCTGCCCAATATAATGCCCTCCTTTTGTAAAATTTGAAATTTTTACTCGGTAATCAAAAGGCATAAATACGGGACTTATGCCCTTTGATTGCCGCCTAACTCCCCCGAAAGGAGTTAGGACGGACTTTATGTGAAACTTACTTATTTGCTGAGTAAAGAACTTGAGAAGCACCGTTTTCAAGCCACTGAAGCACATCGTATTCAAACTTACCGCCGTTGATCGTCAAAGCGGGAGCATCGCCCTTATAACCGCTGCCGATGGAAACTGTACCGCCAAGGAACTCACCGCCGTTAATGGTGATAGAGGTGTTGGTGTGGCTGTTGCCATAGGAATAGGTATACATAACGTTGTTATCCGCAGAGGTAGCCTTGGTGGTCTCAAAGGTACCGCCGTTGATGACTACGTCGATGGTAGGAGCAACGGATGCATTGG
>JAFQKE010000013.1 GCA_017397065.1 Clostridia bacterium
TAGGTGAAACCGTTGATTCTTGAAATGATTTTAGCAGCGTCTTTGCCGAGACCGTTAAGAACTACACGGAGGGGTTCTTTACGAGCCTTGTTTGCGCTTCTTGCCAAGCCGATTGCACCTTCAGCAGCAGCGAAAGATTCGTGACCTGCAAGGAATGCGAAGCACTTGGTCTCTTCACGGAGAAGCATAGAACCGAGGTTACCGTGGCCTAAACCAACCTTACGGTCATCAGCAACAGAGCCGGGGATACAGAAAGACTGTAAACCAAGACCGATTTTTTCAGCAGCCTCAGCAGCAGACTTAACTTCATCTTTAATAGCAATAGCACAACCTACAACATATGCCCAAGCGGCATTTTCAAAGCAGATAGGCTGAATACCTTTAACGATGTTATAAGCATCAACGCCTGCCTTGTCGCAGATTTCTTTAGCCTCTTCAACGGAAGCGATGCCGTGCTTTGCGAGTTCTTCGTTTATTTGTTTGATTCTTCTGTCAAAACTTTCAAATAATGGCATTATCGTTTCCTCCTAATTATTCTTCACGGGGATCAATGAGCTTTGCGGCATCATCAACACGACCATACTGACCGCTGGCTTTTGCCAATGCCTCATTAGCATCCATACCCTTTTTAATCATATCCATCATTTTGCCAAGGTGTACAAACTTGTAACCAATAATGGTGCCTTCTTCATCAACAGCAACCTTGGTTATGTAACCTTCAGCAAGCTCTAAATAACGGGGACCCTTTGCCTTGGTAGCATAGGTGGTACCGGTTTGTGAGCGAAGACCTTTACCAAGATCCTCAAGACCTGCACCAACAGGAAGACCATCTTCAGAGAATGCGGTCTGAGTACGACCGTAAACAATCTGTAAGAAGAGCTCACGCATTGCGGTGTTGATAGCATCGCAAACGAGGTCGGTGTTAAGAGCTTCAAGAAGGGTTTTGCCAATAAGAATTTCAGAAGCCATAGCGGCAGAGTGGGTCATACCGGAGCAGCCGATGGTTTCAACCAAAGCTTCTTCAATTACGCCTTCTTTAACATTAAGGGTGAGTTTGCAAGTACCCTGCTGAGGAGCACACCAGCCAATACCATGGGTAAGACCGGAAATATCCTTAACTTCTTTAACCTGTACCCATTTACCTTCTTCCGGAATGGGAGCGGGGCCGTGATAAGCGCCCTTAGCGAGAGGACACATTTGTTCCACTTCATGAGAATAATTCATAAGGGAAACTCCTTTCAATAAAATTATTTACGTTAAGCGACCTATTAAGTTAATCTCATAATAAGCCATTATATTTATTATAAGGTCAAATGGTCGAAAATGCAAGAAAAAAACTAATATTTGTTTAAATTTTAACAAAATGACAATGCACCCCCGTTACAGGAGGTGCAAAATGTGAAATTTGGCTTATTCTTTTTCGCTTTTTGGAATGTAGAAAAAGTCATCCTTGTTAATTACTTTGTTCACAAGTGAAGATTTAAATTTGCGAATCATTTTAAAATATGCTGTAAGCTTTGTTTTCATTGCCTCACCTGAAATGAAATCGGGTTTGCAAGCCGATAAAAACTCTTCGCCATAAACATCATCGGTTAAAAGGTTATGCTTTTTACCCAGCTTTACGGTATCCTTAGAATTTTGGGATTTTTTTAAGGAGCTTTCGATATCCTTCAAAAGAGTTTTTATAACGTCGGGATTATTCTCTATATATTCTGCATTACCAATAACGCAGTAGGTAATTATGGAGGGATGGTTGAATTTTTTTGCAAGCTCATCGGTTATGTTGTAGCTTTTAAGTCCCTTTATTTCAGATTTTACGGCAGCCGCTTCGGCCGAGGTTAATAAAGCAAAATCAGCCTTTTCGCTTTTAAAAGATTCTTTCAGGCTGTATATATCATCAGCATAATTAAACTCAATATTTTGGCGTAGTGTTAATCCGTAACCCTTAATAAGATATTCAAAAACATTTGATATCAGAGAATCACGTTCGGTGAGGAAAACAGTTTTGTCTTTAAGATTTGAAAGATCGGTAAGATCTTCGGTTGAAACAAGCTCAAAACCACCAACCGAAATTCCTGCAATTACCTTAATTTTAGGATTAGCTTTTTTGTAAATGTTGCAGGCTGTATCAATTGGTACAACCGCAATGTCACATTCGCCATCTGTTAGCAAATGACGGATTCGGTTAGGAAGATTAACAGGATTGCAAACGTAGCTTACATTGCCCTCGCTTTTTTCAATCATATGTGAAAGCAGGGCGGTGGGTGAGTTCATAACACCTGCGATACGCACCTTGGTGGGCTCGGCCTTTCCGCCGCATCCTACAAGGGCAGAAATTGTTAAAATAACGGATAGTAAAATAGCAATAAATCGCTTCATAAAAAACCTTCCTTAACATATTAAGGGCTACGAAAGCTCGCAACCCTTAAACGTTTTTTAGAATTTACACAAATGTCAAATGACGAAACGATGCCTTAAAATTTCGTCTGATTTCAATTTTTTAGCCTAGATTATCAATAAGCTTAAACTGAATTTTATCTTCCAGAGAAAGACCTTTGGGGGATTCTTTTCTATATTCTGCTATAAGGCTTTCAAGGTATTTTATTTCATCCTCGGAGAGACCGTACTCGCTGAAACGATATTTAAGGAAAATATTCATCGCTTTGAGATGCTTTTCAGGTGCGATAACGGTACTTTCACTTGAAGCCTTGCGTGCAAATTCAAGATAGGGGAGATGCTCGGTATTAACGATGTTTTCAAAGGTTAACAACCGCATATAATATTTGTAAATCGACTCAATCTTGCGTTTGTAATCGCTTGAGGTTATATTCTTTTTAAGGATACTCAGCTTAATTGCACGTTTGATAAGCAAAACAACAAACACAAGAAGCAGTAAAACAATAAATATCGCAATTGTTAAACCAACAAAGATAAAGAAGTATTTAATAATTGCAAAAATTGTTTGTAAGAACGAACCGGATGAATCCTCTTCCTCCAGCTTAACTTCGGGATCCTCCTCAAGATATTCGGGCAACATTATTTCTTCGTTTGGATCGTCTTGTAATGACTCTTCTTCTCCCGGCTCAAGCTCCTCTTCGATAGCGGCGTCTGATGAATCAAAGTTATCCTCATTCATATCAAACTCGTCAAGCAGACTGCCCTCAAAAAATCCAGGAGTAGCTTCAATGGGAATCCAACCATAGTTGTTTTCGTAAATCTCAACCCAAGCGTGGGCATTCAGGTCGGTAAGATCCATTGAATAGTAACCCTCATCATCTGTGGGTTTGGCGTTTTGGAAATCATCAGGGGTAATAACATAACCCTCTACATAACGTGCGGGAACCTTTGCCATACGGAGCATTACGGTCATTGCCGTTGCATAGTGAGCGGCATAGCCTTTTTTGTTATCGAGCAATAACCACTCAACAAAATCACGATCCGTCGGCATTGTGGGAGTTAAAAGAGAATATTCAATATTAGCGTTTAGATATTCTCTTATGCGGTCGGCGATTGCAATATTTGATTGAGCAACACCCTTGCCTTTATAACCATATCCCGTTCCGTTTTCAAGGCCCTCGACAATGGTCTCAACCTCCGGAATACTGTTTGGAAGTTTAGTGTAGTTGTATTTTACGTATTTAGAATACTCTTTCCATATTGAGGAGAACTCTTTATTATCAAAAAGCGGACTTTGTTTAACCATAAACAGGTTTGAAGTGTCTACATAAGAATTATAAGAGTAGCTTGATTTGCTGTCCGGTTCAACAAAGGAATCGCCGCTTAAATCAAAACTGCTGGGAATTGTGGGAACATAAGCGGTAAAGGCATAATCCTTTTTACGGCGTAAATTGCTTATGGTAATTGTAGCGGCGGCTTTTTCAACAAAAGTATTGCGTTCGGCAATGCTTTCAAGAGCCTTGCCTTGCATATTTTGTGGATAGTATCCGCTAGATTCAAAGGAATCCTCCAACCAATCATAGTTTGGATCAATTTGGTTTGGCATCCAGGAATCACCGGTATATTCTCCGCCGATGTAGCCACGCAAATAGTTTTGCTCTCCCATAGGAGCTGTAACGGTTAGATACCGCCTATCCTTAATAATGCGGTCGCCTAGTTGGTAAAGTCTACCCTCACGCATACTGCCGTCATTATCAAGTCCAAAAATATAATCAATAAGATCGGTTACATAATTTTTTAAATCGCCACGTAAGGCTTTCATATCCTCAGGGCGGCTATAGCCGGCAAGACCTACAAGAAAATGACCTAACGAGAAGGTAACAAATGTTATAATTGCAACAATTATACCTATTGTGGCAATCAGCGTTTGCTTTTTTTCGGCTACCGTTGTTTTGCTTTTCTTTTTGTCTTTTCTACGCTTTTTAATTTTTCTTACAATGGTTGAGCTATGCATTGCAAAAACGCCCATCCAACCTGCAAGCATCGAAGCAAAACAAAAATGATTAGGAACCATACCAAATGCGGCACCTATTTCGAACAGGGGGAATGTTATAAGAAAAACGAAAAAGAAATTGATTTTTCTTACGGTGAAATAGCTAACGCCTGTAATTACCAAAAGTGAGAGAAGTAAAAGCACAAAGGTGGTATCAACCTTCATAGCTTCGCTAAAGGTGTATGAAAGCTCGGGTACGGACCAGAGCATATATTTAGCTATGCTAACCAGAACAAAATCTCTTACGTATTCAAAACCTGAAACAGTAAGACCCCAACCTATGACGGTGGTTGCAACGATTGCCGCAAGTATTCCAAGGACAGAGTACCTTACAAACTTTTTGGGCAACTGGTATATAATGTTAAGCAACAATCCAAAAACAAGCGCCACAACAAAAAGAAATACTTTGTGGTACTCTATTTTAAAGGTTGATGTAAACGTGAATATTCCACCAAGGGCAATAGCCATAGATAAAATATAGTTAAGCAGTGTGCCGAATATAACCGAAATCGCTTTGCTTCCGGTGGTTTTACTGCCACGGTACTCAAAATTAACACCGGTGTCAAGGATGGGCTTTAAAGTTTCTGTGTTTGTTGATTTATTTTTCATTCAAAGCCACCTCCTAAAGCATAATTCCGGCAAGCGAGTCGGAAACATTTTCAGGATTTACATTGAAAAACTGCATTAAACCGGCAGTGCCTTCGGCATTTTCAAGCTCGTCACCGATTTTAAAAACGGAGTAGAAAGTGGAGTAGGACATTTCGCCTAAATCGCTTAAAGCAGAGGCGTTTTGCAATGCGGTGATGTATGCGACGTGCGAGCAGACAGGTCGATCCTTTTTCCAAAAATCCAAAGAACCACCTTCACTATCAATACCGCAAGATAGCATAAGACCGAGTGCAGCAAACATATCATCGGTATCTTTGATTTCTTCATCAAAAAAGCGAGTGCTCTTAGGGTCATACCAACAAATATGATGTATAATTTCTGCCTCACAAAGGAAGTTTGAAAGATTAAAAGCAGTTTCAATAACGGCATCAATATCTTTAAGCAGATTTTCACTGCTTGGAGATGCAAGCTCAGGAATAATGGAGATACTGTTGTTTATGGGGAGGCTGTAATCCTTAACCATAAGATTATCCTGTTTACTGCTCAGCTTCCAATGTATGCGGTTGAGCTTATCACCACCTATATAGTCACGGATGGCGAAAACTTCTGAGGGGTCATCACCCTTTTTGCTCTTTGAAAAAACGTCAGAATCAACCCCCAAAAGGGTGTTTGGACGAATATCCATCGTCAAGGGGTGAAGCTCAGGTAAAAATGTTATTTCGTAGCTTTGGTTTATTTTGAATTTAAAGCGGAACAAACGAAAATAATCGTGCATATAAATGTTGTGCAAATCTACTTTTACAACGCCAACGTGGTTAGAGCTTATATCAAAGCTGGATGTTTGATTAGTAAGGGCGTGAAGCGGAAAGGTGATTTCTGTTTTTTCAGGTTCAGAGGAAAACGCTCCACAATATGTAATGGTAGCACGGAGTGATGGAAGAGCTATAAAAGAAAGATTTTTTAAATGTATTTTCATTGAAACAGCCTGCCCCTTAGTGGAAAGAGTGGTCGGGGGCTCAATTTTTATTCTTGTAAGTATTCTGGCAAGCAGTAAAAGCAAGAATAAAAAAATCGGTAGGGCAAGGGTTACAATGAACAGAAGTAAAGATAGCGAATCAACGTACATAACTACAAACAGACCTGTAATTACAACGAAGAGTGCATATATAAGTCTGATTTTTGCCATTATAAAACCTCACAAATAGTTTGAATAAATGAAGAGTCTAGGTTAACCTTCAATTTTGGGTAGGGGAACGGTTTTAAGAATGTTATTTAAAACGGCATCAATAGTTGTTCCATTTACTCTAGCTTTAGGACTTAAAATTACACGGTGAGCTGCAGCATCGCCAAAAACAGCGGCAATATCATCGGGAATAACATAATTTCTACCTTTAACAAATGCGTAAGCACGTGCAAGACGAGCGGTTGAAATAGAACCACGGGGGCTCATTCCAAGCTCCAACATCTCGTCGTTTCTGGTAGCCTCTGCGAGCTCTGCAATGTAATGATAGTTAGCATCACTAACAAAAACTTCTTCAGCCATTTGCTGCATTTCAACAATATCAGCGGCCGAAGCAACCTCATTAACATCCTCTAAGGGATTGCGATTCTGCTTGCCCTTTAAAATTTCATATTCGCTGTCAACATCAGGGTAACCCATAGAAACCTTAACCATAAAGCGGTCAAGCTGAGATTCGGGTAGCATCTGTGTACCAATAGAACCAATAGGATTCTGGGTTGCAATAACTATGTAGGGCTTGGGTAACTCTCTTGTAATACCATCAACGGTAACCTTGCCCTCTTCCATAACCTCCAAAAGTGCAGACTGAGTTTTACTTGAGGTACGGTTGATTTCATCGGCAAGGAAAAGATTACAAATAGCGGCACCGGGCTTGTATGTAAAGCTGTCGGTATCCTTGTTATAAACCGAGAAGCCGGTAACATCGGTAGGAAGTACGTCGGGGGTGAACTGCAAACGCTGATGATTAAGATTCATAGCTCTTGAGAATGCAAGAGCCATTGTTGTTTTACCAACACCGGGAATATCATCAAGCAAAACGTGACCTCTTGCAAGGAATGCGATAAGAAGTCGGTCAATAATATCGTTCTTACCAATAATAACCTTTTTAACCTCGTTTGAAATAGCTATAGCTTTTTGTTGTAACTCATTAAATTTTGCTTGGTCGTTCATAAATATTTCTCCTTTAAAAATATACCAAATTTTTTTACGCATAATAACGCATTATAACTTTTATATTTTATCATAAAAAGAGATTTTTGCCTAGATATATTTCAAACAAAAAATACTATTGAATTTTATATATATCTACTAACTGTGTTTTAGAGATTTTCACTATATGGGTGAAGTAAAAACAACAATGGTGATGTTGTTTTCTCCTTTTAATTTTGCTAAAATATAATCAGAAGAAGCGCTGATTCAAATTATTTAAGTGAGGTTTTAAAATGAAACTGCAATTTGGAGAAACTTTAAAAAAACTACGTAAAGGTAAAGATATTACCCAAGAAAAGCTTTCTGAAATTTTAGGAATATCAGCACAGTCAATTTCACGTTGGGAACTGGGAGTTTGTTATCCGGATGTTGAATTATTACCCATTATAGCAAACTATTTTGGCGTTAGTATTGATAAATTGTTAGCAAATGATAACATTTCTAAAAAAGAAGATAGAGAGCATTTTAATATCAGATATCAGGAATTTGAATATGGAAGTAAAGAGCAATTGGAGTTTGCAAAAGAATACTGCCATAAATATCCAAATGATGATTTTTATGTATGGAGTTATTGTTGTGTGCTTTCTACATATATTTTAAAGAATAGGGGATCCGGCACCAAGTACCTGCCATTACTTAGAAAAAATACCGAAAGGTTGCTCGAAAATGCTCATTATCGTAATTCGGCACTAGAGTTGATGATAGCGGCTTGCAATGAAGACGAGCTGGATAGCTGGCTTGATTTTTGTCCATATCTATCTATTTTTAACAGACGTGGGGCACTTGTTTCACGCTATAATCGTAGAATGGATTATGAGCGAATGTATATTCATCAGGGGTTAGAAGCCTTGGAGAGTTATTCGAATCAGTTGGATAGACGTTATCCTGATTCATTCGGAGCAGCACGAAAAGCAGAATATCATAAAAAGATTTTAAATATAATTGAGAATTTCGGTGATGGAATCGAGCCACCTGACGGATGGAAGCTTTTTTATGCATATAAACAACTTGTGCTTTCGGCTTGCCTTTTTGGTGATGGCAAAATCGATGAGGGATGGCAGGAGTTTGGTTCTGCTATAGATAAGTATAAATATATTTTTAGCTTAAATCAGGATTATCTGGATATTGGCGGAGAGTTATTTTCTAACTTAAAGGTAAATAAAGGTTGGACCGAAGCAATCAGCGAAAAGGGCGAGAAATTTGATTTGTTTGGTAGAGGTTATTTGTCATTTTACAGTGCTGATTTTCTTTATAATTTCTTAACAAATCCCAGATGGGCGTGGTTTAATAGTGTAAGAGACGACCCTCGCTTTGTTCAGGCAGTAAATTGGGCAGAAAGCAAACGATAATTTTAGCTTACAATTTAAAACGATCAGAGGCTAGCCTCACTATCGGTGACTTCGTCACATTTTTAAAAGATAGATAAATTGTTGTTTATATGCCTTCCCCTTGATGGGGAAGGGGGACCGCTTTAGCGGTGGATGAGGTGAAAAATCCGTTAATTTAAAGGCTTTTTTACGGGCAGTCGAGGACGCCTGCCCCTACGGTATCACCCAAAAATCTCTGCGATAAACTACAATTTATCGTTCAGATTTCATAATTCTTAGCATTGACTTAATTTTCATTTGGTTGTATAATTTCCTAAAAGCCTAACGTTTGGGGGAATGAAAATGTCGTCACCAAAATATCTGCTTGAATCACATTTTAAGGGTGTACCCGATGATGAGGAGGATAAACGCTGCCATTTTAGGCGATATATAGTAGATGTTTACCTTGAAAACACCATTGCCTCAAGTGGAAGTCTTAAGCTTAAAAACGTTAATGAAGTTATTTATTATTTTGGCAATTTGCCTCTTTGTGGCATTGATGTTTCGGTAAACGCCGAAACCAATGAAAGGGGAGGTGCCTATAACGGAGTGGGTTTTTTCACCACCACCGGAATAACGATAAGTTGGCAGAGCAAAACCCCCGTTAATGCAGTAAAATCCAAACAAAAAATAGCTACCTTAATGTTTTGTTTTTCAAAATGGGGTATGAGCTATAATGAGATTGAAAGCCGCAGAGCAGATGAAATTATTGTTCCCGATAAAAATTTCAACGCCCTTGCTGATGATAAGCCCGCTATAGTCAGCGAGCTTAATTATAGCGGTGCCTTTATAGAAAATGTAAAGCCTTATAATAACCCTGCCCTTAAAACGGTAAAATCGGAATATGAGCTTGAAGATTTAAATTTTGGTGAATGTTATTGTCGGTTCGCTGTTTTTTCCGATTCCCACGTGGGTAGAAGATATAACTTTGAAAACTATAACTGGCTTTACGGAGCATATCAGAATCTTGAAAAAATACACAATAATACGCCTTTGGACTTTGTTTTGGAGTTGGGCGACAATATTGATGATGGCTACATAAAAACCTATAAAGAGGATTATGAGTTTTATCTTAATGTTGTAAAAAAGCTAAACCTCTGCGATGCTGAAAATCCCGTGGAGGGCAGGGCAGATGGCAAAATTCCACATTATGAAATATGGGGAAATCACGATACCTCACCCGATACAAGATTTATAAAGAAAAAACTATGGTTTGCAGAAAATGCAAATGGCACCAAAACGGCATTTATAACATTTTTTTCAAAATACGGTGGTTATCCTGCCGTTAAGGATTTGGGTGTGAGCTATAAATCTTATGGCATACTAACCGATGATATGGTGGATTTTGTAGAGGCTTCTGTTATAAAAGCCAAACAAAGCGGTGCAGAGCATATTGTTCTTTGCAGTCATTTTGGTATATCGCAGGATTTAGAGGCACCAATACTTCCCGAATCGGGACTTGGTAAAATAGAACTTCTTTGTGATAAGTACAATATAAAACTGTTTCTCAGCGGTCATGAGCATAATAGGGATTATACACTTCGAAAATATAACAATCTTTACAACTATGATACCTCAATGACCAAAGATAAATATGCAGTTTTTGAATTGTTTAAAGATTTTGCAAAGGTAACCGTTTATAAAACTGATGATAATTCTGTTTCAAGAATAGATGTTTTAAAAATTAAAATGCGATGAACTAATTTCAAAAGTTCATCGCATTTTTTGTGCTTTTTATTTTGCAATAAGTGCAGAGGTTATACGGTAGCTGCCACTGGTACATTCAATTTTTACCGTAACAGTATCGTTACCGTCAAAGAACTTAATAAAGTTCATCCAGTTTAGATTGCCGCCTGTTCTGGATGCGGTGTGTGTTGCCGCGAGTGTACCGTTTATATAAATTTTAGCAACGGGAGCTTCGGGGCAATTGATGCTCATAAGAGCAAAGAGTTTGCATTTATCAATTGTAAACTCAACATATCCGCCGGCTTCAATCTGCCATATAGTCCAGTTAGAAACGGTGGTGGAATCGTAGTTAGAGTAGGTACCAATAGTAACGTTAGAGGAATCGGTAAGCAAGTTGCCGATGTTTGCATCGCCATACATTTTAGCACCCATAAAGTATTCCGTATGCTTATCATAAGGTGCATCGGGGTAGGTAACGGTTTCTGTGATGTTATCCATATCGGCTAAAACCTTGCCCAAATAGTGGTTAATTGCATTACCTGCAAGTGTATGACCGATTTCGGTGGGATGAATGTAGTCGTTCCAAAGAGTCTTCCAATGAGCGGCATCAGAATCTACGTTATATCCATCACCATCGGCATCTAAATAGCAATCCCACATTACGCCGTAGTAATCAATAACGGGTACATCGTTGTAAAGCATTACAGAGCCGTGTAAATCCTCACGGTTGGAACCTCTCAGGTAAATACCGTTATTATATTCGCTGCTGTTTACATTACCAAAGGTAATGGTAACAACTGCAATCTGCTTTTCATAAAGGGTGCGGAGAATAGCCTCGTAAGAGCCGGTATAGTAATCATTGGGTTGGTCGTTGGCGCTAAAATCAAGAATAACAAGGTCAGGATTATAGGCTAAAACGTGATCCTCCATTCTGGCAATACCAAGAACCGATGTTGTAGAACCAATACCTGCATTGTACCAGTTAACTGTTATATCGGGGAACTGTTCCCTCAGCCATACGGCAACAAGATGAGAGTAGCTGTCAAGCTCGTCTGTGCAGGCGGCTTTTTGTGTTATGGAGCCACCAAAACCAACAACCGTAATGTCTTCGCCACGCTTTGCCTTTTCGAACATCGCTTTAAGCATTGCACGGTTACCAACATTAGCAATTGCTCTTTCAAAGAAAGGCTCGTAATATCCATCAACCTCTAAAGCTTTTGTTAAAGCATCTCCGCTAAGGGTATCTTCTGCTTTGGCAATATTTCTGAGCTTTCCTGCAAATTTAAGCTTTGAATTTTTAAGCCAATTATCATACATAGTAAATTTACCGTCTTTTCCGCCTGCAAATTTGTTAAATGCGGCTATGTCATTATCACTCTGAACAGTTACGGCATTGCCGTTATCCATAGAAAGAGCTACGTCATACACGCTTATTGAAATGCTTTCGCCGTAATAAACTGTACCTGTACCGTCAATGGCATAAGCACGTATTACATATTGCTCATCGTATCTTTTTTCAGGAATATTTGAAAGATAGGCTGTATAAATATTCTCGGTTTCAGTTTGGTCAAATAGGATAGCTTCGGGCTTGGTTTCTGCGTTATAAGCTATACCCTTTACTGCATTTTCTGTATCAACGGTAAGCTCGCCCGTTAAATTAGAATCGAGAATTACAACCGAACCATATTCGGTAATACCATATTCAGTAATAAAATCTTTATCTATTTTATTGTAAACACGCATACCGGTTTTGCCTGTGGAGCTGTCGTTTGCTGTGCGAAGAGCGGCTGCACTGTTGTATGCGGTTTTTACACCATCAAATACCTCTGAAACAGAAATATCATCAATATAAAGATTGCTTGCATTTGCACTGTCGTTACCCGAAGCATCAATGCTTAAATAAACGGTATCAAGCTCTGTAGCAGCCTTAGGAACGGTAAAGCGGGTAGCCATTTTTACCCAGTCGCCACTTGAAATATCAACATCTAAATGGTAATATTTACCGTCATCCCATGGAAGGCCGATTGTGCTGTATTTTTCGGTAATATGTGTTGCAAAATCAGATATACCGGACTGACCAATATTAACGGTGGTAAGAATTGCAACACCCTTAATTTTGGTAACGGTTGTTTGTGTGGGGTCCTTTTTAACCCAATAGGAAAGCTCATAGGTTTTGCCGGGTTTAACGTTATTGATTCCGCCTACCATAGTCCAGTATGCACCGGAAAGTAAAAGCGACTTTGTACCGCTGTGAGCATAATCTGTTGAAACAGTAGCGGTAACACCGTTTGAATATGTACCGCCTGCGGTTTGGGTGTATGCATTACCCTGATTGTCATAAATGGTTCCTGCAACGGTTTGCTTGCGGTAGCCCGCCCAAGCGAATCCACCCCACTGACCATCAATGGGGAAAGGCGTGGTCTTGTCGGTGTGAGCAAGAGAAGCACCTGCTGAATATCCCTCGTATGATGCGGCAGTATAAATGTTTGTATCTTTAATTTTTGCGGTATAACCTACTGCATCTTCAGCGGCAACATTTTTTATTGCCTTTTCTTGGCTTACAAGCTCGCCATCTGCATCATACCAGCCTAAGAAATCATAAGCAAATGAGTCAACATATTTTACCGTAAGATTTACTGTATTATCATCATTTGTGTCAATTTCAACCTCACCGTAAGCGTTGGCGCTTTCGGTGGTTTCACCTTTAGTATTTACAAATTCAACCGGAATTTCATCAATTATAATTTCTTCCTTTTTTTCGGCTACGGTAAGGTCGTCCATATAGAACTGATTAACAATATTTGTACCGCTGCCGGTTGAATCCATAACCAAATAAACAGTAGTAAGATTTGTTGCCTTTTCAGGTACGGTAAACTCCATTGTAACAAGATTCCAAGTATCGTTTGAAATATCTATATTCTTTTTATTAACGAGTGAGAGAGTGCTATAAAGATTGCAAACGTGGTTTTTGAAAGTTTCATTAACGCCGTCACCGTTACCAATATTAAGAGTGGTTAAAACGGCGGTGGCTTTAATGTGAGTTCTGCTTGTATCAGCAGGACTGCGTTTAACTCTGTAAGATACCGTATAGGTTTTGCCGGGCTTAACATTTTCAATAGCCGTTGCAAAAGCCCAACCGGAACCTTTGAAATAAAGAGATTTGCTTCCCGAATAGAAATAATCGGATGAAGCTGTTACGGTTATTGCGGATGAATAACTGCCCGTTGCATATTGGGTATGTACGTTACCCTGATTATCATAGAAGGTGCCTGCAAAGGTTTGACCTCTATATCCTGCGGTTTTAATTCCGCCCCATTCACCGACGGAAGGGAACTGAGTGCTTTGGTCAGTATGAACCACAGACTCTCCAACAGTATATTCCTCAAACGATGTAGAGTAATCTGCGATTTCTTCCTCCGTATCCATACCCATACCCATATCCATATCCACATCCACATCATAAAGAGCATATACCGAACCGGTAAACACACTTGTCACCATTAGGCAGACAGTTAAAAGTAACGCTAGAAATTTTTTCATAAATACTCTCCTTTTTTAGCCAAATCATAATTATATTTAGCATTATAATTTTATTTTATATAAAAAGTAATGTTGTGTCAATAAAAACAAAAAAACATGTTTATTTTTCACATAAAATGTTTATTTATCACATATTAGAACAAAATAAATTACTTTTTATAGTAGGAGGGAGGGTTGCCTGTATGCCTTTTTATAACCTTGCTGAAGTGGTAAATATCTGAATAGCCCAGCTTATCTGCCACCTCAGAAATTGTAAACATCTGACTCTCAAGCATTTTTATTGCCCAATGCAGACGTATGTTTTCACGATAATGCATAGGAGATATACCCATCTGCTCTTTAAAAAGACGTCTGAAATGGGTTGTGCTCAAATCACAAAGAGCGGCCAACTGTTCATTAGATATATTTTTATCATAGTTTTGATGAATGTAGATAAGTGAGGGGGAAAGTCTGCCGCCAAATTCAAATCCTGATGTTGCATTCTGACATATATTTATAAGGTCAAGAAGTATCCTCTCGGATAAAAGTCTGGATTCCATAATGTAAAAGGGGGAGCGGTTTTCCCAAAGCTTAAGCATATCTTCGGCTTGCTTTAAAATATACGGATGCTTTCCCGTATCAATAAGTGTGGGGAGTGTAAGTGCACTAAATCCTCCGGTTGGGTGTAATGCAAAGCCGGTTGTAATGTATGTAATGCCCTTATTTCCGCCTTTAAAAACATATTTTGAGTTTTCCTCCAGCAGCAAAACCGAACCACGTTTTATCTCAAACTCGCCCGAAGCATCTGCAAATGTGCCATCACCATCGGTTATAAAAATAAATCCGTCAAAATTTCTGCCTACACAGTTGAAAACAAAATTGGGTTTTTCTGACTTTTGAACGATAACAGAAATTCGTCCTATTCTTATGTCGTGAAAAAGTTGCATAGTTTCACCTCATATGATTTTTAATAATTGTATCATATTACTTATTTTTTTGAAAGAGTAAATAACAAAAAAGGGACAAATTATACAAATTTTGGCTTTTTTGTGCATTGAATGGTGAACACAACAGTAATATAATTATAATGATATTTTATGAGCAACTCTAATGAGTGGATTTCTTTTACTAAAGGAATGATGAACTATGACAAAATGTTATATAGAGCCTTATGTTATTCCCTCGGCTAATATGGGCAAGGAAAATCCTCTGCCTGATATTAAAAACAATGCCTATATTCATGCGAAAATTGAGGTTACTGAAAATGTATCCGATGAAGATAAAAAGCATATTGGCGATGGTATGATTCCAACCCTTCTTCCATATAACGAACAAAACGGATACGATCGCAACCGTGCCGATAAAGTCTACCGTGCTGTTGTTTTGGAGAATGATTTTTTAAAGGCAACCTTTCTGCCGGAGCTTGGTGGTAGACTTTGGTCACTTATAGATAAAGAAACGGGTATGGATTTGCTTTACTGTAATCCTGTTTTTCAACCCGGCAATCTGGCTCTTCGCAACGCTTGGTTCAGCGGTGGTGTTGAGTTCAACGTTTCTATAAAAGGTCACAATCCGCTTACCTGCGACAGCCTTTTTGCGAGAAAAATCAAAATGCAGGATGGTACCGTTGGAGTCAGATTTTATGAGTATGAGCGTATCAGAGGGGTAGCATATGGATTCGATGCATGGCTTCCTGAAAACTCTAAAATGCTTTATATCCGTCCAAGAATTGAGAATCGCACAGGCAAAGAAATATGGATGTATTGGTGGAGCAATATTGCTGTTCCCGAAAAGGCTGAAACTCGTGTTATAGTACCAACAAAAGAATGCTTTATAAATTACTTTGGAAATAATCACTATGTTTTAGATCATTCATCCATACCCAACTCATTTGATACCGATGTAAGTTATCCAAATAATATGAAACGTTCTTTGGATTTCTTTTATCGCATCCCCGATGACGAGCAAAAATGGATTGCTGCGGTAGATAAAAGCGGCTATGGACTTTTACAGTGCTCCACAAAAGAACTAAAGGGCAGAAAGCTTTTTGTTTGGGGAAAGGGTGCCGGTGGTAAAAACTGGAACAACTTCCTTTCTAATGGTGAAAATAGCGGTTATATTGAAATTCAGGCCGGTCTTGCCCGCACACAGCTTGAGCATATTCCTATGCCGGCAGGTGAGGTTTGGAGCTGGGTTGAGGGATACGGTGCATTCAGTGGTAAAAGCGATACAATGCACGGCGAATGGAATGGTGCTATCAAAGAGGTTGAAGTAGCCCTTTCAAAATCCTTTAACGGAGATATGCAGGGCAAACTTTCGGTTCTTAAGGATATGGATTCCACACCGTTGGAGTTTTTGCATATAGGTTCGGGCTTTGGTGCTCTTGAAAATGCCCGACGTCTTGCTGAAAATGTGCAAACATTGTCTGAAACCTTTGAGTTTCCCGAGTTTTCTTTAACCGAAGTCCAAAGAGAATGGATTCATCTTTTAGAGAAAGGCAGTCTTGCGGAGCGTAGAGCAGAGGATGCCCCACTTGGTTACGTTGTGGATGAGCCTTGGCTTATCCGCCTTGAAAAATCACTTGAAAATCCTAAAAACCATAACTGGTATTCATATATGCATCTCGGTGTTATGCTTTATGCAAACGGTAGGTTGGATGAGTCAAAATCCGCTTTTCAAAAATCCTTGGAGCATAGAAACACCGCTTGGGTAAATCGTAATCTCGCAATGATATGGCGTAATGAATATGTGGATATTGAAAAGGCTGTCCATTACATAACTGCTGCATTAGAGCTAGAGAAAAATTGCCGTGGAATCTGGCTTGATGCCGCAACAACCTATCTGCGAGCAGATAAGCCGGACCTTTGGATAAAAGCCTTTGAAACGGCTCCCGAAGAATTTAAAAATGATGGCCGACTTCGTCTTTACTATGCATCAGCCCTTATGAAAAAAGGTGAATACGATGAAGCTGCCAAAATTTTGAATCCCGATTTTGAAATGCCCGATATGAAGGAGGCCGATACAGACCTTTCGGATTTGTGGCGTGAGCTTTATGGGAACATCATTTCCAAGAAAACAGGCATAACAGACGAGGCCGAGCTTGACCGATTGGTTGAGGAAGAATATCCCTTAGGTAAGCTTGATTTCAGAACTCATTAAATAAAACAAAATGCGTTACAGAATTTAAACACTCTGTAACGCATTTTTGTATATCTACATATTTACATATTTACATTTAAATTAAAGCTCTATAACATCCTCGGGTTTTCTAAGGTGCCATTTGCCTTTTGTAAAGTCTGGCATAAGCTGGGGTGTACCGCCTGCGGCTATTGACATTTCAGAAAGAACCGAAACTGCCATCCAAGTAGCAGCGTCATAAACATCTATAGGCATAGGCTTGCCGCTTTTAAGATTATCTGAAAAAGCTTTGTAAACAAACCAGTCCATACCGCCGTGTCCACGTTCCATTTCCTCAGGGGTGATATTTTTCCAAATTTCAGGTAAAAATTCTTCTTCGTAGTTTTTGGCGTTATCAATAGTAGCTTTGTTGTAATCAACAGGCTCCCAGTATTCTTTCTCGCCATCTAAATAAACCGAATTGTTTTCCTGAGTGTAAAGACCTTTAGTACCTCTTACGGTGAATTCACGGCTGTAAGAACGGGGGAGAGTGGTATCTAAACGAAGAAGTATTGTTTCTCCGTTTGCACAGGTGATAACGGTGGTTACAATATCACCCTGCTTCCATTCGGTATTCTTCATTACCTCATCTGCGTCCTCGCAGTTTTTGATATATTCTTTAAGGCCTGCCGCTTTTGAAGCAAAAGCTGATACCGAAACAATACGGTTGCCTCTATTTATGTTAAGAAGTCTTGCAATGGGGCCAAGCTCGTGGGTGGGGTAGTTTTCTAAATTACGGTTTTCATAGTTTTTAAAGCGGTAGTGACGGTTTATAAGGCCGTGGGAAACCTCTTTTCTTAAATCGTGGCCGTAAGCACCTGAACAGTGCACAATCTCGCCAAACATACCCTTTCTTGCCATTGCAGTGGCTAAAAGTTCATCCTTATTATAGCAGCAGTTTTCCATAAACATATATGGTGTGCCGGTTCTCTCCTGAGTTTCAACAAGCCTCATAAGACTATCAAGAGAATATTCGCAACCAACCTCACTTGCAACAGCAATTCCCTTTTCCATTGCATAAATTGCAATTTCGGTATGGTATTCCCAACCGGTGAATACGTAAACAGCATCTAGGCCTTCGTGGTTAAGAGCTTCTTTGTAATCAGAGTATCCTTTAGCATCGTTGCCCTTTCTTTCTTTAACATGTGTTTGAGCCTTTTGAATTCTATCCTCATAAATATCGCAAACAGCAATTATATTTATATCGTCATTGTTTACAAGTACATTTTGTATAAGAGAATAGCCTCGGTTACCCAAACCTACTACGCAAGCGTTTATCATTTTAAATCAGCTCCTTTTCTGCTTATATAATAATTCTGTATGCCGAAAAAGGCAATGCATAAAAATATCAAAAAACTGTCTTTTTTTATCATTTACAAACTGAAAACATTGTGATATAATGATTTTGTGGTGATTTTTTATGGAAAAATTTATTGATGAAGCGGTAACAAGCCGTCAATTTGTTTTTGATGGTGATTTTGGAATAGTTAATATAGGTTATCATAATTTTTCAAGGGAGTACACGCCGGACAAAAATTCCAGAGTTCAAAGCTTTTATACCTGGCATTTTGTGTTGTCGGGTAGGGGTAAATTGATAACCGGCGAAAAAACTTATAAAATAAAGGGTGGGCAGATGTTTTTTCTTAAGCCCAATACCACGATTGAATACTACCCTGATGAAGCAGAGCCGTGGGAATATGTATGGTTTGCTTTCAGGGGAGGTATAAGCGAACATTACGGCGATTTATTAGGCTTTGATACCCCCGTAAAGGACTGTAAAAACCGTGAAAAAATCAGGTATATCCTTAAAAACTGCTTTGAAACGCTTAAAGCGGGCGGTGGCTATTTTGGTGTGCTTTCTACTTTTTATAAGCTTATGGAGATTTCTACCGTAATTCAACCGGATACCGGTATTGAGTATGTAAAAAGGGTTATAGACGAAGGCTACACACGCACCGATTTCAGCATATCTTCACTTTGTGTGGAGGTGGGTATAAGTCATCCGCACCTGCTGCGCCTTTTTAAGGAAAAGTATAATACAACTCTTATAAAGTATCTGAATCAAAAACGCATTGAATACGCTTGCCAGCTACTTAAAACAACCGACCTATCGGTTAAATCGGTCGCATTTTCAAGCGGATTTTCAGACGAGCTTCACTTTATGAAAACCTTTAAAAAGAATACGGGAGTGCCTGCACTTCGGTATAAAAATAAGAATATTATAAAAGAAGTTAGCGGTGAAAAATATGAAACGAAATGAATTTATAAATAAGCTTAAAGAAACCTATGATGTTATAAATGAATATTACCATATTTATCCAAGTGGACAATTTTTTTGTAATGCAAATAAATTGTTGACATTTGGCACATTTAGTTGTATATTATAGATTAGAATAATTTACTATGGGGAGTGTTTTCCACCTGTAAAATTATTAAGGCGAAAGAGTTAAAAAAGCGGCTTCAAGATTTAATGCCGTAGCTTCCGCATTTTTTGTGAGAGAGCTATGAAAAACCCTTTGCGGAGGGCATTTAATCAGAGAAACCGCGGGTATCGCGTAGAACTTTAAAAGTTTTCGCGGCACTTTGTGTCCGCAAAGGGAGTTGTAAAAAGTTGAAAAATGTAATTGAACTTAAAAATATTTCTGTCACCTTCGATGAGGAAAAGGTTTTAGATCAGATTGATCTTAAAATCAAAGACAAAGAGTTTGTTACCCTTTTGGGTCCTTCGGGTTGCGGTAAAACCACAACCCTTAGAGTTATTGCAGGCTTTGTCCGTCCCGACGAGGGTGATGTTTTGTTTGATGGCGAAATTATTAACCATCTTCCTCCCCATAAACGTCAGGTGAATACTATTTTTCAGCGTTATGCTTTGTTCCCTCATCTTAACGTTTATGAAAATGTTGCCTTTGGTTTAAGGGTTAAAAAAATTCCTGAAAAGGAAATAAAAAAGTCCGTTACCGATATTTTAAAGCTTGTAAATCTTTCGGGATATGAAAAACGCAATATCGCCAAGCTTTCGGGCGGTCAGCAGCAGCGTGTTGCCATAGCACGTGCTATTATAAATCGACCAAAGGTGCTCCTTTTGGATGAGCCGCTTGCTGCTTTGGATTTAAAGCTCCGTAAGGATATGCAGGTGGAGCTTAAAAACATTCAAAAAAGTCTTGGTATTACCTTTGTGTTCGTTACGCATGACCAGGAAGAAGCACTTGCTATGTCTGATACCGTTGTTGTTATGAACGAGGGTATCATTCAGCAGATTGGCACCCCTCAGGATATTTACAATGAGCCCGAAAATGCCTTTGTTGCCGATTTTATTGGCGAGAGTAATATCTTAGACGGTGTTATGAAAAAGGATTTTCTCGCCGTTATTAACGGCAGGGAGTTTGAGTGCCTTGATAGCGGCTTTGCCGAAAACGAAAGGGTAGATATTGTTATCCGCCCTGAGGATGTGGATATTGTACCTTTAGATAAAGGTATGCTGGAGGGCGAGGTTACTTCTGTCACCTTCCTCGGCGTGCACTATGAAATTATTGTTGATGTTTGCGGCTTTAAGTGGATGATTCAAACCACCGACGAGAACAAAGTAGGGGATAAAGTAGGCCTGTTTATTGAACCGGACGCTATCCACGTTATGAAAAAGTCTAAATATTCGGGTATGTATGGTGATTACAGTACCTTTAGTGATGAAATCGAACATCTCTCCGATTTGGATGAAGAGGAAGAATAGCTTACAGTTTATGACTATCGTTTTGTCTGACGGCTAAAACTATCGGTTTGTTTTACAAACGTTGTAAATATCTATACAACCACCAATAGCTTGCCGCAGGACAACAAAAGTTGTAAGTTAATTGTTTTTATAGTTGCCGTTTTGCTACGCAACCAATTTAAAAAGGAGGGCGGATAGTTGAAAAACACCGGCGTTAAAAAACTAAAACCTAAAAATTACAATCCCATAATCTGTACTCCATATACAGTATGGTCTGTTATATTTATTATTGTGCCCCTTTTTATGGTAGCCTATTATGCCTTTACCGATAAAACAGGTGCATTTACCTTTGATAATATTGCCGAGCTTCCAAGGTATGCAAAAACCTTTGGTATTTCTCTTTTGTATTCGGTCGAGGCAACAATAATCTGCCTTATAATAGCCTATCCGCTAGCATACTTTATGTCTAATATGAAGGCCGGACCAAAAAGAATGCTCAGTATGCTTATAATGCTTCCTATGTGGATGAACTTTCTTATTCGTACTTATTCTTGGATAACCATTTTGGCACGCACCGGAATTGTAAATAATCTGCTTGGAAAAATTGGAATAGGGCCTATTAAGCTCATAGATACCCCCGGTGCTATAATTTTGGGTATGGTTTACAATTTTTTGCCATATATGATTTTGCCAATTTACACCGCAATGCTAAAGCTCGACCACTCCCTTCTAGAGGCGGCAGACGATTTAGGTGCATCTCCCTTTATGCGACTTCGCAAGGTTATTTTGCCCCTTAGTATGCCGGGTGTAATTTCGGGCATCACTATGGTTTTTGTTCCCTGCGTAAGCACGTTTTATATTTCTCAAAAGCTTGGCGGCGGTAAAACAATGCTCATTGGCGACGTTATTGAAATGCAGTTCCAATCGGCCTATAACTACAATTTAGGAGCCTCGATTTCGCTTGTTTTAATGGTGCTTATTTTAATAAGCCTTGCAGTTATGAATCATTTTGCCGATAAGGACGAAGATGGGGGAGGGGTTATAGTATGAAAACCTTTTCAAGAATTTATACCGCCCTCATTATGGTGTTTTTGTACGCACCCATAGCGGTAATGATTATTTTCTCTTTTAATTCTGCTCGCAGTACATCTATTTTTGGTGGTTTCTCGTTAAAATGGTATGGTGAGCTGCTTAATGATAGCTCAACCATTGAGGCACTCAAAAACACCCTTATATTAGCGGTTGCTTCTTCGCTTATCGCCACCGTTTTGGGTACACTAAGTGCAGTGGGAATTTTTCAAATGAAACGCCGTTTTGTTCGTAGAACAATTATGACAGCAACTAACATACCTATGATGAATCCCGATGTTGTTACGGGTATTTCACTTATGCTGCTTTTTGTTTTTGTAGGTAAAATGGTTGGTGCTGAGGATGTTTTGGGCTTTGGCACAATGCTTATAGCACACGTTACATTTAATCTTCCATATGTAATACTTTCGGTATTGCCAAAACTCAGGCAGACCGATCCGCACTTGTCTGAGGCGGCAAGAGATTTGGGCTGCACACCTTTACAATCATTTTTTAAGGTTGTTTTTCCATCAATTGCACCGGGAGTTTTCACAGGGCTTATAATGGCTTTTACCCTTTCACTTGATGATTTTGTTATAAGCTATTTTACCACAGGTCCCGATTTCCAAACTCTTCCCATAAAAATCTTTTCAATGACCAAAAGGCGTGTTACACCCGATATATACGCCCTTTCTACCCTTATATTTTTAAGCGTTCTTGTACTTTTAATTTTGATAAATGTAGCACAGGCACGCAGTGAAAAGAAAAAGGAGGCGGCAAAACTATGAAAAAATCTGTTTTTGCGGCAATAGCCTTACTTTTGATTTTGGCTCTTACTCTTTGCGGATGTAGTGAAGAAGAGGCCCCCAAAAGAGGGGTTGGCGTTGATGTTGATATTGATTTTTCTGAAGATGCCAACAGAATTGAATATGAAGGCGAATACACAAAGGAGCTTGCCGGTACCACAATCAATGTTTTTAACTGGGGAGAATATCTCCCCGATGGTACCGAGGGCTCCCTCGATGTTAATAGGGAATTTACAAGACTTACCGGCATAGAAATAAACTATACCAACTATGAGAGCAATGAAGCAATGTATTCCAAGCTCAAAGGCGGCGGAGTTTCTTACGACATAGTAATCCCATCTGACTATATGATTGAAAGAATGAAAAAGGAGAATATGCTGCAGCCCATAGATACTGCTTCGCTTTCTAACTATAAGTATATTGATAGTAAATACAAAGGGCTTTATTTTGACCCTGAGAATTCATATTCGGTTCCCTACTGTGTTGGTATGGTAGGGCTTATTTATAACACATCTGTAGTGAAAGAAAAGCCGGATAGCTGGGGTATTATGTGGGATGAAAAATATAAAGATAATATTCTTAATTTTAACAATCCACGTGATGCTTTTGCGGTATCACAGCTGCTTTTGGGATATAATTTAAATTCTTCTGACCGCAACCAGTGGGATGCCGCAGCCGAAAAGCTAAAAGAGCAAAAGTCTATTTTGCAGTCATATGTTATGGATGAAATCTATCAAAAAATGGAGGATGGCGAAGCGGCTATAGCTCCTTATTATGCAGGCGATTTTTTGCTTATGCAGGATAATAATCCCGATTTAGAGTTTGTTTACCCTAAAGAGGGTGTTAATATTTTTGTAGATTCAATCTGCATACCAAAAACCAGTAGAAATTATCAGGCGGCTATGATGTATATAAATTACCTCTTAGAGCCCGAAATAGCTCTGGAAGTTGCTGAATATGTTATGTATGCCTCACCCCATACCGATGTTATGAATAATGATGATTATTCTTTAAAGGGTAATGAATATCTTTATCCAAATGAGGAAAGCTATCCAAAAGTGCAATATTTTAAGGATATTGATGAATCAATACGTTCATACTATGAACGCCTTTGGGAAGATGTTAAGCTTTATTAGGTTGATTTTATGAAAATTTGTGTTGTTTTTACAGGGGGCACCATTGGTAGCGCTATGAAAAACGGATATATTACTCCTACCGAATCCGCTCCCTATACTCTTATCAATAATTATGTTAGCAAATATGGTAGAGATGTTCAGTTTGTAACATCTAATCCCTATACAATATTAAGTGAAAATTTGTCTGCCGAAATATTAAATAAACTGATCGAATCGTTGGAAGAGACCATAAGCTCTGATTGTGACGGAGTTATAGTGGCACACGGTACCGATACCCTGCAATATTCGGCTGTTGCTGCGGAATATTGTTTTGGCACTAACACAAAGCCTATAGTTTTTGTGTCGGCAAATCATCCGCTTGAACATCCTCTTTCAAACGGAAATATCAATTTTTCGGTAGCTGTTGAGTTTATAAAACAAAAACTCGGCAGGGGAGTGTATGTAAGCTATTCCAATGATCTTGTAACGGCAGATATTCATCGACCATCAAATTTGCTTCGTCATGCCGAGTATGACCATAAGATTTTCAGCCTGAACGGGGTTTATGCAACATATAAGGATGGGAATTTTTGTTTAAATCAGGATTTGAAATATGAGGAAATCACGCCTGCCAAAATAAAAACGTTCTGCGATACTTCGGGAATTCTAAATATAACCGTTTCTCCTTTTGATGAGTACAACTACTCATTAGATGGAGTTAAAGCGATTGTTTTCACTCCTTATCATTCCGGCACTCTTAGCACCGGGTCACAAAGGTTTAAGGATTTTGCAAAAAAGGCTAATGAAAAATTTATTCCTATGTATGTTACAGGCCTTGTACAGGGGGTTCAATATCAAAGTGTAAAAGAATATAGTGATTTAAAAATCATCCCGGTTTATAGCACTACTTCAATTTCTTTGATTATGAAATTATGGCTTTTTGGAGAAATTTAAAAAAAATTAAAAAAACTATTTACTTTTTGAATTTGTTGTGTTATAATACAAGCAAATAGTGAATTTAATATGGAGGTAATATTATGAAAAAGTTTTTAGCTGTTTTATTTTCTGTTGTAATTCTTGCTACATTTATGGCTGTTCCTACTTTAGCTTTAGATAGCCCCGGTGGTAAAGTAATTCATACCGTTGAAATCACTACTATTGTTGACGGTGAAGAAGTTACTACAACTGAAGATGTTGAAGATGGCGACACCATCACTCTTACTTTGGATGATAACACAGGTTGGGAAATCACCGGTGATTATGAAATCGTTTCCGGTACCTTAACATCTGATACACTCGTTATCCGTCCTCTTGGCGATCTCGTTGTTGAGGCAGTTTATGATGACACAGATTTAGAGGGTGGCGAAGACACAGAAGAAAACGATTCTGACAAAGCTCCTCAAACTGGTAACAATGCAATTATGATGGTTGTTCTCGTAACCGCAGGCGCATTTGTTGCTATGGTAGCTACAAGAAAAGCTGTTAGATCATAATTAAATCTAAGTAGTTTATAACAAGGGAAGGGCATTTGCCTTTCCCTTGTTTTTTGCTTTTTTAGGAATAATTATACAATTCTACCAAGGTCGGAGCCTGTGCTGCTGCTTTATTTAATAAATTGTTAGAAAATATAAAAAAGTGCTTGAAAATAGTAAAACTCTGTGATATAATACTCTAGCTGCATAATATAGAGCCACTGTGTTTTGCAGTAAATATTACACACGTTATGCCGATTGACGGGGCAGGTGACTTTTTGAGCGATGCTTATCAAAAAGAAAAACCGCCAAAGATGACGCATAACGGAGGAAAAACCTAGGAGGAAAATAAAATGGCATCAGTAGTATCTATGAAACAACTCTTGGAGGCCGGCGTACATTTCGGTCATCAGACCCGTCGTTGGAACCCCAAAATGGCCGAGTATATTTTTACCGAGCGTAACGGTATTTATATTATCGACCTTCAGAAAACCGCAAAGAAGTTAAACGAGGCTTATGCTTTTGCTCGTGATATCGCAGCTGCTGGCGACGATATTCTTTTTGTTGGTACCAAAAAGCAGGCTCAGGATTCCGTTAAGGAAGAGGCAATCAATTGCTCTATGCCTTACGTAAATGCTCGTTGGCTCGGCGGTATGCTCACAAACTTCCGTACCATCCGTCGTAGAATTGAGCGTTTAAATCAGCTTCGCACTATGGAGCAGGACGGTACTTTTGAGCTCCTTCCCAAAAAGGAAGTTATCAAACTTAATTTAGAGATTGAAAAACTTGAGAAATTCCTTGGCGGAATTAAAGAGATGAAGAAAATCCCCGGCGCAATGTTCATTGTTGACCCCAGAAAAGAAAGAATCGCAGTTCAGGAAGCTAAGAAGCTTGGCATCCCGATTATTGCTATTGTTGATACCAACTGTGATCCTGATGAGATCGATGCAGTTATCCCCGGTAACGATGACGCTATCCGTGCCGTTAAGCTTATCGCTAATACAATTGCTCAGGCTGTTATTGAAGGTCGTCAGGGCGAGCAGACCGCTCCCGAGGCTGAGGCAGAGGAAGCTACCGAAGAGGCAGCAGAATAATTTTTAAACTTACTAATTTAATTGGAGGAAATAAAAATGGCATTTACCGCTAAAGACGTACAGGCCCTCCGTGAGAAAACCGGTTGCGGCATGATGGACTGTAAAAAAGCATTAGTAGAAACCGATGGCGATATGGATGCAGCTGTTGAGCTCTTAAGAGAAAAGGGACTTGCTTCTGCAGCTAAGAAGGCTAGCCGTGTTGCAGCAGAGGGTATTGTTGCTACATGTTCAGACGCTACAGCAGGCGCTATTGTAGAGCTCAACTGCGAAACAGACTTCGTTGCTAAGGGCGCTCCTTTCATCGAGCTTTCTGCTAAGGTTGCTAAAACAGTTCTTGCTGCAAAACCCGCTGATGTTGAAGCTCTTCTTGCTACAAAAGCAGTAGATTCAGACAAAACTGTTGAAGAAGAAGTTCAGGAAGTTTTCCTTGCTCTTCGTGAGAATATGAAGGTTAGAAGATTTACTGTTGTTGAAGGTCATACAGCAACCTATATCCACGCAGGCGGTTCAGTAGGTGTTATCGTTGCATTCAATACAGATGATGCAACTGCAGCAAAAACTGAATTTGCAGAAATGGGTAAAAACATCGCAATGCAGGTTGCAGCTATGAATCCTGAATATCTCAGCAAGAGTGATATGTCTGCAGAGGAGCTTGCTAAGATGGAATCTATCACTGTTGATAGTGCTCTCAACAAGCCTGATTCACTTCCTATCCCCATCCTCACAACCCTTATCAATGAGGCTATTGACAGCAAGAAGTGGAACGATGAAGATATCAATGTTTATCAGGGTCTTGACCAGAAACAGAGAAAGAACTTCGTTAACTTCATTTCTAAGGAAGCATATGCAACTCTCGTTGAGATTGCTGTTGCTCACAAGGCTGAAATTACCGAGAACAAGATTTTTGGCGGACTCGTTCAGGGTCGTATTGCAAAGCAGCTTAAGGAAGTTTGTCTTCTTGAACAGGCATTTGTTCGTTCAGACCTCTTTGATGGCGATGTAAAGGGCTATGTAGCATCAGTTGCTAAAGCTCTCGGTGCAGAGCTCAGCGTTGCAAGCTTTGTTCGTTTTGAAAAGGGCGAAGGAATTGAAAAACGTTCTGATAACTTTGCAGATGAAGTTGCAAGTATGATTAAATAATTTTTAGTTATTATCTTTTATTCCCCCAATTTTTTGGGGGAATATTTTTATATAAACATTGCAGGTGTCATGGTGATATTTGCAATGTTTTTTCGTATTCATTTGCAATGAAATTGCAAATATAATATGTTATTATATAAGTACAAATATATTTTTTAGGAGGAGATATAATGAAAAAGTTATTGTCAGTTTTATTGGTTGTTTGTTTATTTATAACAACTGTTTTTTCTGCTCATGTTTATGCAGATACAACAGGTTATGACCTTACAACCAAAACGCTTACTATGCCTGAGCTTGCAGGCAAGTACAAAACACAGGGAAGAACCGTTTTAAAGGACGATATTCTCTTAGCACATTATCCTGCAACGGGTATTGAGTTTAACGCCTATTGTAGCGGTGATGTTTCTGTTACATTTAATGTAATAAAGCTCCATTCTGACGATCAGGCTGTCCTTGATGAGTTTGGTGGCTGCTATTTTACGGTTATTATTGATGGAGTTAGACAGGAAAGAGATGTTTGCAAAATCACTACAACCGGTGACGTAACAATAACTATTGCTGAAGCTTTAGAGCTTGGTGAACACAACTTTAAAATCTACCGTCAAAATGAAATTACCCACGCCTATTTAGGCTTCAAAAGCATCACTTTAAGCGGTGAGCTTTTAGATGCTCCTCAAAATAAAGATACCTATATAGAATTTGTTGGTGCATCACAGTGGGGCGGTTGGGGAGCCATTGGTGATAACGCTATTGATAAAACATATTCTTCTATGCCGATTTATCAGGATGTTACCCAGGGGCTTACCTATTTAACCGCTGAGCATCTTGATACCGACTGGTCGGTTGTATCTGTTGCAGGTATGGGTGCTTATTGGGGTGGTCAGACTATGAACACCGTTTATGATTATGTAGGCTATTATAATGATAAGAATACTCTTTATGATTTTGCCCGTCAGCCTGACTATGTTGTTATTGGCCTTGGTACCAATGATGTAAGCAAAGCGGAAGAAAACGGCAAAACCGAAGATGATATTTACGAAGCATTTGATTATTTTATAAGACGTATGCGCATGAAAAATCCTAATGCTAAAATCATTTGGGTGCACGGTATGATGACAAATGCAGTAGATAAATATGTTGAAAAGGTTGTGACCGATTTAGGTGGAGCGGAATACGGCGTGTATAACGTTAAGGTTACCCAGAATAACGATGGTGCCAGTAGCCACCCCTCTGCGGAAGGCCATGCAGTTATGGCAGAAGAGCTTTCTGCCTTTATTGAATCCATTAAGGATGATACCTTTAAATCAGAATTACCTAAAAAGGCAGAGGCTCCCGACGCCGAAGGCGAGGTTATAATTGAATCTGATTTTAGCTCTACCACAAACTGGACTAAACGCACTCCTGCACAGGTTGCCTATATGGATGAAGATAATGACGGAGTAAACGATTTTGCCCGTCTTACCGGTTTAAGTACAGCTAACGTAGCACTTAGAAGCACCCCGGGTCAGGTTATTCCCGGCAATGATTATGAGCTTTCTTTCTACGCCCGTATACCTGAGGAGAGTAAAGCTTTCCATACCGATACATATAAGAATTATCCACTTTTTGTTATTTATCAACCAACATTAAACAGTGATGGAACTCAGGTTACAGATAACCATTCGACAGGTAAAAATGAATATTCTTACAGTTATTCAAATGGTACAACCCTTACCCGTCGTACAGATTTAATTTCAACCTGGCAAATCAGTGGTGAATTTGCTCCATATAACAGAAAAGGTTATTCGATGTTAGATTCAACTCATGACATCGTTTGTGCACACGTGAGTCCTGATGAAGTTTATAAAGATTGGACAAAGGTAACCGTTAAATTCACCGCATCTGCATCTGATGATAATGACGGAGCTCAAACAATTGCTCTTTATTTTGCATTAAATAAGAGCACAAATATGGCGGATTGTATGTTCGATATAAAGGACGTTAGAATGGTAAACACAAGCTATGTAGCCCCCGAAGAAAGCGAGCCGGGCGTTGTTTTCTCTGAAGGCTTTGAAACCTTGTCAGATGTAACAACTGTTATTAAAAACGGCACAACCTCCACTTGGCCAAAATACCAAATTACAGAGGAAGATGCCGCAACAGGCAACAAATCTGCTAAAGTATTTACACCATATAATGTTTCATATATTCCTTTAGATAAAAGCAAGCTTGTAGAAAATTCAGAGTATGAGTTTTCTATAAATTGGAAGATGCTTGAATATACTGAAACTAAAGCCCGTCAGTTAAGATATTTAAGACTGGCAGGTTGGAACCCAAGTACGGGTGAGACAGTAAAAAGTGCCTCAACAAATATCGGCGGAATCCATACAGCAACAAACGCAACGGGTGATTGGATAAACACCAGCTTTAAATTTACCATAAGCGATTTAGATGCTTATGAAGAGTTTATAATAAAGTTTGATTGTACTTCAACGCCAAACACTTCCGGAAGCTCCTACACTCAGGCAGAGGATTCAATTTATATTGATGACATTAAGCTTGTTGGTGAAGTAAAAGAGCAGGTGGAAGGTGAAGTTTTGTTTAATTCTGACTTCTCAAGTAGCACAAAATGGGTTCGAAGTAATGCCACAAGGGCTACATATATGGATGAAGACTCAGACGGTGTAAACGATTATTGCCATTTTAATACCGGCGATACCGCTAAAGCCGCTTATGTTTACAGCGAACCGGCTACACTAGTTCCCGGTAATCAGTATGAGCTTAGCTTTTATGCACGAGTTCCAAGTGAGAGTGCCAGCTATGTTGCCGATACCATCAAGCTCTATCCTAAGATTGCCATTTATCAACCAACCGTAGATTCTGAAACCGGCAAGGTTACAGACGGTCATAAAGAGGGTCAAAACGAGTATGCATATAGCGGTAACGGCGATACAACTATAATTAGACGTACTGCATTTACTTGGGATTGGACTATTGGTGATTCCGCACCCTATACAGTAACCAAATATTCAATCTTTGGTTCCCAACACTATAGCATTTGTAATGATGCTTCTCCTAATGAGGTTTATAAGGATTGGGTTAAATTAACCGCTACCTTTACAGCTATTGATGATGATAACAATAAAGGTAATCAGGTTGTTGCATTCGCATTTGGGCTTCCAAAAGGTATTGCTAATATGCAACTTGATATTAAGGATGTTAAACTTATAGAGAAATTTACCGAAGTCTCTGATGACGATGAAGAAAATCCATCCTTTACTATTCCTGATTTGGTAGGAAAATACAAAACACAAGGCAGAACGTCAATTATAAACGATATTCTTATGGTTGATTATTCTGCTTCAGGTATTGAATTTTCGGCCGAGTGCGAGGGCAGTGTTTCTGTAACTTTTAATGCAACAAAGCTTACAAGTGGTGATGAAGGCGGTTGTTATTTCACTGTTATTGTTGATGGAGTTAAAAAGGCAAGAGATTTTTGTCACATTACCGCTACCGGTGATACCACAGTTACAATTGCAGAGAATCTCACTTACGGTACTCATACCTTCGAAATTTATCGTCAAACCGAAATTGAGCGTGCTACTATCGGTATTAAATCAATAAATTTATCAGGCGAGTTTCTTCCTGCACCGCAGTATAATGATATGTATATTGAAATTATAGGTGATTCTGCGGTTACCGCTTATGGTAATCTTGGCGAAAACGGGGTTGTAAGCAAAGAATCAGCACCTTTGCCTAAGTATCAGGATGTAACGCAGGGCTATGCGTATCTTACTGCAAGAGAACTTGGTGCTGATTGGTCTATCGTCGCACAGCAGGGCAGAGGCGCTAAGTACGGATTTACAACCGAGAATTTGCAAGATATTTATCCCAAACTACGTTATAATAAGGATAAAACCACAGATTATGATTTTGCACGTGAGCCCGACTATGTTATTGCCGCACTCGGCACAAATGATTTGTATACTTATAATAAATCTGACTATACAGACCCGGTAGCAACACTTGCTGATGTTAAAGCCGGATATAAGGAAATGCTCGCTCTTTTGCGTGAGAAAAATCCTAATTCAATAATTATTTGGGCAGGTATCGACTATGAACCGGAGCTTGAAGTACTTGCCAAAGAGGTTGTTGCTGAAGCAGGCGGTGAGCAAAAGGGCTACTATTCAGTTAAACTTACAGCTGATAAATTAGGTGGTAACTCTCATCCATCCGCCGCATCACATATTACAATGGCAGAAGAGTTAAGTGCATTTATAAAAGAGGTTGATGAGCAAAATAATTTTGCTACAGGTGACCTTAATGATGATGGTGTATTTAACCTTAAAGACCTTGTTAAATTAGCACAGCACGTAGCCGATTGGGAGAATCTTAATATTAAAACACTTGCGACTGATGTAGATGGCGATAAAACGGTAGATCTTAATGATGTTACCCATTTAGCAAAATATCTTGCTGGCTGGAATGTAGAGTTTGGTGGTGATATGATGGATTATACCTCCGGTTTAACCGGCGTTGTAAATAAAAGGGTTACTAATTATGTAAGCAGTGATGGACTAAAAATGCCGTACACATTGCTTGTACCAAAAAATTACAATAAAAATATAGAATATCCTGTTGTTATGTTCTTCCATGGTGCAGATGCCAAGGGTACCTGTAATGTAAAGCCTATTCAAAAGTTAGAGCCTTTTTATGATACTGATGCCAAAACTATGAGTGAGGCAATTGTTTTAATACCACAGTGTGTTAATAAAGAAGATGCAGCTACAATGGGTCAGTATACCAAACCCGGTTGGTGGAGATATAAAGATGATGGTAAGGGAACTCTTGATGTTGCTATGGAGCTTTTAGAAAATGAAGTTTTAGCCAAATATAACTGTGATTCTAACCGTTTCTATGTAATGGGACTTTCTATGGGCGGTGAAGCTACATGGAAGACTTTAGAAAAGTATCCCGAAAAAATCGCCGCCGCAGTAGCTATTTGCGGTTCCAATCGTGGCAATGATCTGAGTGCCGGTGATTCTACCGATTTTGAAGATGCAACCAAAATAAAGGATGTACCTATTTGGATGTATCACGGTACCGAAGATCAGGATGTTCTTGTTTCTGTTTCTGAACAACGTTATGACAATCTTATTGCCGCAGGTGCTGAGAATGTAACATTTACAGTTCTTGAAGGCTATCCCCATAATGTTTGGAGCTATGCCGCCGCAGATGCCGAGATGATTAAGTGGTTGTTTAACCAGAATTTAAAAAACCGATAAGTTTTAATACCAAAAACCTTGACAATTTACGTTGCCAAGGTTTTTTTATAATATTCATAAATATTTCAAAAAGCAAAAGCGTTATGTGGATATTTGCAATGTTTTTTGTAAATATTTGCAATGGAAATAAAGGTATAATATGTTATAATACTATTGAAAATATATATTTTTAGGAGGATATATTATGAGAAAATTACTCGCATTATTCTTGTGTATTATAACTATTTTTAGCTATAGTACTACAACTTTTGCTTTGGGAGATGATGTTGATATGGATTTTGATATGGACGACGAATCCACCGGTACTTTTTCTGTCAGTTTAGAAGAAGGAAAAGACGACGGCTACATTGAAGCTAACGGTGATACATATACCGCAACCAATTACGACGGTAATGAGTTCTTGGGTTGGTATAAAAAAGGTGAATCTACTCCCTATTCCACCGAAGCTATCGCAAAGCTTTCGGATGGCGAGTTTGTTGCAAAATTCAAAAGCAATAATGTTACAAATCAAAACGGATATGAGCTTTTTGAAACAGGAACAAGCTTTTTAAACGACTCCTGGCTTCAGGCAAAAACTCAGGATACTTGGGTAAAAATAGACGTTAGTGAGGATTTTGCCAAAAGCGGTAAAAAATCTTTGAAATTCACCGCTCGTCAGCAAAAGGATATCTATTTAGCCCTTAGTGGACTAAAAGAAAATACAGATTATGTTGTATCTTATTCTTGGTTACTTCCCCTTTCTGCAATAACCGCCACAAAAACTATGAATGACGGATATTACGGATCTGCAATTGGTACCACAGAAGCCGTTAATATATCAAAATGCTATGCTATGGGTGACTATACCGGCACCCTTAATCAAGCCTATGTTGGCGGTCAGTGGAACAAAACAAAATATGTTTTTAATACAAATGACAATACCGACCTTAGACTTTTCCTTTCATATTATTCTGATATGAACACAGGAAATGACTACTTATATATCGATGAGCTTATGATTTATGAAGCTGTTTATGAATCTGATAATAGCGGTTTTTCATCATATAGCATTAATGTGAACAGCGAAAATAGCTATGCATATTCCTCAAATGGCGGTACGGTATCACCTGATGAAGAGGTTAGCGTTGTAGCCGCTCCATACGGAGGATATAAATTTGACGGTTGGTATGAAAAGGGTGTTAAGGTTTCTGAAGAACAAATCTACACCTTTAATGCAAACGCTAATCGCACCTTAACTGCTAAGTCAGTACTAATTACTGATTCTCTTGTTCCCATCACACCCGATGTGGATGTAAACGGAAATACCGACCTTGAGGACGTTACTACACTTGCAAAACACTTTGCAGGCTGGACCGATTTAAAAAACGTTAACGAATCGGTACTTGACATAAACGGCGATAACGCCCAAAACCTTAAAGACCTTGTTTTGCTCGCACAATATGTTGCAGAATGGGATGTTGAAGAAAAGCTTGCAAAAATAATGACGAATGATGCGTTGCCCGAGGAGGATATAACCTCTGACGGTGTAAGAGAATCATTGATTGCAGGTCAAAATGAATACTTTAACAAAAGCACAATTATCAACAAAGGCGATAAAGCTCTGCTTGCAAATGTTATAAGGAAAGCTGAGCGTGGCGAGGATATTACCATTGTGGGCATTGGTGGTTCTATAACTCAAGGTGGTGGAATTTCTGATACTAACCGTTACGGTGAACACGTTTCGTTATGGCTTAATTCCAAGTTCCCGAACATTAACGTTACCTATGTAAACGCAGGTATCGGCTCAACAACCTCACTTGTTGGTATTCACAGACTTGAGACCGATGTTCTTCAATACAATCCGGATTTAGTTTTTGTAGATTTCACCGTAAACGACGGCTCTAGTGATACCCGTTTTAAATTACCCTACGAAACAATAATCCGCAAACTGCTTAAAAATAATATTGCAGTAATTTCTGTCGTTTTTGGTTCCACAGCAGATTCCGAAAATCCAAAACGCAGTGAAAATGCTATGAAATTCCATCTACCCTCAATGCTTCATTATAATGTACCTGTAATTGATTATTATGGTGCACTTTGGAGATACATTGATAATGGCATTGTAAATTGGAATGCCGATTTAACTCATGATGGATTACACCCTAGTAATACAGGTCATGTAATGATTGCTTCGGCTATTGAGTATTATTTAGATGATATTATAAATAATGTAAGCAGCATAAAAACCGTACCCGATACACTACCGGAAAATTACTTCTTTGGTAACGATGTTTATGAAACTGCTACCTTCCTTGCAAGCACCGAAGAAAACGGATATACCACAATCACACCTACCGAAACCCAAAACTTCTCTGCAGCCAACGTTCACGGAGCGAAATTAGGTAGAGGTTGGAGATGCGAAAGTGAAGAAGGCGGAAGCATTACCTTTGAACTTAAAAATATAACCTCTGTTTCTATCTTCTTACAAAACAAATGTGATGATACATCTACCGCTGATATCAATGAAGCAAATGGTAAAGGCGACATAATTATAAACGGAAAAACCGTTGTTAGCCAAACCGACTGCTCGGGCGGAACTAAAAGTGGTTATGTATGGATTTCCTACAATGAAATTTTTGATGCTCCGCAAGATGTTACTGTAACTATCAATTCCAACGGTAAATTTGGTGTAGGCCCCATAGGTGTTACCTATTAGTTTAATAATTTGATTTTTGAAAACGCAAAGGCTATAAATTTTGCTTTTGCGTTTTTTCTTTTCACCTCTTTTGGGACAAGTGAATAAACTGAAGATAGGGGAGAATCCCCTTAATAATTTGCGGGAGGCTTAATATGGAAGACTACCTTAAAGAATTTGGAATATCTCCAAGGGAGCTGGGAATTGAAAAATTTGTTAGAACAAAAGCTCCTGCGGAGCGTAATGAAAAAGAGTGGAATAAAACAAAATCTGCATCAGGTATGGGTAGGGACAGATTTTCAAATACAGAGCTTAAAAATCTTCCCCTCACAATGGCGTATGTGCCTTTTCAAACCATTGAGGGAACCTATAATAGGGACGAAGCGTTAAAAGCGGGAACCTTGTTTCCTAATCTTGATAAGCCCTTTTTGGGCAGAATGCCGTAAAGGGGTGCCAGTATGAGCGAAAGAGAAAAACTATTAAAAAAACTTTCGGGTGCACAGTTTGCCGCACTTGAAATGCAACTTTATTTAGATACCCATAAAAATGATGCAATCGCCTTCAGTAGTATGCAGGATTATTTAAAGCAGGCTAAGGAATATCGCTTAGAATACGAAAAACGTTTTGGAACATTAACTGCAAGGGATTTGTATGGTGATACCGATTTTAATTGGCTTAACGCACCGTGGCCGTGGGAAAATGAAAGTGAGGCGAAAAAATAAATGTGGCAATATGAAAAAAAGCTTCAATATCCTGTGAAAATTAAAAACTGCAATCCTAAACTAGCACAAATTATAATCAGTCAGTACGGCGGACCCGATGGTGAGCTAGCTGCAAGTCTTAGGTATTTAAGCCAGCGCTTTGCAATGCCTTACCCCGAACTGAAAGGACTTTTAACCGATATAGGA
>JAFQKE010000014.1 GCA_017397065.1 Clostridia bacterium
ATCTGCGCCATTTGAAGTGTAAAGAGTGTATTTTGCAAGTCTACCGGCAGTAGTTGTATCATAGCCTTCAAAATCCTGAATTACTACGCCAGACTCTTTCCACTTGGCATACAGAGTAATGCTGGTATCGGGGAAGGTGGTTGCGGTAAAAGGAGTTGTAAGTTCCGAATCGGTATACCAACCTACAAAGCTATTACCGGATTTTGTAGGTGACTCAGGCATTGTAATGGTTGCACCGGTTTTTCCCGATATAGCAGTAACGCTACTACCACCATTTGAATTAAAAGAAATAGTGGTAGTATTTAATTCTTTAAGACTAATATCGTCCAAATAATATTCGTTTGGACCCCACCCTGATAAAGCCAAATGGCCTGAATGTGTAGCAATAAATGTATAAACAATTTCTTGCCACTCGCCTACCTTTGTGGTATCAACATTTGTAGATGTTTCATTAGGCTTTTTAAGTATTGCAATATTTGGTGTAGAACTGCCTACAACCTTAGCAGTTGTATAAGCATTATTTTTTGCTTGTGAATACATTAACTGAATAGTACCGGTTGCAGTAATAGAAGATGCTATCTTTATCCAGAAACGAAGCTCGTATTCTTTTCCTGCAACAAGTGACTGTGCTGTTGCATTTGGAAAAACAGCTACTCCATAAGTATTACTGGCGGCAGCGCGATAAATAGATTTTGTACCGCTATGTGCATTGCCGTCTGTACCATTCGAGGTGTATAACGTATATGCTACAAGACTGCTGCTTGAAACAGAATAATTCTCAAAATCCTGCATCCACTGTATTTCCGACGTGTTTGCTAAAACACTACCCAAAACTAGTTGAGTTAAAATCAAAACTACACTTAAAATAATAGATAAACCTTTTTTTAACAAACTTTTCATTCCTTAATACGTAGTAATAACATAACTTCGTTTGGAAAATTATTCCATATCGAAATTGTTATCCAAATCCAATTTGCGTAAAATATCTTTGAGTACTATCGACTTATCCTCTATTGGAAAAAATCAGAACTTTAATATATAACGACCACTGCAACTTAGTTAATTTTAAACACGTTAGGAGTTAATATTAGAGCTGACCCAAGTTTCATATGCTGTAGGATCTTCATCTTTAACCGTTTTAGCTGCCAAATAATCTGATGAATCTTCAGGTGCCGTATTCAAAATAGAATAAACAACAGCATAAATTGTATATTGAGCAACATCGGCGTAAATATAATTTCCGGAAGAATCCTTTGCGTATACTCTTACGCAATATTCCGCACCGTAGTTTTCGGGAATAATACCCGTTAAAACACTGGTGAAAACATATTCATTTTTGTTAATTGCCCACAAGGTTGCTAATGGCTTGGTGGTTTCATTCCAAACAACAGCCTGTTTTATAGAAGGCACATCCTGTGCAGACTGTACTGTAAGGTCATTACCCTCTAAAAGGTCTGCTTTAACAGCAAGTAAACCATACTCAACTATATGATTGTTATTAAGCCAATCCTTATCGATTACGTGATAACCACGAACACCTTGCTTTTTATCGATAGTTGCCCCACGGATAGCAGCATAGCCGTTAGCATTGGTAGCAATACCAATTTTGTTTGCGTTATAAATTTCAACATCATCGATATAAAGTTCCGCTTGACCTTTTATTAACAAAATAAAGGTTACCAAATTATCACTAGATTCATTTTCTATGTTAAAATATTTTGTTGCTGTTATCCATTTATTTGAGGTGCTGGAGAGTGTGAACGGCTCGGTATAACCGGCACCCAAATACTTAACATCCCCGGTACTTGGGTTGGTACTATCATTTATACCTAACATTGCGTATGAAGTTGCGCTACCGCTTACAACCTTATATTTTATCGAAATACGAACGGTATCACCATTAGCAATAAAATCTTTTACATTAGCTTTATCTTTTGCAATATTTATAACAACCCTGTTATCATAATTGTCAGTAGAGTTATAATGAAGCGCATATCCTACTTCATCATGCTCTTCGATTTTTATATCTGTATCTGTTACGCCTGTTTTTGATGTAAAATTAGTAGCATTGTATTCATTTAAGGTTGAGTTCCAAGTTTCAAAATCCTGTGTCCAACCACCTATCGAAGATACCCACTTAGCATAAAGAATAATATCCTCATTTGGCTGAACGTCACTCTCAAATTTATTGGTTAACTCCTCGTCAGTATACCAACCCTCCAAAACCTTATCGGTTTTGGATACGGGTATAGGTAACTCCAGCGATGCACCAGCGAAGTTTTCAATATCTGCAACCTTTAAGGTATTGTTAGTTTCAAAGGTTATGGTGGTTTTTATGTTTTCGGTACTTTTGGCACACAAAGTTATATCATCTAAATAATATTCACTTGTACCCCAACCCGTTATAGCCAAGTGACCTGTATGTGTTGCGGTAAACTGATAAACTATCTCTTGCCACTCGCCTACCTTTGTTGTATCAACGTTTGTAGACGTTTCGTTAGGCTTTTTAAGTATTGCAATATTTGGAGTAGAACTACCTACAACCTTAGCGGTAGTATTGGCGTTGTTTTTCGCCTGTGAATACATAAGCTGAATTGTGCTTGTACCAGGAACAGCAGATACAATTTTTATCCAGAAACGAAGCTCGTATTCTTTTCCTTCAACCAGAGACTGCGCTGTTGCATCAGGAAATGCCGCTACTCCATAAGTATTACTATTAGCAGCACGATAAATAGATTTTGTGCCACTATGTGCATTGCCATCTGTACCGTTTGAGGTGTATAACGTATATGCTACAAGACTGCTGCTAGAAATAGAATAACTCTCGAAATCCTGTTCAATAACTCCCTCTGCTCTCCACTTAGCATAAAGGATAATATCGCTCTCGGGAAATACAGTTGCTGTAAATTTTTCGGTTAACTCCTCATTAGTATACCAACCCTCAAAAACAAATCCTGCTTTTGTAGGTGACTCTGGCATCGTAATTTGAGAACCTGCATTACCTGATTTTGGTTCAACTGCACTACCACCATTAGCGTTAAAAGTGATAGTGGTTGGCTTGATTTCTTTAATCGTAATATCATCTAAATAATATTCACTTGTTCCCCAACCAGATATAGTCAAGTGACCTGTATGTGTTGCCGTAAACTGATAAACTATCTCTTGCCACTCGCCTACCTTGGTAGTATCAACATTGGTAGAACCACTTGTTTTTAAAACACTTATATTCGGTTTACTACTGCCTGAAACCTGTGAGTAAGCATTGCTTTTATCAGCTGAATACATAAGTTGGATAGTACTAGTGCCAGGAACGGCAGATGCTATTTTAATCCAGAATCTAAGTTCATAGTTTTTTCCTGAAACTAGTGTTGCTGTTGTTGCGTTGGGAAACACTGCTACTGAATATGTAGCATTAGTTGCAGCCCTATAAATAGATTTTGTGCCACTATGTGCGTTGCCGTCTGTACCGTTTGAGGTGTATAAGCTATATAATATAAGCTTATTTCCCGAAACATCATAACTCTCGAAGTCTTGTACCAACTGCGTTGGCCCTTCCGCACTAGCTACCGGTGCCACAAATACCCCGACCAGCAAAAATACCAACGACAGAATAATTGCTGTTACCTTTTTGAACATAGAAAAACACTCCTTATTGTTTTTTGATTTTAAATTATTAACAAACCATTTTTGTCATACTGAAAACAGTTTAACAAAAACGAATTTATTTGTAAATCCAACTGCATATTACAAATTTTGGTGAAAGATTTTAAATCTTATATTCTTAAATCATCTAAATCTCACAATTTCTAATAAAAATATTTTCCGCATTTAATATTTCTTCTTTTTTGGGAATAACATCAGGCAAAGTATTTTTCATCCCAAGCGCATCGTACCTAGAAGCAGAAAAATTGTGATACGGTAAAATTTTCACCTTTATAACGCATGAAATACCTTTTAAAAAATCTTTAATTTTTTCTATTTGGTTACTGTTATAATTTGGCACAAAGGGCACCCTTATTTCCACCGACTTACCAATCTGATTTAAATATTTTAAATTTTCTAAAATAATTTTATTAGACTGTCCGGTGCATTGGACATGCACATCCTCATCTATTGCTTTCAAGTCATAAAGGAAAATATCGGTATAAGGCAAAACCTTATCTATTGCCTCTTTTGCAACAAAACCGCAAGTGTCTACCGCTGTATGAATATTTTTTTCTTTGAGTTTTTTCAAAAGCTCGGCACAAAAATCAGGTTGCAGTAAACATTCACCGCCCGAAAGGGTAACGCCACCACCGCTTGTTTCATAAAACAATTTATCCTCTAATGCAATGCTCAAGGCATCATCGACCGTAATGGATTTTCCGTAAAGTCTGAAAGCTCCATTAGGACATATATCCTCACATTTACCACATGTTATACAGTTTTCGCGTATAAAAACATGATTTTTATTTTCACAAATATTCGCATCACAAATATCGGTGCAACTGCCACAATTTGTGCATTTATGTTTTAAAAAAGCTAACTGTTTCTTTTGCAATATTCCTTCGGGATTATGACACCAAACGCATTTAAGTGGGCAACCTTTTAAGAAAAAAGTTGTTCTGATACCATCGCCATCGTGTATTGCAAAACGCTTAATATCGGTTATTATCCCTTGCATAATATCACCCATTTTCTGCCTGCAAAATAAACTCATTCTGCTCTATATTACTTAAATCAACAAAACAAACATTCCAACCACAAAGCCGAACCTGTAAATTTTGGTATTTTTCCGGGTGTTTTTGTGCATCCCTTAAAACCGTAGGATTTAAAACATTAAAATGTATGGATGAACCGCCGCCCGAAAGGAAGGTCTTTAACAGTCCGTTTAAAGCCACTAATCCGTCCTCTCCGCTTACTGCTGAATGGTGCAGGACTATATCTGTTACACATCCATCAGGGATTTTTTCTGAATTGAATTTTAAAATACTCTGTATAAGAGCTGTGACACCGTTTTTATCCTGCCCTGTAACTGCGCAAACGTTTTTAGAAAGAGTTTCTCCGCATCTACGTCCGTCAGGTGTGGCAGAGGTTTTCTCGCCAAATCCGAAACGCCAATCTACCGAGAAAAGTCCGCAACGGAAAACACCATTCCTGCCGTTTGGACGGTTATTGATCTCATTGGCAAAAACATCAAATAATTCTACTGCTATACTATCTGCCTCTTTATTGTTATTTCCGTATTTGAGGCATTTGTTTTTTGCCAAAAGCAATATATTTTCATTGTTCTTCCAATCATTTAAAAGAACCTGTTTTAAATTTTTAAAACTAATTATTTTCTCTTCAAAAACAAGTTTTTTAACCACCATACAACTATCGGTAAGCGTTGCGATGCCCATTCCAACAATGGAAGTGTTGTTATACTTTGCTCCGCCGCTGTAAAGATCTTTGCCGCTTTCTAAGCTTGATTTATATGTTGCAGACATTATAGGCGAGGTGCAAACATCTTTATAATGCGGTTCAAACTTACTTATAATATCCATACAAGCTACAGTAATATGCTTTAGTTGTAACTTAACTGCGATTAAAAATTCTTCAAAGTTGTTAAAATCTTCCCCTGTTTTAAGTCCTATTGCCTCATTCGTAATTACATCTACACCATTATAAACAGCAAGTTCTACCGCTTTTGCCATATTAACAAGACCGCCGCAAGTAGAGGGAATCTCGGTGCCTTCGGCGGCAGGCTCATAACATCCGTAAACGGTTAAACGCTTTGCATCGTCAGAGCTTATTCCGATTTTTTCAAGGGATTTTATAGCAACATCGGTATTCATAAAAACAAAACTGTTTTTGCCCTCGCGTATTGTTTCAAATACCATATCTATCAGTTTCTGCGGTAACCTATCATTACACATAACATGTATTTTAGGGTCATATATATCCAGTTTGCGATATTCCTCAAGCAGAAGATAGGTGAAATCATTTGTCATATCGTTGCCATTTGCATCTTTTCCACCAATATAAAAAGGTGTGTTTGCAATAGCCTTAATTGCACTTATTTTCCAGAGAAAATATTTTACTATGTTTCTTTCATCAACCTCGGTAAACAAGCCACTTTCGATATCGTTTTTATAAAAAGGATAATATATATGGTCTATACCACCAAGTGAACGAACAATGGTAGAATCCAAATTGTTTTGAATATTATACATAATAAGAGTTAATTGCATGGCCTGGGCAACGGTTTTGGGTTTCGATATTGCAAGAGCTTTCATATTTTCTGCAACAAACAAGGACTGTTTTGTTCCTGTTTGTTCTGCCAACACTGCAATTCTAAAAAACAAATCAATAATTGCGCGGTAAACAGTTAATGAATTATCATAAAACTCTAACTTCTCAGCATCATCAAGATGCAGGCTACGGTATTTTTCTAAGTTTTCTATTACTCCCACAATACCGTTTGAAATAAGATAATCCCAATCAGAAGAAATATGGCCAAAATCCATTAATGCGTCAAAAGCGCCACTTTGCGAAAAAGGAACTTCTATATTACCAAGAGAGTTTTTTAAAATTTCATTTCTTTCTTCTCTTAGGTTTGGCATAATATCCGAGCAGTTAATTTTATCTGCAAAAATATCAAGCGGGTTAACCTCTATTTCAGCGTTACGCAAAATATAAGCTATTGCCTCAGCCTTTGCTTTGCCAAAAGAAGTGTTTATGTATTTGGATATAACATTATCAACACCGACGAATAAATCTTCTATTTTCATTCCATCAGCCCAATTATCTTTCTCGTATTGCAGTTTTAAAATGTCTTTATCCTGTTCAAACCGATTAAACATATATACCTCGATTTCTTATTGTTGAGACAGATTACACTTAATCCATCTCAATAGTTAAAAACAGCATTTTACCGATTTTGACTGTTTATAATAAAATTTGTTGGGGCGTCATTCCTATAAATCACTAATGTTATCATATCAAAAGTCGAACCAAAGGTAAATGTAGAGAACGCACAAGTAGTATTTTTCGAGCATCGACTTTACCTAAACCCTTAACAAACCATTGCAAGCCTCCAAAATGCGTGTTATAATTTATAAGGTGATTATTATAAAGGCTATTAGTATAGCTGTGCAAATAAAAACATATAGGCTAAATTATTAAAATAAAAAGGTGATGTAATTGAAAATCACAGATAATAGGTTAAGCGTAAAACAAATTAAAGATGTTACAAAAAGCACAATTCCAAGACCGTATGTTGTCTGCGACAGCAGATACAGCGATTGTTTTGCTTTTGTTTTATCCGGCAAAGCCACCTATCGTTTTGGAAGAAAAACAATAGTGGCTGAAGCGGGTGATATCGTTTATCTTTCACACCGCAGTAAATACACAATTACGATTGAAAACTGTGATTTTACGACAATTTTTGTTGATTTCTTCTTTGATAATGCGGATGGCACTATATTAGAAAACAATATATTTAAAGGCAACCGCATAAAAAATCTGGAAAACACTTTTATTAAGCTTAGAAAGCTATGGACTATAGGTAACTTTTCAGATAAAATTTACGCATACTCTCTGCTATATCGAATTTACTCTGATATTGTTTTAGACGGTTTGTTTGCATATATGCCGACCTCAAGAAAGTTACAATTAGAAAATGCTATTACGCTTATTTCAGAAAAATACAGCTCATCGGATTTTTCCATTAAGCACCTAGCAAACAGTTGCAATATTAGCGAAGCTCATTTCAGAAGACTGTTTATGCAGGTATACCACACTTCCCCAAAAAAGTTTATAACCTCATATCGACTGGATAAGGCAAAGCAAATGCTAAAGGAGTTTGATTTTTCAATTTCTGAAATATGTGAAAAATGTGGCTTTGAAAATGCCTATTATTTTACCAGAGTGTTTAAAGCCAATACCGGTATGACACCCAGCGAATATAGAAAAAATCAAACTCTATAAAACAAGGAGATTTTTTATGAGCTTCAAAAACCTATCATTAAAGGAAAAAATTGCACAAACCGTAATTAGTCTTAATGTAAAAGAAAAGGAGATAAACGGTACAATTGGCGGAGTTTTTATCGGTGCTCAGGTAATCACAGAAATTGAGGACGGTATAACTGCGACACGCAATATCGTTAACAAATATCAAAAGCAAATGGATGTTATGCCCCTTTTTGCCGCCGATTTAGAAAACGGTGTGGGTAGTGTTATTGAAGGGCTTACCCCGCTCCCATTTTTAATGAGTTTGGGTGCGACGGATGATGAAACTTTGGCATACGATTACGGAAGATCAACCGCATTAGAGGCTAAAACAGTTGGCGTTAATATATCCTTTTCACCCGTGTGCGACCTCAACAAAAACTTTCGAAATCCACTTGTAAATGTCCGTTCCTTAACCGATAAAGTTGACCGCGCAATACCAATGCTTAAACAAATAATAAAAGGTATGCAGGACAACGGACTTGCCGCTACTGCAAAGCATTTTCCTGGAGATGGAATTGACTGGCGAGACCAACACATAATAACCACAGAAAACTCACTAAGTATGGATGAATGGTGGCAATATTCAGGTAGGGTTTTCAAGGAGCTTATTGATGCAGGTGTAAGCGCGATTATGCCGGGACATATAACACTACCTGCATATCAAAAAGAACGCATTGACGGAAAAGTTTTACCCGCTACTCTTTCAAAAGAACTACTCACAGACCTACTTAAAGGTGAAATGGGCTTTAAAGGACTGGTTATTTCAGATGCCACAATGATGGGTGGATTCAACGGATATTATGAAAACAAAACACGTGCCGAGCTTGAAGCTTTTAAGGCGGGTTGCGATATTATACTTTGGCCCACTGATGAATATGTTGATGCAGTTGCCGAAGCAATAGAGTCAGGATATATACCGATTTCACGTTTAGAAGACGCACTGGAAAGAATAAAAACTTTTAAAGAAAAATATGTTCTTAACCGAAAGGGATATTATGAACTTTCAAAAAAAGAAAAGGAATTCGTTTTATCTACACAGAAAAAAACAGCAGAAAACTCTATAACACTTGTTAGAAACACAAAATCTCTTTTCCCATTAAAAAAAGATATCAAAAAAATTGTTTTAGTGTCTTTATGTAATCATAATGCAGGTATGGCGGCTGTAAATAAAATGGAAGAAGAACTTAAAAATAGACATATCCAAGTTGTTCACTACTTAGAAAGACCAAGCGATGAAGAATTTGATGCCGAAACAAAAGATGCAGACCTAATTCTTTATGCTATGTATACCCGCTCATTCAGACCGGTTGGTCCTATTGATTTTTGGGAAGATAAGTGTTGGACAATCGCGAAATCCTATTATCATTCTACGGAAAAAACTGCTTATGTTTCTTTTGGTAATCCTTATTTTGCAAACCAATACTTTGAAAGAGCCAATACCTATGTAAACGCATACTCAATGTTAGAGCCAAGTGTTACCGCCTTTGTTAAAGCGATGTTTGGGGAAATAGATTTTAGCAGTTACTCCCCCGTAGATCTCAAATTATAATTTTCTACAAAAAACAAACATCCCGTAATTTGAAGCACAAAAAAATCGTGAAAAGCTTAGTTATAAGTTTTTCACGATTTTAAATATCAATTTTATCACTGTGTTTTTAACTATATTTCAAGAAAAATCCAGGGGCGAATCTTTGCGCAAAGTCTTTCCTGCTGTACCTTTTCTAAAGCTCTATTACACCGCCATCATTTGGCACCATAAATTCAATATCAGTTTTCTCGTTTGCCTGTTCTATAACCGAAATCTGTTTTACTATATCCCTTGCTATATGTATCACTGCCACTCTTTTTACAGGACAAACAACGATTTTTTCTAAAATAACCTCGGCATCAAAATGTGCTGCTTCAGTCACTATTAAATCGGAAACTTCGGTTTTGGCAATTTCGGGGAAATCATCGGCATTAATTACTTGAAGATCGCCCGTATATATAAAACGCTTGCCTTCTGCATCAAAAACAAGACAGTAGCTTGGATACGGGGACATATGATTTGTAGGAAAAGCAGTTACTTTAAGAACATCATCGTTATAAATTACACCTTTAGAAATGATTTTTCTACGTAATCTTTCTTCGTCCAGCCTTTTTGTTGTAGCTAACTCAAGATTCTTTATAGCCTCAGACACAGATTCCTCAGTTAAGAAAATATCCATATTTACATTCTTATAATACCAATTACAAAGACTTATGAATTGCAGCATACCATAAGTATGGTCAGAATGGGCATGAGAAGTGAAAATCGCTTTAATTTTTGCAAAATCAAAACCTTTTTTTATAAGAATATCGCCAACGGGAGCGCCGCCGTCAATTAAATATGCCTTTTCCCCTATTTCCAACAAAAGGCTCGAGCAGCATCTGTCGGCCTGCGGTAACCCATGTGATGTACCTAAAAATGTAATTTTCATAATAATCACTCCAAAATTCCTTAACTAACCTATAAATTGGGTATATGGTCTTTAATTCGATTGTTATAAATCAAAAAAAGATGCAGTGGACATACTTACTCTGTAGTCTTCTGCATCTCCTTAACTCTGCACAATTGCAATTTTATAGTAATTTCATTTATTTGTCAAGAGTTTTTTGTTATTTCACCCATTATTACTCATATAAACCGTAAATAAATTCACCACAAATACATACGCAATTGTTATTTTGCAAGTACCAAACTATTAAGTGTATCTAAATTAAAAAATGTATTGCAGAAAACATTTTAACAGAAGCGGAAAAACGAATAGGTCCAGAAGGTGCTCTGTTAGTTGTTGAAAAATAATTATGTTGCTTTTCAGTTGAATTTTAAATTTAAAGCTATTCCCGATTATATTAAGATGATTTTCCTTGATACCATTACCGCTAACCCCGATAGACACACAGAAAACTTCGGTTTAATGCGTGATGTGAAAACGGGTGAGCTTTTAGGACTCGCACCTAACTTTGATAACAATATGGCACTTATTGCTCGTGGTTATCCAACAAGTAAATCTACCAATGACCTTTTAATCACGCTCTTTAATGAACTAATGGAAAAATATCCTGAATATAGGGAATGCTTGCCAAAATTAACAGAGCAAATGATTGAGAACATTATTAGCAAACTTAATATGAAAGTGAAATCGCAAACAGTTGTTGATTTGGTAATAAATAGATACCAAGCAATTATTTGACAAGCTTTATAAAATATGTTATACTGATTAAAAAACATAGGAGGTGGACAAAATGACTTTTTATTTACTGATAAAATCGAACGCCGTTTTGTCCATTTGGTAACTTCTTTTGGATAATTTAGTCGCTTCTGATTTTATCAGAGGCGATTTTTTATTACATAGAAAGAGGTTATATTATGAACAGATTAAATTATGTACAGATTTCAAAAGAAGATAAAATGCATTTAAAAATTGCCGCTTCACTTTGGGTGCCTTTTATCAAAGAGGTTAATGAGCATGACGGCAAAATTCAAAACGATGAACAAATCTTTAATGGTCTTAAAAAAAGAATTGCAATACAAGGTATTAGAAAAGATATGCATTTTGAAATAGCATTTTTAAATCACGTTCCCATTGGAATAGCTATGTTTGCCATAGATTTAGGCACCGTATACGGATTATTGAAAAGCGGTTATGGTACTGTTATGGGATTTTATATTCATCCAAAGTATCGTCGAAAAGGTCTTGGCACGGAGTTTTGGCTTCATATAGAAAATTCTCTGTGCACAGATGGTGCATCTGAATTTTATATTTGCCCCGATTCTGTAACAGGTGTTCCTTTTTGGGAGAATTTTGGTTTTAAAGATAGTGGTCTAATCGACCCGGACGATAAAAAACATATATATTTAAAAAACTAATAATCAGTTTCCCGTATTCCAATCCCCTTTTGGAATACGGGTTTTAAATTTTGCATATTTTTTAAGTGTATGACGGTTGCAAAAACATTTGATTTTTGGTATATTAAATAAGGAGAGTTTTATCTTGTCGGTTAAACGAAAATTAGTTATTTATTCTCTAGTGATTTTAATAATTGGGGGTATTGGTGCACTTTTTATAAAAGAGCCCACCCTGCTTTTCACCGATGCCACAAATGACTCTAAAAAAACCGTAATTGTAGATGCCGGCCACGGCGGGTTTGACGGCGGAGCCGTTGTAAATGATATACTTGAAAAAGACATCAACCTTGAAATTGCAAACTCCCTTTGCAATATGCTTAGAGCTTCGGGATTTAAGGTCATTTGCATAAGGGAGGATGATTCCTCCACAGAAAGCGACCCCACCGCCACCATTGCGGCTAGAAAACGCAGCGATTTAAACAACCGACTTAAAATAGCAAAAGAAAATCCCGATGCGATTTTTGTTAGCATTCACCTTAATAAATTTCAGTCCCCCTCTGTAAAAGGGGCACAGATGTTTTATTCGATAAACAATGAAAAATCTAAAATTTTAGCGGAAGCTTTAAAGGATTCAGTTAAATCTTTGCTTCAACCCGATAATCACCGCACCACAAAAGCGGGTACCAGCTCCACCTTTTTGCTTCATCACTCCCCCATTCCCACCGTTATTGCGGAATGTGGTTTTATGAGTAATCCTGATGAATTTTCAAAACTTCAAACAGAAGAATATCAGCATAAAATGGCTTTCGCTTTGCTTTGCGGAATTTTAAATTATTACAACTTTAACACATAGGATGTGAAATGATTGGCAACCAAAACAAAAACTATGTATGTATGCACCTCCTGCGGACTGGAACACCCAAAATGGGCGGGAAAATGCACAGGCTGTGGCGAATGGAACACTTTAGAGGAAATAACCATCGCCCCTGCGACTCCTAAAAATTTTTCTTCTGTTCCGGCTATGTCCACGGGGCGTGGCAATAACACTAAGGCAACCCCCATTAACCAGATTGATATTGTAGATGAACACCGTTTTAACACCGGCATTGGTGAGCTTAACCGTGTGCTTGGTGGCGGTATTGTAAAGGGCTCGGTTGTGCTTCTCAGCGGTGACCCCGGCATTGGCAAATCAACCATACTTCTTCAGGTTTCGGGCAACATTGCAAATGAGCGCAATGTTCTTTACGTAACGGGTGAAGAATCGGCAAATCAGTTAAAGCTCAGAGCTAAAAGGCTTGGCATTAACAATGACAGGCTGTTTGTTCTTTCTCAGACCGATGTGCTTGCAATATGCGATACTATTTCACAAGACAAGCCCGATGTTGTTATAATTGACTCGATTCAAACAATGAATCTAGAGGGCGTAAACTCTTCTTCGGGCAGTATTACACAGGTAAGGGAATGCACCTCTATGCTGCTTCGTGTTGCAAAAAGTCTTGATATTCCCATTATTATAGTAGGTCACATCAACAAGGGCGGTGACATTGCAGGTCCTAAGGTTATGGAGCATATTGTTGATACTGTGCTTTATTTTGAGGGTGACAGAATCAACTCCTACCGAATTTTAAGGGCGATTAAAAACCGTTTTGGCTCCACCAACGAGATTGGTGTTTTTGAGATGCTTGAAAATGGACTCACCGAGGTAGAAAACCCATCTGCAATGCTTCTTTCAGGCAGAATAAGCGGTGTTTCGGGTTCTTCGGTTTCCTGCGTTATGGAGGGCTCTCGCCCCATTTTTGCCGAGGTTCAGGGTCTTGTTACCCCAACCGGATTTGGTAATCCCAGAAGAATGTCTACCGGCTTTGATTACAATCGAATGAATCTTTTACTTGCCGTTTTAGAAAAACGGTGTGGAATGTTTTTCAGCAACCTAGACACCTACCTAAACGTTGTTGGCGGACTAAAGCTCGACGAAACCGCCGCCGATTTAGCTGTTATTTTTTCTCTTGTTTCGGGACTTAAAGAAAAACCCCTTGATGATGATATTGTTTTCTTTGGTGAGGTTGGACTTTCGGGCGAGATAAGAAGTGTTCCACGTGCGGTACTTAGAGTTTTAGAGGCCGAGCGTTTAGGCTTTAAGCGTTGCGTTCTTCCCCGCTCCTGCTACAAGCAACTAATGAGTGCTAATATCCCCTCTACCATTGAGCTTATTTACGTTCGCACCGTTAGAGAAGCCATTGACCTCGTCTTTTGATTTAGCGAAAATTTTTCGCCTTTCCTTGAAGTTATCACAGCCATCCAAAACACCCGAAAGGTGTTCTTCGGCAGATAACATACAAAATCCTTTATCGCTATAAATACAGTCTTTATTACACATAAGCATATTTAAAATCCTCTCCTTTAAGGTAGTGTTACCAATAAAGGAGAGGATTATTTTGAAACGTGCGAGATTATAAAATGCAGAATGCAGAGTGCAGAGTGCAAAATTATTATAATCGGTAAATTGTTCTATATTATCCCAAGAACTCAAACTGCCAAATTCCGTTTTCTTTATAGCTGAAAAGTTCCTCTAAAGAATCGTCCTCAAAGATTTTCAGCATATGCTCAAAGGTATTTGCGAGCTTCATATTATCAAGGTCTTTTCTATTAACCCAAAAGGCTTCGCCCTCGTTTGAAGATTTAACCTCACCCTCAAACTCATTCGTTTTATAAAGCATAACTATGTATCGGGCCATAACTCCGTTTCTCTCGGTCTGCCACTGCTTTGTTCCGCAGAGCTTAGGGTGTTTAATTTTAATTCCCGTTTCTTCAAAAACCTCTCTGATAACGGCGGCGGTAAAGGACTCCCCTGCTTCTACGTGACCGCCCGGGAAAGCTATACCAGGCCAGCGGTCGGTATCCTTTCTTTTTTGAACGAGCACATTGCCGCTCTCATCATACACCATACACATATTGGTTAAAATTACATTTTCCATTACTTCACCACTGTTTTTAAAATTTATACTATTATACAATATAAAAGATTAAAAATAAAGTCGTTTTTCAATATATTTTTTGAATTGACAACACTTTAATATGTTGGTATACTAGAATTAATCTTTAATTTGGATGTGATTTTTTTGAATAACTTTTTATTTTACACCCCCACAAAAATCCTTTTTGGTAAGGGACAGATAGAAAATCTTGCTAAGGAAATAAAGCCTATTGCAAAAAAGGTTCTGCTAGCCTATGGCGGCGGCTCGGTTAAAAAAATAGGTCTTTACGATAAAACCGTTTCTTTACTTAATGAAAACGGCATTGAATTTATAGAGCTTTCGGGCATAGAGCCTAATCCTAAAATAGAATCAGTAAGAGAGGGCGTTAAGCTCTGCCGAGAAAACGGCTTAGAGGCCATTGTTGCCATTGGTGGCGGTAGTGTTATTGATTGCTCAAAAGCAATTTCCGCCGCTGTGGGATATGACGGTGAGCCTTGGGATTTATTGCTTGACAGCAGTCTTATAAAAAATGCTATTCCTATTTTTACTGTGCTTACCCTCTCAGCAACGGGAACAGAAATGAACGGAAACGCCGTTATCTCTAATATGGAAACCAACGATAAAAAAGCTTTGAAGTCCCCACTTGTAAAGCCGGTTTGCTCGGTGCTTGACCCCGAATACACATATACCGTATCCCCTTGGCAGACGGCAAGCGGTACGGCTGACATTATGAGCCATATTTTTGAGGTTTATTTTTCAAATGCCGATGGTGCCAAGGTTACAGACGGAATAAGCGAAGCACTACTCAAGGTATGTATAGAGTGCGGTGAAAGAGCCTTTAATAATCCCGATGACTATGAGGCAAGAGCTAATTTAATGTGGGCATCCTCCCTTGCGATTAACGGACTTACTGCCGCCGGAAAGGCAGGAGAGCCTTGGAGCTGCCACGCAATGGAGCATCAGCTCAGTGCCTACTATGACATCACCCACGGTGCAGGTCTCGCCACCGTTACCCCCAGCTGGTTCCGCTTTATTTTAAGTGACAAAACTGTGGATAAATTTGTTTCATACGGTGTTAATGTTTGGGGAATTGATTCATCTCTTGACAAGTTTGAAATAGCCAATAAGGCAATAGAAAAAACCGAGGACTTTTTCTTTAATATCATCAAGCTCCCACGCACCTTAAAAGAATACGGTATTGATGGAACTCACCTTGAGGAAATGGCAGAAAAAGCCGAAAAAGAGTATTTAAACAAAGCTGTTGTTCCCCTAACTGCTGAGGATGTTTTAAAAATATACAAAAACTGTTTGGAATAAGGCCAAAAAGATAAAAGGATGTTTCGCAAATTATACTGCGAAACATCCTTTTATAATACATAAAATTAAAACTTATCTGAAATACATTGCATTATATGCCATACCAAGTTTGTTAGCTGTTTTGAAAACAATATTATAACCAATATATTGGCAAACAAAACACAAAAGCAAGCCAAGAATATACCAGAGTAAAACTGTACCGCCGTTTTCTAATACCATTACTCGATAACGAGGTGCAGCCGCAAACATACGATTTTGGATTTTATAAAGCCAAAAAATATTGTAAATTCCACAAGTCACCAAAGACAATAATATGTAAGCAACTAAACCACCTATTTTATCTCCGTCTTCTGCACACATTTGGTTAACATCCTTAGCTAACTTGTAAACTATATAATAACCATATATACCAAAAGTTACAATACTAAGAAGTATGAATAAACCCAACGAATAGTCAGTTTTTACCGGAGTTCTAGCAATGTTTGCCGACGGACTATAACTCTGCCCAAATGGTTGTTGCCCATAAGGTTGTTGTGGTGGTTGTTCTGCTAAAGGTGCACCACAGTTTTGGCAAAAGCCATTACCATCCTGAACTTGCTGACCACACTTTTGACAAAAAGCCATAATAATACACCTCCTTTATAAAAATTTATAAACTAATCCGCAAATAATACGGTATGTTTAACTAAAAAATGAAATAACGTACTTCCAAAAGCGTAATATATAACCATTTTCGGGATTAAATTCCAAAACATTTGATTGAATAATTATCATACGATATAGATACACTACTAATAATCCAATCACCAAAACAATTATTAAAATTCGTTTAGCTTTACACATATTGTACTCATGAAAAACCACAAAGCTAATTACTGTAGGAATAACAAAAAATACTAAAGGATGATAGTATGCAGCCTTAGAAAAATCTAATGTAACAAATGATAGCATTGCACGTGACATTCCACATCCCGGGCAAGAAATTCCAGTAATTTTTCTTATAGGACAAGGAATTTTAAGTAAAAAAGCAAGCAAGCAATACAACGCTAGGCACCCAATGAGATAACAAGACTCCTTATGTTTTTTTACAAACAAACTTACTTTCAGCACTATAACTTTCCTCTAATAATATCTATTAATATTTTCCATTTTTACAAAAAACTCCCTCAAGAGACGTAATGTAACAAAGTGTTACATAAAAATTGTAACATAGCGTTACAATAAAGTCAAGGGGGGTTTTATGAAAGGTTTACGCAAAATAAGAAAACTACGTAATCTTAATCAATTGAAAGTTGCAATGGATTTAAATATCTCAAGAGAGAGTATCTCTTATTATGAAAATGGTAAACGAGAGCCATCGCTAGATTTGCTTTTGCAAATGTCAAAGTATTTTAATGTTTCTATTGATTATTTAATCACAGGAGAAGAATTTAAAAAAAGATAAAGTATTTAATAATGTATACACAAAAAGAGTTGTTCAGCAAAAAACTGAACAACTCTTTTTAGTTTTGTTATATCCCATATTTTTTAAGGTCTACTGTGCCGTCTTTTTCAAAGACAATTCCCTCTGCTTCAAGAAGCTCTCTTTGTCGGTCTCCACCGCCAAAAGCAAAAGCCTCGGCAGTTTTGCCCTCTCGGTTTACTACCCTATGGCAAGGAATTTCCCCCGGTTTGGGATTATTATGCAAAGCATAACCAACAACCCTTGCCCAGCGTGGATTACCGGCCAGAGTAGCCACCATTCCATAGGTTGCTACTCTACCCTTGGGAATAGAACACACTACATCATAAATTCTTTTAAAAACATCACCTGACATATTTTCACCTGATTATTTTTTAATAATTCTTGGTGCTGTTAGTATTCCGCTTTCCTTAATCCAATATTCATATGACCAATCTGCACCTTTTGAACGCCAAGCAGGTGGTCCATACCAATGGTGGCATCTATGTGTCCAATGGAAAGTACCGAAAGTGTTTACTCGGCTTGCGTAAACAACAAAATCCAGGGTATGCTCGCCCTCGCTTAAATTACCAAGGTCGGCACTGTGAGGATTAAGAGAAATATTAGCTACCTTTTTGCCGTCGAGATAGGCAACCACGCAGGGTGCCGAAAGCAAACCAAGACGAACCTCGGTATTGGCACCGCCCATTATTTTTGTGCGATAAGTTAATGCACCGCCGTAAAAGGGCAGACCTTGATTTGTCCAATCGCCGAATTGAATTTTGTTTGAGGGCTTAATGATTTTAACCTTGCTGCCCTTTACCTCAACACCAAAATCACCTAATAAAAAATAATTTTCAATGTTTGAAACAACATTAAATGGGAATGTTACAACAAGGGTATTTATACCCTTATTAAGTCGGCCTAAATCAACCTTAGTTATAGAAAAATCCACATAATAACCCTTTGGCTCTAGTGAAATTTTTTCGCCATTCCAAAAAACGGTGCTTATATCGGCATCCTCCAAACCTAGCTGAACATTATCTACATCAACGTCCGATTCCACAGTCATTTCTAAGGTTACAGTATTTTTAGGGGGTTCTGCCTTAAACACCCAAGGCTGTGCCCCCTTAGCGGCACCTCCTGACATACCAAGCTGATTTTTAACAGCATCTCCGATTTTAAGCATTTCTTCTTTTTTCTGCCACTCACCGTCATCAATCTTAAAGCGGGCGGTATCAATAACGCACACGTTGGGCTCGTGAAGAATCAGCTCGGCCTCACTCGGCAAATATTCCTCAGATATAACAGGAACAATTGCTTTTTCAGAGACAGTGCTCGTTCCCTTATCCAAACGAATGAGAATGCTATCCTGCGGATAACAATTCCATTTGATGACTGTGTGGGTGTTGGTATAGGTAGCGTAAAGCTCTTTAATTTCGCCCGTTATGGTATCAAGTAGTGTAGGTTTGTAAATGCCCTTGATTTTAATAGTATACTCCTCTTCGGGATTTACCCTGTTTGCAGGTGCCTTATCTACGTGACAGATGAACAGATTTTTACCATCGCCATCATTACGCATACCGTAGAAAAGATTGGTGGAATATTTACCGCCGTCATCTCTGATTTCAATATCTCGATTTTCTTCCAATATATTAAGCAAATCGTTTTTATTCCAGCCTATCTGCAAAGTACGTGAGGCAAGTTTTTTGGCATCGTCAGAGGGTAAAACGTCTACAAGCTTTGGAATATTGCCCATAAATATTACCTTACCACCATTATCTGCAAACTCTTCTAGTGCCTTTAAGGTGGTAGAACGTATGTTATAAAGAGCAGGAACAACAACGGCATCATACTTCATTTTTCCGATTTTGAATCCGTCATTACTGTCATTATACTGCTCGGGCAATAACGATTCGGCAACAAAATCAAAATCCAAAGTGCCATAAAGCAACCAATTAGTAAGCTCCTTAAAACGGTTATCCATTTCACTACGCATATCATAGCTTGTGTCGTTAGGGCCATCATACACCCAGTAGGATTCAATTGGATGAATAACGGCTATTTTAATATCTGCCGTACCACGTGTCATAGCTGTGTTAACCCTTGCGAAATGGTCTTCAATAAATGAATATTCCTTATACCAGCTTGACTGATGCCCGATGGAAGCAGGATAATCACGCTTTGCCTCACCTTTCATAGAAACCCAATAGAGATGTGGTACACGAACGCTTATACCAAGTGCTGCTTGCCAGTCACCCTGAAGCTTATGACCTCTAAAATCAAAATCCCAGTTAGTAACGCCGTAAAGCTCACTTAGAACGCCCTCGTAACCGTACTGATGAGTTGCACTTGCTGTCTGCTTTACTGTATTGAACTCACGAGAATCGCAAAGCATATCTACACCGGGAAGATCAAAGCCACGGTAAGCACGCATTGCTTCACCTATAGCGCCCGTTTGACTTTCAAGACTAGGTTCCTCCATCATATGACCTGTAAGCAGTATGTTATTATTACGGCACCAAGCACCTACATTATCGCAAAATGCGTTTACAAAACGCTCGGTTACGTGGTCGTGATAGCGATAACGTGCAATCGATGCTATGCCTTTTTTATCCCATATAATTTCGGGGAATTTATCTATCAGACTTTCACCATAAGCAGCAAAATATGTTTGCTCCATATCATCGGTGAAAGGAAGAATAACATCCTTTTTATCGGTAGAATACTCAAGTCGGGTTTTATGGGTAACCTGAGGTTCATCGGTGAATATCGCAGGAACAACCTTGCCAAAATGCTCACCAACAACCTCTTTATATCTTTCGTGGGTTATATTTATAAATTCATCAATAGCATCTTTAGAAAGGGTATCAACATAGGCTTCGAAATTGAACCAAGGATTATCGGTATCAATCTCTAAATAAGCATACCACAAATCATTCTCGGCTGTTTCACCATCAGCAAGACGGCGATAAGCTTCAAGATATCCGTCAGCCGAAAGCTTAACATCATACCTTGCAATAAGCTCTCCATTATCTGCACGGGAAGCTTTGCCTGAGGCATCGTCATCTTCAATTTTGCTTCCGCCCTCACCCATAGGAACGGTGGTGAAAAGCAGATGCCTTTTGCGGAATTTAGGATTTTTAGTAACATATCCGCCTGCAAAGCCTGAGGGCCATTTATCCTCATCATAAAGCCAAGCGAGCATATTATCGTTTTTTGCCTTTTCTGTACAGTTGCGAATTAGTTCCATATATTCATCAGACAGATATGTTGTTGACATACCTACCCTTGTATGCATATGGAAACCGCCCATACCCATTTCTTTCATAAAATCTATTTCCTTAAAAAGCTCCTCTTTTTTAAGGTCACAGTTCCACGCCCAGAAAGGTGCACAACGGTATTCTGCTGTTGGATTTTTAAAAAGCTCTAGATTTAATTTTTCTGATTTATTTTTTGGATAAAGCATAATCTTAACCTCCCACATTTTTACGTTTTCAGTATATAATAGTCACATAAAAAAATCAAGAGATTATTTTGTTTTTCGCCAAAATAATCTCTTGAAGTTTATTTTACAAATTCAGTTTTTTTCACATGATTTTGAACGGTGGATAAAAACCAACAATAAAGTGCTTCGCCGAGCTCTTGATAGATTGGGTCACCATCGTGAGAGCAGAGCATTGCAAAGGTTTGACCTACCCTGCGGTCAACCTCAGTGCCCCTTCTAAAAGAAAGATAATAGAACGAAAATGCTCCTGTATCGGAGGATTTTTCAAACAATCCTTTATCCAAAACATTAAGCTCATCAAAAAAGGCTGTTCTTGCGGCATTTGCAATAGTTATATTAGGGCAAAACTCCTCTAATCCTGCCATTACGGTAAAGGAAAGCAATAAAACCTTTTGAGCAATAAGGCTCTCGCTATCATTTTCACTAATAGTAAGTTCATCCTTTTTGCAAACCGAAACAAATTCTGCAGCAAGCAAAACTCCAAGTTCCTTTGCCTTTTTTATATTTCCGTTTGCCTTTGCCTTTTCGTATTCGGTGATATCACCATACAGCTCTTTATTCTTTTTTACATCGCTGGATGGTTTTTCACCAACGATTTTCATATCAGAATCTTGAATCATTTTGATCACCCGCTTATCTTAAATCTCTTTTTTAATCTCGCTTAGTGCTTTTGACAGCTGATCAGGGCAAGACGTACTGCGGAATCCACAGCGTATTCCATCTAATTTATTTATAACATCATCAATATTCATACCCACAACAAGGGCAGATATACCTTTTGTGTTGCCGTTGCAACCACCTTCAAATTTAACGGAGGTTATAATTTTGCCCTCCAATTCAATTGCGATTGAACGTGAACAAACTCCATTTGTTTTGTATGTATAGGTCAATTTATTTAGTCCTTTCACTTTTTAAAGGTTACTTCAGAAAGCCTTTGACGCATATATTTAGTAATATCTGAAAAAACATCCTTATATTCACAAAATCCGTTAGGATGTGTACATCCACAGCTACCATCACTATGACAACGGCTGAGATTGAGTGGGCCATAAATTTCTTCCACAACCTGAAGAAGTGTGATTTCATCGGCCGGACGAGCTAAAATATAACCACCCTTATTTCCTTTGAAAGATTTCACAATGCCGCCCTGCACCAATCTGTGAAGTATTTTAAGTGTGAATCTTTGGGTTACGCCTGTTTTTTCGGCTATACCGGAAGCGTCTATTCTATCATTGCTATCCGCAAGACAGGATATTATACGAATAGCATAATCGGTTTCATTGTTTAAAAACATAATCTAAATCCTTATCTATCTTTAAACTTATTGCTTCTTACCGGATGACGAAGCTTACGTAAAGCTTTAGCCTCAATCTGACGAATTCTTTCTCTGGTTACATTAAACTCGCTACCAACCTCTTCAAGTGTGTGGCAGCGACCATCCTGAAGACCGAAGCGAAGTCTGATAACCGATTCCTCCCTTGGGGTTAGGGTATGAAGAACACTATCAATATCCTCATTTGTTATTGTTTTGAGTGCTGCTTCATCGGGAGCCATTGCATCTTCATCACGAATAAAGTCCATCAAACGGCTATCCTCCTCGGGGCCGATAGGTGTTTCCATAGAAACAGGCTCCTGAGCAACACGCATAATCTCACGCACACGCTCCACCGAAAGCTCCATTCTCTCAGCGATAACATCTTCGGTAGGTTCTTGTCCATTCTCGTGTAAAAGCTGACTCTGAACCTTTTTCAGGCGGTTGATGGTTTCTACCATATGCACCGGAATACGGATAGTTCTTGCCTGATCGGCTATAGCACGGGTAATAGCCTGACGAATCCACCACGTTGCATAGGTAGAAAACTTAAAGCCTTTGGTGTGGTCGAATTTTTCAACAGCCTTAATAAGTCCAACATTGCCTTCCTGAATCAAATCAAGGAAGTGCATACCTCTGCCAACATATTTTTTAGCAATGCTTACAACAAGACGGAGATTGGCTTCGGTAAGACGTTTTTTTGCCGAAACATCGCCCTCGCATATACGGAGCGCCAAATCAATCTCTTCATTACCGCTGAGGAGAGGAACTCGACCGATTTCCTTTAAATACACCTTAACGGGGTCATCCAAAGAAATAGAATCAATGTTTGAAATATCTTCATCTAAATTCTCAGCATCTAATTCCTCAAGTGCCAGCTCGTCCACGGTGGGTTCATCAAAATCCAAATCCAAAACGGGTGGTTCGGCAGAAAGTATATCAACATCATCGGGTATACTATCTATATCACCAAATTCATCCTGTTCTTTCTCAAGCTCTTCATTTTCCTTTGCCTTTGCAGAAACCTCATCTGCTGTTTTTGCAATATCCTTATTATTCATATTCAGTTACTCCTTTTCTTATTCTGAATTATTTTTTCCATTTGCTTTGCCCAATCGTCATCAGATAATTTTCCTGCCTCCGACGGAGAATGGCTTGTTTTTTCATTTTCTAATACTTTAATAGCATCGTCTAAGCTTTTTTTAGGGTCCACAAACGGGCCTTTGCTATTTTGCAGCGAGGATATATACCCCATCTCTTCGGGTGTAAATTCATCGCCAAAAAATGAAATATCAAATTTTCCGTTTGGCCCCTTTATGCTCTGCTCTACCGCTGAGAATATGCGGCGGTTTATAGCCGACATCATATTTTCCGATGTAAAGTTTTCAAGTTTTAAAAGCAAATCGGGATGTGCCATTAAAACTGAAAGGATTGTTTCTTCTGCTAAAACAGCAAGCTGGTTTGTGCGTTTAAGAGAATTAACCTCGTTATTTTTATAAACCGGCTTTATTATAGCTCCGATTTCTTTTTTCTTTTGAATTTTTCTTTTTGTATTGCGGATTTTTTCAACCTCTTTAATCAGAGTGGATTTTGAAACCCCGTACTTATCGGAAAGATTACCGGCATACAAATCAACCGTTATTGGATTATTTATGCTAGCCAGAGCCTCTGCAGCAAGATTTAAATATTTTGCCTTGCCGTCAGCGGTGTTTGTATCAATACCCTCTGCCGCCATATATAATTTATACTCAATTTCATTAACGGCACCCTCTAACAGCGCTTTAAAACGCTCAGGCCCATTTTTCTTAATAAATTCATCGGGATCTTTGCCGTCTGGAACGGCCAGAACTCTTACCTTTAATCCCGAATCACTAAGCACTTCTGAAGCTCTTGCTACCGCCTTTTGACCTGCGGCATCACTATCAAAGCCTAAAACAATTTCGTTTGTGTAACGGGATATGAGGCGTGCCTGCTCACTTGTAAAGGCGGTACCCAGTGTACCTATTGTGTTTTCAAATCCTGCCTTGTGAAGCGAAACAACGTCCATATTACCCTCAACAACCAATAGTTGCTTTGAGCAGTGATTTTTAGCAAAATTAAAACCAAAGAGAGTTTTGCTTTTTTTATAAACAGGCGTATCGGAGGTGTTTACATACTTGCCGCCCTTATCCTCATTTGGATGACGACGACCGCTAAAACCAACCACCTTGCCGTTTATTTCTATTATTGGAAACATAACACGGTTTCTGAACCTATCATAATAACCGCCTTTGGAGCCCTTGGTTATTACGTTAGCCTGCTCCATATCGGTAAGATAAAAACCTTTTGATTTAAGGTGCTTTAAAAGTCCGTCCCACTCATTTGGAGCGGCACCAAGGCCAAAATGTTTTATAGTTTTAACATCAAGTCCTCTGCCAAGTAAATAATCAAGTGCCCATTTACCTTCGGGAGTAAAAAGATGGTTATGGAAAAAGCGAGCGGCTTCTTTGTTTATTTCATAAACCTTATTTTTAAGTTTTAAATAAGAATCGTCATAGTCGCCTTCGGGAATGGTAACACCCGCCCTATCGGCTAGTTTTTTTACCGCTTCCACATAATCTAAATTTTCTATTTTTCGTATAAATCCAAACACATCTCCACCGGCACCGCAACCGAAACAATAAAAGGAGCTTGTATCGGTATAAACGGTAAAGGAGGGGGTTTTCTCATTGTGAAAGGGGCAAAGACCATTTAAGTTTCTGCCTGCACGCTTTAGATTAACATATGATGAAACAACATCGTCTATAGGATTTTTATATTTAATTTCCATAATTACCTCTTCAGGTATTCTCAAATGATCACCTCATTTCACTACTATACTACCATATTCATTGTACCAAAAATGGTACTTAGTACCTTTAATTCGCTTTTTTGGGCAGGCTATACATCCATAGCCCAAGATTTTGGAATAAAGAACTGCTTATAAACCTCTATTGCGTAATGGTCGGTCATACCTGCAATATGATCTAAAACGGCACGTTCCAAACCTTCGGTTTCAACAATAATGTTATATTCTGCAGGAAGCTTATTAGGATTTTTAATTATATGCTCATAAATACCTATAAGAATACCTGCAACCTTGCTTTCTTCACCCTTAGCGATTGGATTTGTATAAACTCTGTCAAAAAGGAATTTGTGTAGCTTATCAAATTGCTCGGTCATCTCACCGTCCATAACAATATCATCGATACTGTTAAAAATAACTGATTTTACCATTGAATTTATACGTTCACTTTTTGAATAACCCAAAACGTCACAAATCTCGCTATCAATATCGCTTTCCTTTATAATACCGGCTCTTACGGCATCATCAATATCGTGGTTGATATAGGCGATTTTATCCGAAAGGCGAACCACTCTGCCCTCAAGAGATTTAGAAAACTCGCCCTTTGTATGATTCAAAATGCCATCCAACACCTCTGCGGTGAGATTAAGACCCTTAAAATTTTTCTCCAACCGCTCACATACTCTCACGCTTTGCTCGTAATGATGGAAGCCCGACTTTGAAATAGAATCAAGTGCACGCTCACCTGCGTGACCGAACGGAGTATGCCCCAAATCATGACCTAAAGCAATAGCCTCGGTTAAATCTTCATTAAGACGAAGTGCCCTTGAAATTGTACGGGCAATCTGAGCAACCTCCAAGGTATGTGTCAAACGAGTGCGATAGTGATCAGACTCGGGAGATAAAAAAACCTGTGTTTTATGTTTGAGACGACGGAATGCTTTACAATGAATAATTCTATCACGATCACGCTGAAAAGCAGTTCGTACATCACACTCAGGTTCATAAATTTTTCTACCCTTGCTCTGACTGCTAAGTATCGCTTTACTGCTTAATGTATTAGCTTCAATTTTTTCGGTAAGAATGCGAATATTATCCATTATTTCACCGCCCTTTTTATTATTAAATATATTATTAGACAAAAATTTCAAAAACCCTTTATTTTTTTACTAAAATCCCATAAAAATATCTTCTGCATCCGAAATGGGTAATCTTGCACAGAATTTATCGGTACATTTGAGCAGTAAATCATCATAAAGCTCGGCTTTAACAGCAAGCTCTACCGTTATTTTATGTGCAAAATCGGTATTAAGAATTTTTACCTCAAAACATTCTAAAACCTTTAAAAGAGGATCATAATCACTATAGTCACAGGATATTGTGAATTTTTTTGTTGGGAGTATGGTTTCAACCTCAGCGCTTTCTAAAGCAAGACGTGCCGCTTCAGAATAGGCACGTACAAGCCCGCCCGTACCGAGAAGTATTCCTCCAAAATAGCGTGTAACAACAATGGCAATATCGGTGATTTCTGAATGGTTTATAACCTCCATTACCGGTAGACCGGCAGTAGAATGAGGTTCACCATCATCCGAAAAACGTTTGGTAGAATTTTCCCTGATGGAGAAGGCGTATACATTGTGTCTTGCGTCCCAATATTTTTTTCTCATTGCGGCAATAAACTCGGTTGCCTCCTGTTCGGTTTTACAAGGACAAACGGTTGCAATAAATTTTGAATGCTTTACCTCGGTTTCGGCACTACAAACAGATTTTATTGTTTTATATCCTTTCAAAGAAATCACCCCCCGTATAGGTACGAATTATAAGTAATTATATCATTTTTTAGCACTTCAAGTCAATTAAATACTACATTTTTTTTGCGAAAAAAGCGGTTTTTAAATACAGTATTTTTTTAACCTCATTTTTTTAGGTTACTTTTTACAAAAAATTTTAAACTTTTATTGATTTTTGTGACAATCTATGCTAAAATTGAATTGTATTATTATACATAAAGGAGTTTTTTTAATGAAAAGATCTTTTTTTAGCAAGATTTTAGCACTTGTTTTGTGTATTTTACTTGCGTTTAGCACCTTTTCGGTAAATGTTTTCGCCATAGACGAAGATGCAGATATTGATATGGGCGACGATGTTATTATCGAAACGCTTCCCGATGTTTATGTTTCTGCAAGTGGTAGTGACTCAAACGCAGGTACCGAAGCCGCTCCCTTTGCAACTTTAGAGAAAGCTCTTAGACGTGTAGCTAACTGCGGTACAGTTCACATTGTTGATACATACACTGTTCCCGCAGGTATTAACTGGGTTGACCGCAACGAAGATTATATTACAATTACAGGTGGTACTCTTTCATTAAGTAACGATTTAGTTCTTGGTCACAATATAGTTTTCCAAAACATTACCTTTGCCGGTAGCAAAGCTCTTTATGCCAATGGCAATAATGTTACTTTTGGTAGTGGTGCAAACGCCTCTGCTATTACAGTTTACGGTGGTAATAACACAGGAGCAACATTAGAGTCAACCAATCTTACTATTAACGATGGTACCTTTGGTACTGTATATGGTGGTGGTTCTGTAGCCTGCACAATAAATCAGGTAAACCTTACCATTAACGGTGGTACTGTTGCTAATGTATTTGGCGGTAACAATGCATCAAGTCTTACAGGTGATGTAACAGTTACCCTTAACGGCGGTACAATTACCGACAAAATTTTTGGTGGATGTAATAACGAATATACATATAAAAGCGGATTCTTAGGCAATATTGGTGCATCTATCTCTTGGGATACTGCACACTATGTTACTGGTAAGGTGGATGTTATTGTAAGCGAGAATGTAACTATTAACACCAATAATTCTTCAGGAACTGACAAAGCTTTCTTTGCACATAGCCGCCACAAAACTTTAAGTTCCAGCGAAGATTCTTCAATAATTTTCACTTCACAGACTGCCTATAACAACAACTCCTCAAAATTTGGTACTAAAGCATCAGACTCTACCGGAACTGCAAACAATTTACGTGAAGCAGGTATGGGTTATGAAGAAGCAACTGCTGCCGATAATGTTCACATTCACGGTATTATCACCGATGATACAAACGACATTATCACCGAGGGTTGCACTTTATCATCAGGAACTGAGGTTGATCCTTGTGAGGCTGCAACTGTAACGCTTACCCTTGACAACAAGGTTTCTTTAAAATACACAGGTGAGGAAATTACTCCTGCTGTTGCTAAAATAGATGGAACACTTACATTTGGTGAACCAACTCTCACCTACTCTAACAATGTAAATCCCGGTACCGCTACTGTAACAATGACCTATAGCGGTTACTCAGTTTCTAAAGAATTTACCATTACAAAAGTTAATCAAAAAGCTCCTAACGGGCTTGTAGCTGTTCCTGAAACCATAAGCGGTTTGAATGATGGCGAAATTTACGGTCTTTCCTCTGCAATGGAAATCAGCACCGATAATGTAACCTTTAATGCTGTAACTGATACAAATGCAAAGTTTGCCGCAGGTACATATTATGTTCGCTATGCAGAAAACGAGTTTTATAACGTTTCCTCGGCAGCTACCGTTGTTATAGAAGAGGGCAGAAAACTCACCGTAACATTTATTGCTGATGACGCAACCGTTGCTACTAAAGAAGTATCATACGGTGAGGCTATTACCGAAATTCCCGAAGTTCCCGCAAAGGTTGGTTATGATAAGGTTGCCCCGACTTGGGATGTTACTGACTTTACAAACATTACTTCTGACTTAACTGTTAACGCAGTTTACACCATTAACACCTATACCGTTAAATATGTTATAGACGGTGCTGTTGTTTCTGAACAGACAGTAAATTACGGTGAAAACGCTGTTGCTCCTGAAATTCCTGCTAAAGACGGCTATACCGAAACCGCTCCCTACTGGGATGCAGAAGCAACCAATGTAACAGATGATATGACCATTACAGCTGTTTACACAAAAGATATTCCGAAAATTACTCCTGCAGATACAAATAACGATGGCAAGGTTAACCTTAAAGACCTTATCACTCTTGCAAGATATGTAGCAGGCTGGCAGAATGCAGATGCTTATGTTCCCGCACTTGACATTAACGGCGACAAAGCTATTAACTTAACAGACGTTACTACTCTCGCCCGTTATCTTGCAGGTTGGAATGAAACAATTTCACAAGAGCCTTATCTTGGAGAATAAAATTCACGTTTAATACCAATCTAATACTAAAGAGGTGGAAGCCAATAGCTTCCACCTCTTTTTTTGATAACTAATAGAATAGATAAATTGTAGTTTATCGCAGGGATTTTGGGGTGATACCGTAGGGACAGGCCTCCCGGACTGTCCGTAAAAAAGCCTTTAAATTAACGGATTTTTCACCTCATCCACCGCTAAAGCGGTCCCCCGCCTGACGGGCGCCTGTCCCCTTTGTCACTTCGTGACATTTCCCCACACCGTGGGGAATCATCCCCATCAAGGGGAAGGCTTATAAACTACAATATATCTGACTGACATACTTATATTATTTTCAAATCATTTTTGTCTTGGCAAAAAGAATAATGATAATAAGGAAAGTGCAATCCAAGATAAAAACATTGCTAAATATCCAAAGTTTGAAATAACAACTCCATAGATTGCTGAGCCGACACCTGCGGCAAAATAAACACCGAAATCCATAAGTCCGCTTACTGTAGCTATGTTTCCGCTTTTGGCAAAGGTAAGCGGATAAATTGAAAGGATTGAAGTATTTATTACCGAAACGGCGGCATAGATAATGCCAAGACAAACCATAGAAAGCACAGGGTGTTTAAAGGGCAAGCATAAGGCTGCGGCCGATATACCGCACACTATAAATCCAAAAAAGGAAACTTTATTTTCATCCTTGCCACAAAGCTGATATACAAAGCTGTAACTCATTCTGCCAAGAAGTCCTATTGCAGGAATGAAAAGCAAAAACCACGAGGAGCTTTTAAGGTCGATGCTATGTACCGTTACAAAAAAGGCTGCCATCCAAAGGCTTATATTATCCTTCATAACACCATGGCAAAAGGCAGGAACAAGCATTGTACGTATACTTTTATCCTTTAAAAGATTTATGGGAAGTATACTTCGTTTGCCTTTTGCGGGTTCAAAAGGTATTTTTTTAAGGGCGATAAAGGTTAGCGGAGTCATTACAAGATTCAGCGCACCGGGTATAATAAAAGCAAGCTCAATTCTACCGGTAAGGCTTATAATCCAAGTATTTACAAGTATACCCAGCAAATTACCTACCGCAACCGACGAAACCATTATTGCGGTACGCTTGCTTGCCTTATCGGGGTCGTAAACGGATGACATCGCTCTGAGTACCGATCCCCACAGCATTGATTGAGCGTAGGCATTTATTCCCCATAAAACTGCCATAACGGCAAACGACATAAACACACCCGATACTATGTTGGAAAGCCCTACCGCCACAAGGCCTGTACAGAGCATTATCCAAGGGGTAAGCTTATCGTTAAGAACGCCGTTTAAAAGTCTACCTATTGCAAAAACAACCGAGAATATACTGCCGAGCAGACCAATTTGTGCTTCATCCATTATTCCAAGTTCGGTAAGCTTTGGGGCGGCAATAGAGAGATTAAGTCTTGAAATATAAATTGATGTATAGGCGAGATATGTTATTATAAAAATAACTCCGGTACCTCGCATAATATGCTTTTGGTTTTGCATTTTAACTTTCGCCTCTGATTGTTAGTTTTTTACACTGATAATTATATCCCTAAATGCAATAATGTCAATACCTAAAATAACACTCAAAAAGCAACAAAATATTTGTACTTTACATTATAATAACCAAAAGGCTGCTCAAAAAACAGCCTTTTGGTTATTAAATTATATTAGCTAAATTAGGCTCTGTTTACGCTGCCGAAAAGCTTCATTTTCTTTTCGGTTTCGTTCTTTACAGCCTCAATAATATTTGGAATAAGATCGGTAATACCAAAGCCTTTCTGGTAGGTCTCATAAGCCGCATCTGCAGCGGCACAGTTTATATCTGTAAATATGTTAACCTTTGAAATACCGCCTGCAATAGTGTTTTTAAAATCATCATCACTAAGTCCCGAACCACCGTGGAGTACCAAAGGAGTAGGAATGGTAGCGGCAATTTCTGCAAGACGCTCTAAATCGAGCTTAGGTTTACTTTTGTAGGCGCCGTGAGCAGTACCAATAGCAACTGCTAATGCATCAACACCTGTGTTCTCAACGAAAAGCTTAGCCTTATCTGGCTCGGTATAAATACTCTTATCTCCCTCACCATCACCCTCAGCGCTTCCATCATTAGCACCAACATGACCAAGCTCACCTTCTACGGTAATTCCTTTGGCGTGAGCCTTTTTAACCATTTCGGCAACAGCCTTCTGATTGCCGTCAAAATCCAAAGTAGAGCAATCATACATAATAGAGCTAAAGCCTAAATCCATAGCAAGATTAACCTTTTCTTCGGTAAGGCCGTGGTCAAAATGAAGAACAACAGGCACGCTTGCACGCTTAGCCATATCGGTAAGCAAGGGGGCTAACTCTCTGAGTCCGCCATAGGGAAGCAAAACCTCAGCAGTTCCAATAATTACAGGAGATTTCATCTCCTCAGCGGCGGATAAAACACCTCTTGCCATTTCAAGATTGATGGTATTAAAAAGACCTACTGCATATTTGTTTTTCTTTGCATCAAGCAAAACATCATTTAAATTTACAAGCATTTGTATTTTCTCCTACTAATCAAAATCAGCTAATCTGTTTATTCTTTCATCAGTAAAAACATCGTATTCATCGTGGCTGGTGGTGGAAAATTCGCTGATTACCGCACCCTCATCACCCGACTGGAACCAATGAAGTGTATTAGGAGCAATGGTATACTGCTCGCCGGGATTGAGCTCAATTTCATGCCATACGGTAAAATACTGCTCGTATCCCTCAGGGGCTTTGCACTTGGGTGCCACGGCAGGCTCACCCTCTACATAAAGATACACCTTACCATAGCGGCAACGGAAGGTTTCTTGCTTACCCATATAATTGATTTCAGGCATTGGCTTATGAGTGTGCTCGGGGCAGGTTTGGTGGGGTAAAAGCACCATTTCCTTTGCGCAATAATAATCGGTGTTAACATATATTATTATGGAAAGACCGATTTTTTCGAAATCATCAAGACCAAGCTCAACAATTTCAATGTTCTTAGATTCCTCCGGAGAAATTACAATATTTGCTTTTTTGTACATTTCTCTCGCTTTTTCACGATACTGTTCTGCAACCTCTTTTTTCATAATCAAAACTCCTTACAATGTGTTTTCTTCCATAAATTTTAAGGTTTCTTCGATTGAGACTATACCTGTTGATGCTCCAACTGCTGCAATACAGTGAGTTCCGACAGCGTTACCAAATTTTGCCGAACGCTCGAAATCCCATCCTTGGGCAAGCCCTGCTAAAAAGCCCGCACAGAATGAATCGCCTGCACCGGTAGTATCAACAGGTTTAATGTTTTTGTATGTAGGATAGATTTTTCCCTGCTCTCCACCCGGCTGAACGTAAGCACCGTCGGCACCTACTTTGATTATAACATTCTTTACGCCCTTTTTAAAGAAGAATTCAGCAATTTTTTCCACCTCGGTTTCACCCGAAAGCTTGGCCGCCTCATCATAACTAGGCATAAAAATATCAATATATTCAAAAACTCCATCTAGCTTGGGTAACCATATATCATCAAAATCCCAAGCAGTATCAAAAACGGTCAGCTTACCACGCTTTTGACATTCCCTTAAAAACTTGGCACAGGGTGCACCATCAAAAGAGGTTAAAAGCATTGCCCCTGTGTAAAAAACAATATCAGAGTTATCTACTGCTTTCCAATCAATATCTTGAGGGCAATAATCAGCACTAGATGCAGGATTGTAAAGAAAGCTACGCTCGCCGGTAGACTGAATACAAGCGATTGAAAGAGTTGTGGGTGACGGTCCTTTGGTAACAACAGGAGAGATATCTACACTATACTTTTTAAGCTCGGATTTAATAAACTCACCATAAAAATCCTCACCTATTCGACAAGAAACCGCAACAGGAACTCCCAACTTGCCTAAATCAATGGCACAGTTAGTGGCACAGCCTCCAACACAGGTGGTGATAGAATCCACACTTCTTAAAGTACCGGGTGTTGGAACACCGTCAACAGGTCTCACCAAAATATCTGTTGTAACGCTACCGCAACATAATATTCTTTTCATTATAGCACCTCTATTATAGTAAATTAGTAAATTGACTTTATTATTATAATAGTATATAATAATAACAATGTCAAGTATTATTTAATTTTTTTTGAGTTTTAAAACTATTGGAGGACTAAAATGAAGCGTGGAATGAACAGCGGCGATATAAAACGAGCGAACCGTGGTTTGTTTTTGAAAAATATAGCACTAGGAAAAGCCAACTCAAGAATAGAGCTTTCAAAGCTTACAGGACTTACTAAAATGACGGCAGGAAACATCACTCAAGAGTTGCTCCAATTAGGCATTATTGAGGAAACCGGCCCTATATATGCAGGTGTTACAGGCCCTGCCCCACAAAAGCTTACAATTTCTAAATCTGCCCCAAAAATAGTTGGTGTTTATATTTCACGTGATGAAATTGTTTTTAGTATAGGAACGCTTACCGGAGATATTATTCAAAAAAGCGCCACTCCCCTTTTTAAAGAAACTGTAAAAACCATAAGCGCAAAGTTGGTTGAAGGGATTAAGTCCGCCATAGAGCATCAAGAAGATAATATTTTAGCAATAGGTGTTGCTATGATAGGCCCAATAGATATCGACGGAGCTATTACAGACTCCCCCAACTTCTTTGGAATAAAAAAATTACCCGTTAAAAATATCATAAACAGCAATTTCAACTACCCAACCGTTATTTGCAACGATATAAGCGCTTCAGCAATTGCAGAACATTTAAAGGGTGGTGAAGTACATTCGAATTTCGTATTTATTGGTAATTCGAACGGTCTTGGTGCCGGAATAATTCACGGCGGCGAGCTTCTGACCTCCAACAACCTATTCATAGGCGAATTTGGTCATATTACTATTGATGCAAACGGGGAAAAATGCCCCTGCGGAAACACCGGCTGCTTGGAGCTATACGCATCACATATGGTGCTTTTAAAAAGGCTTTCCGATGCTGTTGGCAAAAAAGTTTGCTCCAAAGATTTTGAAGAGCTTGCCAAAAATCCCGAATGCGATAAAATTTTTAAAGATATTTCTGAAAAGCTCTCGGCCGGTCTACTCACAATTACAAATCTTTTGCGACCGGAGGCATTTATTATTGGTTATGATGGATATTATCTACCCGACAAATACCTGAATATCATTGAGCAAAACATAAATAATGTGCGTTTTTTGAAAGAAGGCGAAAGAATTAAAGTATACAAAGCGCACCATCGCTCAGAATCGGCGATATATGGAAGTATTGCCACCGTTTTAAACGAAGTTTTTAGTGGCAGAATATTATTTAATAACCGATAAATCCCCTACTTTTCAGGGCGGTTTTTATACAAAATAACAAAAAAGAAAATATTTTAAAAAAATGCAAAAAAACTGTTGACATAATACAAAACAAATGATATAATATTTAGCGTTGTGACGGTGTTACAACCTAATATTATATGCGAGTGTGCTGGAATCGGCAGACAGGCACGTTTGAGGGGCGTGTGTCTTTGGCGTACGGGTTCAAGTCCCGTCACTCGCACCAAAACGAAAACCGCTAGAAATAGCGGTTTTTCTTTGTTTTAAGCCATTTGTCGGCATTTTAAATTTAATTTTAGTTAATAAATTTCGAATAAAAAATAATAAAAGTCACCACGAAACAACCGAAAGTCACCACGAAAACGACCACAAAAAAGAGCAGAGGATTATACTCCCCTGCTTTTTTTGTTAGCACTTAATAGCGGATATAATAGCCTCTTTTAAGTAAGAAGCACCTTTATCATCACCGATGCCAAGCGAAGATAATATCTCTTCGATTTGAGTTTCTACATTTGTGTTTTGCATAACTACTTTCTCCTTATTAAATTATTTGAATACATTATACAATATTTTCCAATTTTTTCAATACCCTCGGGAGCACTTTTCATCGCATATTTCGACACTATTTGACTTGCTGTTACACGGAATTACAAAATAACCTTTGATATTACAAATATCGACATAAAAAAACCGCCCTTTTCATAACGAATTGGGCGGTTAATTTATTGGTTTTATTATTTCACAGATACGTTGTAACCTTTAGCGGTCAAATCCTTTTTAAGGGCGTTTGCTCTGCCTTTAGTGAGGTTGGAAATGGTAAGAGAATATTTTTTATCTTCAGCCCACTTAACGCCAAGCGTTTTAAGCACACCCTTTGCGATTGCAATACCCATTTTCTTCTGCTCTGCTGCAGTATCAATAATAGCAATGTCCTTTTTGTTATCCACAAAGGCACCCTCAATAAGGCAAGCAGGAGCTTTGGTCTGACGAATCCAACCGTAATAATCGGTTCCCCGGTCGTTTTTCTTAGTTTTAAGGCCTCGGCTATTCTGCCCGATGGCGATTATCTCATTTAAAATATTCTGTGCAAGTGTTTTACCCTTACCACCTTTAAGAGTATGGAATATCTCTACACCATCACCGCCGCCTGCGTTGTTGTGGATCTCAACCGCATAATCGGGATTAAAGGCATTGCACTCCTTGATTTCCTCTGCCAATGAATCAGCTTCATCCTTTGTGCGGCTGATACCTACCGTTACACCATGGCGAACAAGCTCATCACGGCAGGCAAGAGCGATTGCAAGGTTAAGGTTGTCCTCTTTAAGTCCGTTGGCAACTGCACCATTATCGGCACCACCGTGACCAACACCAATAAATACCTTTTTAGCCATTTTTATTCCTCCTTAAGTTCGGGCATACCTTTAATGCAGGTCAGAACAGTAATAACTGCAGATAGAGCGGTTGCAGAAAGTACGCCGAGCCAATCCACATCTGTAATGCCAACTGTGTTTGTGCCGATGATTGCAAGAGCAGTTTCGGCCATTGTTTTAACGGTTCGTACCCCTGCGGCTTTAAGCCATTTAATTACTTTTGTTTTCATAAAAAATTCCTCCTTATTATTTAGGCGTATGATATTTTTCTAAAGCGTCAATACGCTTGTGTGCTTGTTTAACCGAAGAATCCACACTTGTAAGCTGAGCAATGACATTCACATACTGGGTTTCCTGCTTTTCTAAACGTTGCTCAATACCCTCAATACCTTTTTTTATGTAGCCGAGTTCGGTGAATAAAACTCCGCTTTCCTTTCCCTCGGTTCGGTCATCAGTTTTTTTGTTTCGTGAAAGTGCTACAAAGCTGATTATTAAACTACACAAACCAACAACGGCGGTTATTATTCCAAAGATTATTGTTTCCATCCGTTACACCTCCGTTAATACGAAATTTCACGGTTATCGCCCGCACCGATTTTCGTTACGTAGATTTTACCTTCGGCTTTGTTAACGGTGAAAACATCAAAAGATTGTTCGGTGGTAGTATTTGCAACTCTTTCAGCTTTCAGTTCGGCATTATTCTCTTCTGCTGCATCACATCTTGTCATTATAATTGGGAATTCAAGTGTGCCACTTGGATAACAAGTTGTAGCTATTCTATCTTCGTGAACGTGTCCACCGTGATAAGCTATTAGAGTGCCTTTTGCTTCGGAAAAATCACAATCTACCGAAACATAATCGTAGCCGTGTTCTGTTTCAACGATTTCCTCATTAACAGTAACTATAATGTTATCAGCCACCTCGGGTGTTGGCATAGCGAAACGGAAGCCTGTAACTGTGTGGGATATTCCTGTTTGAATAGTAAACGTATACAATCCATCAGATAAACCGTTGTATTTTACAACAGTTTCATTACCAACGAGTAAATCATTATTAAAGTACCCACCTGAAAAATCGGTAAAGGTGCCGTATAGTGCAATTCTATCTGCACCCTCTCGTAGTGTTACACCTTTAATTCGGATAACATCCCCGTTTTTACAAGATATTGTGTTAGAAACAGTAGTACCACTTTGTGCAGAAATTCCACTTGAGGAAAAACGATATCCATTTACCCATTTTGTTGTATCTGTAGTATTTTCAGGCAAAGGTTCAGCAAGATTAGTATAAACTGCTCCACCTTCAGCAGTTCCCGCATAAAATCCGCTATATGAGGCTCTATTTTGGTATGCGTTTAATACTCCAACCATAACAGAATACTCAGGCATTTCTCCGCTTTGATTTATCGGAATATGAGAACCGATAATAATACTCCAATCATCAGTAGGAATAGTTGCAAGAGCATCGTTAATGAGAAAATCATATTGGCATTGCGTATAACGAAAATTTCGCATAGAAGGATGTTTTGCCATTCCATTTATAGTTTCATAACTTGAATAGCCTTTACTACCATCAAAATTTAACTGTGTATTTAATAAAATATATCGTACTTTATTTGATATATCATCAATATAATATGCCGTACCACTCGCATCATAGTGAACATTTCCAATATTTTGCGGTTTACGATATATCCTCTCAAACATTTCAGCAGGAGTAAATTCGTAGACAAAAGTATCGGAATCACCATCTTCATCATAATCTCCTGTACCATATCCTGCATCGTGATTTCCTTGTGTCATTAATATTCTACCGTTCAAAGGTTTAAACATTTCTTCGATATTATTCCATTCGGTTTGTGCAAGTTCTTTTGTAGCGTAACAGCCACGATTGCGGACATCACCCAACACCAAAGCATATTTAATGCTACATTCATCCATTACTTTCTTTGCGAGAGCTGGTGAAATTTTACCGAGATTAGATGGATAATGCATATCGGTCATTACAACAAACGAAAAACAATCTTTACCACCAACCGATTGCAAAGCATTAATTTCCGAAATTTTTTGGTTTATATGCTCTTGCCAATAATCGGGTATTGCTACCGTATTACTTAACTCGGCTATTTCTGCCTTATCTGTTTCGGTTAAGGTGTAGCCATCTCCTTTATCGCCCTTGTCACCTTTGGCTCCGGTATCACCCTTATCACCTTTATCCCCTTTTTGCCCCTGAACACCTTGAATACCTTGCTCTCCCTTATCGCCCTTATCCCCTTTGTCACCTTTAATAACAGAGATTTCTTGCACGTTACCATCGGCATCTCTTATTCTTAGAATTGACATTATACACTCACCTCATTTAAATCTTTCAAAGAAATTAAAATAAGCCTTTGCCCTACTGAGCTACTGGTGTTGATTATTCTAACCTTAGCAGCTTCTGAAATTGTTGTATCAATTACTTCCATAGATAAGCTACCAGTACGAGCAAATCCGCAAAGCCTTGTTTTACTTTTGTCAGATGAAGTCTTACCAATAGCAAACAACCCCATTGAAGGTGTTATTGTTGTATCATTGTAAGTAATAGCCATATATTCACCTAAAGTCATAAATAAACCAGCAATATCAATATTTACGCTTGTGCTTTTAGGTATATCTATAATTTGAATACCGCCTACATCAACTTCTGGTAAAGCTCCAAGCATCTGTTTAACTTTATTAACTGAGGCATATACATCACCAGTAGTGTCTTTGTTGATAAAATCTACACTCATTGACTTAATATTACCATTAACGTCTCTGCGTGGGATAATGTTTTCAAGTGCACCCGAAGCTATACGCACATATTCTGGTTGCATATTACCTCTATTAACTACTGGTATTCTTTCAAAGGTTGCGGTATCAGTTGGCTTATCTAATTTTTGTTCTAAATCTTTTTTTGTACAAACCTCTATCGACTCGCCATCGGGGTCAATCTGCACATTATAGCCCTCAGGCATTTCACCCGAGCCTAAATATACACCCGATACACCTTGGATACCTTGTTCACCTTGGTCGCCCTTTTCGCCTTTATCACCCTTTTCGCCCTGTGCTCCTGTGTCGCCCTTTTCGCCTTTAAACTCACCATTAGCAAGCTTGTTTTCAATCTCGTTAAGACATTCGGCAGTGGCATCTGCACTTTCCTTAGCTTCATCAGCGGAGCTTTCCGCTGCTTCCTGTGCAGACTTGGCAGAGTCGGCACTGGTCTTTGCGTTCTGTTCGCTTTGGGCGGCTTCATTTGCACTATCCTTGGCATTTTCAAAGAACATTAAAGTATTGTTAGCTCTCTCAGCTGCCACTGTGCTAGCGTATTGTGCTTCCTTTTTTGCACTTTCTGCCGCCTCGCTTGCACGTTCCGCCTGGCCGACAAATATCTCTGCATTAACCAAAGCATTTGATATACCCACCCTATAGGCACAGTCTGACGGAGAGCCAACGCCCGAATGGGTATAAAACAGTTTGCCGGGCGGAGAGATATACGCCTGTTTTTCTAAAGCCTTTTTACCCTCATATTCAATCTCGGTAACAACCAAATAAACATAAGCCACGCCACCGGCATTGGTGACATTGTTGGGAATCGGGCAAGTGACATAATATTGTGCAGATTCGTCTGGCAGTATTTCCGACATTACGTCCAAAAATCCTGTAGAATAAAAACCGCCCGCACCGTCAATAAACTGCATTCGTATTCTGCTTGTAGGAGAATCCCCTAATGCACCTGAAACTAGAGCTTCTTCAACATTAAACCTCACTTCGGTTATGTTGTGTTGCCCCTGCACACCTGCCTTTTGCTCGGTTCTTGGCGATATATTATCCCCATCCACCGTGAATAAAATTGTTTTGCTTTCCATTATCATTCCTCCATAAAACAAGGCACCTTGGTTTTACCCAAAGCACCTTGCATAAAAATTATTTTTTGTTGATGTTAATAATTGTTCTAATATCGCTGTAATCAAAGCCGGCATTTTTAAGAGCTTTTTTCTTTTCTTTTTGGCTAACACTACCACTACCATCGGTATCGGCGTTGGCTTCGCTCATAGCAAATTTAGCAATGGCGTAGCTTGATGCACTTATTCCGGCATCTTCAAGTTTTGCGGCGGTTTTATAGCGACTACTTTCTTTATAATCATAATCGCTCACCTCACTTTTGGCTTTAGCGTTTGCAAACTCAAACAAAAACTTTATAGCTTCTGCCTTACCATCTGACGGTAAATCTTTGTAAAGCGGATTTGACATAACATCTTCTAAATAACGCCTTGAATACTGTCCTTTGTTGGTAGCATACTGAACGTAATCATCGGCAGAAAGATTAACTGTTTCGCTGCCCACCTTAAAACTATTCTTTGCCCTTTTGGGTATTACTCCGCTTTCTCCTGTATCAACATAAATTTCGGCTAGCTCTTTGTTTACCTTATCATCTTTAATGGTAGAAATATATCCCGGAGAAACAAAGTTCTCAAAAGCACGAAGCAAAGCGTTATCGTTTTTTGCTACTTTGCCCCAAGCATCAATATACGGTACCTTTTCGCTCGCCGCAAAGGGAATTTTACCCATAATCTTTTGGGCTGATTTTTGTATTGTTTTTGGTAAGCCTGAATTTTTATCAACAAAATTTGTACGCTGTGTATCGTCTAAGGTTCGGGCGACCTGACCGCCAAGCGTTGGGAAATATTGCGAAATATACGATGATGTAAGATTTGCCGCTACCTCGCCAAAGGTGCCAAGTCCATCTTCGCCCGAATAAGCAACACCCTCAATAATATCATTAACACCTTGCAAGAATGATAACTCGGTTAAAGGTTCGCCAACGGTGGTTAGTTTATCAAAGAAATTAAGGTTTTCGCCCTCCTCGTTAGCCTTTTGAATTTCAGCACCAATTAAAAGAGGTAATGAAGAAGGAGCCATCCAATCAATGGTGAATGATACATCACCTATGGTTAAAGCATAGGGCTGAGCACCTGCCATTCTTTCAAGGGTATCTTCGTCATCATAGCCAAGGCCGCCGGTTATCCACCCAATAGACTGCAAGAACATACCAAGTGCAAGAAGTGCCGTACCGGAAAGACCTGCAGACAAATCATTTATAAGCTGTGTGCCCGAAAATTCACCACGTGCAGCTGACATTGCCGCATTCCCAAGCGAAGTTGCTATACCAAGCGGACTATACTCGATACCACGTTTTAAAACGTTAATCGGTGTCTTTTTAAAGGGAACAGCACCCTCAACCAATAATCCGCCTGCCTTAGTAAGAACATCGGCGGCCGCATTGCCTTTTTTAGTTGGGTGAGCTAATTTATTAAGAGCATTAGCAAAGTGACTAAAATCACGGTAGGTGGCTTTTTGTGCCTCCTCAATTGCATAGTCTCTTGCACTTGCAAGCTGTTGTTCTGTGATGTTTTTTACATCAATTCCCCTTGCCTGCAAAACACTTCCCAAAGCTTGTTTGTAATGATGTTTGAGGAAAATCAAATCTTCCTTTTCAAGCATATCAAAGTTAAATTTCCTAGCCTTTTCAAGCCACGCAAATGCCTTAGAAGTAAACACCTTTCTTCTATCTTGCACCCTATCGCTAGGTGAAAGTTTGCCACCGCTTGTGATTATATCCTTAATGTTCTCAAAATCAGCCTCGGCAAAATCTTTATACTCCTTTTTAACCTTTAACACCTTAGTACGGTTATCGTGATTTTTAACGGTAAGTTTTTCAGCTATGGCAGCAAAAGTATTTTTAAGCCTTATTGCAGGCATAAATACCGCATTACCAAAAAAGTTTCGTATGTGGGTTCTTGTGTTGCCCAACATTGCAAGATAACGCCAGGCGTTGAATTTATCTGCCCACGTACTGGGCATTTGCTTTGCAACATCGGTTAAAATATCATCAATAATATTTTCAATTTCAGCAGGGTTTTTAGATTGTGCAAGAATACTCTCTAAATCGGGGTCAAGGGTAAGAATATTAACATATTTATTGCCGTATCTGTTTTCTAGGTCTTTGTTCATTTGAGCAATAACCCTTGAAACATAATGCAACTGACCAACACCCGAAAGCTTTTTAAGAAGGCTCAAAGCCTGTATACCTTGACCTAACTGCGTACCCATTGAAGCAAGTTCGGCAAGATACATAGCAACATCATTTGCATTGCCTGCTTTTGCCGCTTCAACCATAAGCACCTCACCCAAAACAATATCCCGTGCAGAAGGTATTTTACCACTATTAACTATGCTCTCCCATTCCTGAACGGCCGCATTGATATCATTTTTAACCTTGTTTTCAGCGATAGTAACCGCCATTTTATTTGAAGATATATTATAGTTAAGAACACCGTTAAGGATCTCACGCTTTGCATCCTCGGTCATACCGTCAGTCAGGTGACCGCTTTCAAGTGCGGTTCGGGCGAATCGTCTAACACCCCTAGTATCACTCACCTTGTTAGGAACGTCAACATCAACCTTTGGATTTTCACCCTTTGGCATTGTGCCGTATTGGTCATTCATAGAATTAACGGCATCATCAAGGGTGATTTTACCATCTTTGATTAACTGCTCTAATTCGGTGTTGCTTTTACCTACCGCAATATCGGGAATATCGGGCAAGGAATATCTAATATCGGTTTTCTTCTCGTTAAACCTTTCAGACGGAGGAATGATATTACCGTCATTATCCCTTGTAACTGTATCAGCAGATTTTACAAGGTTTTCATCGAAGAAAATATATTGGTCATTCCAACCAAATGCACCACCATCACGAACGTCTTTGATATGCAATGCATCATAACCCGCTTGCTCTGCCCATTCTGCTATTTGAGCATTAGTTGCCTTTCGACTATCGGGAGAATATTTTTGCAACTCTTCGGGAATAACAAGGTCCGAAAAAGGCAATGCTTGTGCATCCATAGTGAGCATTTTTTTAGGGAATCCATATAGAGCGTATGTTGCCGGCTCGCCCTCAACCTGTTCTGATATGGCCGTTGTTTCGCCCGACTTATCGCCATAGTTTGATGCGATGTAAACTTTATCGGTGGTATATATTTTACCATTGTGTGTAACATCTTTAGAGAAAACAGTTTGACCGCCTTTGGTTCCTCGATACAGTTTAAGGGGATTGCCATCTTCACCAAGAATAGCACCTGCAGTTTTTGCGGCATCAGCAACAATTTTTTCTTGTGTTTTAGTATCTCCGCTTTCAACTGCAGACATATACTTGGAATCTGACAAAGAATATTGTTCTTCACTTTTTTTAGGCAAAGAAGAAACAGACCCGTCTACTGAGTCTGCTTCTAGTTCGGTTGATATGGTTTTAGTCTTTCCGGATGCTTGCGATAATATTCGTCCACCGCCTTCAACGCTTGTTTTTCCGCCTCCTTCAGCATTTCGAGTTCCTCTGCTGTTATCAATTCCGATTTTGAGGAGGTGTTCCGCTTGCTTACGTGTGAGTTGTTCAAGTTTATCGGCATATCCATATTGTCTAATGAATTTTTCTGCATTTTCTCTTCCTAACCTACTTTCTATTTTAATTAACAAATCTTCTGTTATTGCTTGGTTGTTATAATGGTCTTGCCCTTTAAAAAGAGAAACTGTGCCAGCTACCTTACCACCCGCTTTTTCCAAATATCTAGCTAGCGCATTCGTTGTAGTTCCAGTATTAACTGTATCATCCACAATAACAAAGCGTTTACCTTTAATACTATTATACACATCATCGTCAATTGTGTCAAATAAAACTTTTTCTGATAAACGTTCAGCATTTGTTTTATCGCGCATATTGTTTTTTGATATTTTAAATATACCCAAAAAATTTTTCAAATTTGTTTTTTTAGAAAGTGTACTTGATATTACCATAGGTATTTTGTTAATACTTTTGCCATCAATACCATTAATGGATATCAAATAACAGCCATTATATTTATTTGATATTTCTTTCGCAAATTTATCATCAAAACAATAGTCAGCTAACTCTACGGCCGCTTCATCGTTACCATTTTTAGCTTCTTCATAAAGTCGCTTTATTTTAGAATCCTTCATAGCTTCACTATACATTTTTACATAGTGTAATGGTTGTGAAGGAATACCTTCAGTCGGCAGAGAATACCTAACATCGGCATCGGGGTTTTGGGCGAATTTTTTTATAGCTTTTTCACGGTATTTTTCGCTGAGCGGAACGGCCGTTTTAACAGTAACATTACCGCTAGCCTTACCGCCTGCAAAATTCTGCCCGGTAAGAGAAATATCCTGCGGTGTTCTTCGCTCAAAAGAATCGTTTGTGGGTTTAAGAAGCACCGCAACCCTTGTTATTCCATCTGCTTTAAGTGCTAACATACGGTGTCTGCCTTCGTGGTTTACTACCTCACCTGTAGCGGGGTCATACTCTAAAAATGGGGTTTCTTTTTCGTTTTTAAGTTCTTCCTCGTTAAGGATATAAGCTTCATCCTCTACCCTGGAGCGGATGTTTTCATTTGATGTGAGATTCACAAAATCCTCAGGAGAAATATAACCAACATAAGCATTTGAGTGTTCTGCACGTTTACCGTCACCCAAGCTATGTTCATCAAAAAGATTATTAAGCCTTTCCTCGGTAAAGGATGCCTTGCCATCGGTATAAACATAGTTGTGGTCGCTGGGGATGGAGTATTGAGCATTTTGAGTGCCGCTCGCAATATATTTTTTTAATATTTCATCAGAAAAAACAACATTTTTATTGTCTATATCGGGGCGAGTGCTCTCTCGTTTAGCATCATCATATTCCAATCTATTTTCTGCATCCCTAGCCTCTATTTCACCTGCGGTGTTCATATATGCCGCCTTAGCAGTCATTCTCCTACCATTTTTATACTTTGGCCCATTGCCTTCCCTGATTTTGTCATGCCAAAGCACATTACTTGAACCCATAGCAAAGCCTTCATAATGCTGAACTGCGTGCTGTATTTCATGAATAATTATCTTTTTAAATTTATTTAAACTTTTGCAAGAGTTTGGATCAATTGATATAGTTTTTTCTTTGTAATGATATGCCCCTACACCATGTAGTAGCTTAAATTTCACCATATAGTTTTTCAGTTCCGGATAAGCTTCAAATAAAGCATCATGTTTTATTAAATCACCTAAAGTAATTTCGGTAATTTCTGTGGCATTGTATTCTTTTATAATAGTTCTTGCCTTACGTTTAAAGTCTTCGCTAAGATTAGGAGTTTTTAACACTTCAGACATAATTTTATTACGATTGAGCATCGCATTAACAAATCTTGCCGATTTATCAGAGAAATCTAAATCCTTATCGCTTATCTCAAATCGCCATTTGCCATCATAGCCCTTAAACCAACCTGTTTCTTTGCGGATAGTTTCGCTATCGGCACCGTCTTTAAGCATTTGCTTGGCGGTGGCAAGTTTAAGTTTATCAGCGGTTTTGGATTTTTTGCCTACAAAAAGGTACTGACTTTTGCCGCTTTTATCATTAGTTTGATTATCCTTAACCCTCTGCTTTTTAGCAGTTTCGGCAAGTCGGATGAATTTTTGCTCAAGCTTAATTATATCTGCTTTAATGGCATCGTTTGCTTTAAGTCTTGCATATACACTCTTAACCCAATCCACAAAGCGGTCAAACAAATTACGGTCTTTAAGGTAGAGCTCCTTAAGGAAAGTTTCGGTAACCTCTGTACCGCCATCCTCAAACAGATTTTCCGAAACAAATTTTGCAACTATCTCTGTTTTAGCTCCCTCGTGGTCTAATGTTTCTCCGTTCTCCTTATATAGGTTAATAATGTCTGTTTCCATCTGAGGCCACTTAGCATAACCCTTGCTTTCGAGCCAAGCATTAAACGCTTTGCTTTCATCAAACAAATACTTTTGGATTTTTTCGTAATGCTTACTAATTTCGGTGGTATGGGTAAATTCGTGCTTAATTACCTCCTTTATTGGGTCAACGGTATAGCGACTAATATAAACCTTTTTGTGGTCTACAGTTTTACCGTCTGCAACACCATCAACAGCATTATCGGTAAATTCAACCTCAATCCCCATACTTTTCCCAATAGCTTTAACTAGCACTTCACCTGCTTTGGTGATTTTTTTATTTGTGGGCCTTTGCGGTGTTGGTCTTTCATTCTCCAACCGTTCGGCAACACGCTTGCCGTATGCCTCGGTGATGGGGTGCGGTTCTTTTGTTCTTTGCTCACCATCAACCGTGGATTGTTTGGGATATGTTGCTAAATCGCTCCGTCTAACGGGACCGGCGGCAACATTTTCACCATAAGCATCTACCGGCAATATCTCGCCTTGCGAAGTAAGAACGGTGTTTTCCGTCACCGATTCTATTGGAGCATTAGGAGATGTTGCAATTTCTTTGAGTGCGAGAAGTGTAGCCCCTCCGTATTCACCGTTTTGGGTAAACTCACGATAAACATCTTTTGTCACCTTATTGGATAACAAGCTCGATACTATTGGTGAGTTTTCACCATTTAAAGCCGAC
>JAFQKE010000015.1 GCA_017397065.1 Clostridia bacterium
GTCGAAGAGTTTTGTAAATAGCATTATTTTTTGTTATACAAGGCTAAAACGCAGTAAATCCTAACGGATTTACGAGTATTTAAACAAAGTAGAGCAAAAAATATGTGTTTCAAAACCTGGTTCAAGTTTAAGTGCTTTGGCCAAAAAATTAATATTCTATCTTTAAAACTACTGGGGTTATAATATTGGCAGGTTTATTAAGTATAACCTCGCCATTTTCCATTTTAAATTCAACATTTATAAATTCACCATTTGCCTCAAGAGATGAAATATTTTTTGGTGATTTTTGCAAAACAAGGCGTATGTTTTCCACAGGGTCAAGACTGACATTGAAAAGTGTACAGAAAAGACTGCCATCCGGCATATCTGCCGCCTTTAAATAAATTTCGTCATCGTCGGGGGTGTAAACGGGCAAATCTCCATAACCCTTTAAAAGCTCTATGATTTGTTTTTTGCGTGTTTCGTTTAAAAATCCGAATGCCGTTGTGTAATGGAATTTGGTTTTGGCATCGCCGCCGAATACAATTACTGTACCTCCCAAGCTGTTATTAAAAAGGGTGGATGCGGGGAAAAGGATTTCCATTTCATTGCCATTTTTGAGGTGATAGCAAAGGCTTAAGGTTTTAACATTATTGTTAATAGGAGTTATTTCACGTGGGTTTACAAGCTTCGTAACGCTTTTTTCTTCATCATCGGCAAAAATTTCACCCGATACTATTTTGCCTGAGTTAGCTTTTACTTCAACGCCAAGTGATTTGCCAAAGCCTCGCTCACAAAGCATTTGGGCGGCACCTCCATCAAGGAAAAGGGTGCCTTTAAGCATTGATTTTATCTGTTCATCATCAAAAAGGGTAGGCATACTGCCATCTAAAAATGTGACGGGGGAGTTGTTATCGTCTGAAAAATACATAGGTATACCAAGACGTTCCAACACGTGTGCGCCCCATCCGCTGAAAGAAGCACTTTCCTTAAACATATAATCGGGTTTTGCAGATATGGGGATTCTGGCACCTCTCCATTTAAGAGTGGGAACAATGTCTGATAATTTTTGATAGAACATATTATAATGACCCAAAACTTCTCGGTATTTTTTACCGCTCATAGGCTCAAAATTAGACATACGTGTTATCCAATGCTTTGCACCCGAAACACCCTCTAAAATTGTACCCACAAAATGTGCATGAAGTGACATTGCACCGGTGCTGTAGCGGTTTTGGGGGCAGGTATCGGTCTCGGCAAGGAAATTATCCACCTTACCATTGCTTTTTATCACCGCCATTTGAACGGCGGCACGCAAAAAGTTGTTTGAAAATTCTTTAGTTCCAACGGGATGATAGTTGCCGTTGTTTATGCGAACAATAACGGGATTATTTTTACCTGCCATAACCTGAGCAATTTCGGTGGCAGCCTCACAGCAAGGACCAACAGCACAAAACGAGCCGCCAATGGAGGGATTCACTTCATCAATACCGGCACGCATATATTTTACACATTCTTTAAGGGATTCGAGTTGAGTTTCTATAAAGGCGTCACGCATTTTTGCATCCTCTTCGGTATTGCCAAAAACGTGATTACAAATCTCTTCTCTTTCTTTTCTTACGCCCGTTTTCTTCTCAAATGCATTAAGGTGCAAATCGCAGGCACAACCCTTGCCGGGTCGGATAATAAGGCGAAAATCATCATCAAGCATAATGTGTTCGGGATTGTGTGATGCAATAACAGAAAAGCTATGACGCAGATATTCTCTAAAATCTTCGTCAAAGGGGCAAATTGCATTTTCCTCTATGCCGTTTGTGAGGCCTTTAATTCGGGTAAGCTTTGAAGGCTTGTTAAGAGGATAGCCGTGACCTAAAGTGCACTGCACCAAAATACCGCTTTTAAGACCCATTGCATCCAGCTTTGCTTTAAAGCGGTCATAAATTTCACATTGTTGCTCAGCCTTAGGAATGAGGGGATCACCCTCGGGTACTAATTTAATACAGAAAAGAGCTAAGGAAGCGGTGCCGTTTTGATATTGATTTTTAACATCTTCGCATATTTCATCAATGTGCAAAGGGTCAAGTGGCATAATAGAAAAGTTAAACATATTTTTTCTCCAAATTATTTTATTTTGCAAATAACACTATGCTTGCCCGGTTGATACAGCATACCTGTACCGTTGGGAAGCTTTAATCTTGTGGGTACAGGAACATCAAAGTTGTAGGTTACAATATCGCCGTCAAACCGCCAAGACGTTTTAATAATTCCGTTTACCGATTTATATTCGCAAGCAAAATCGCCCATTTGTTTTATGAATGTGGGTTTAAGCTCTAACACCTTAAATGCAGGCTCGGATTCTTTGTAGCGTATACCGCCTAAATATTCAAACATAAAGCCAACCACAACTCCGTATGCAAAGTGGTTTTTGCTTGATGCACCGTAATCATTGCCCCTTTGACCGTGCCAGGTTTCGGTCATAGTGGTGGCACCGCTGTTTAAAATGTGCCGCCAAGAGGGGAATTTATCATTTTGCAGCAGCATAAATACCGTGTCTTGATAACCATAATCTGAGAGCACCTGCATTATGTAGCGTGTGCCCCAGAAGCCCGTTGTAAGATGCTCATCCCTTAAAATATAGTCATTTAGGGTTGCGGCAAGAGCGGGTTTTTCTTTTTCTTCGGCTATATCAAGCGCAATAGGTAAGATAATTCCGCTTTGAAGATGCTCAGAATAATCCTTTTCCTCCGGCAGATAATAAAGCCTGTTAAATTCTGCTTTGGTTTCGGCAAATCTTGTAGCAAATTCATCTTCAAGCTCGGTTTCACCTAAGATTTTTGCAATTTCTGCGGTGCATTTCATCATATAGCAGTAGAATAAATGCCCAAAGAAGTTGCGGCTTAAATTTTTGTTAAAGGGGTTGGAGTGGTCGTTAAAGGGAGCCGCAGGATTTTCGGGTAAAATGTTATCGCCGCTCGATTTAATTCTATTTCGCACATAGTAAAGAATATCGGGTAGGCGATGCTTTAAAAATCCTTTATCACCGTAAAATTGATACATCTCAAGGGGTATTGTATAAATTTCATCACCCCAGCCGTAAATCTCGGCACACATTTTTCTGCCACCATCGGTCCAACGGGAGAGAATCTGATGAGAGTTTGCAAGATAGCAGGCGGTTGCGCCGAAAACAGCAATGTCGCCCGTCCAAAAGTTCTTTTCTCTGGTGGGGCAGTCTAAAAATCCGTTGAACAAATTGCCTTTCATAGTGCGCTCGGTAGCTTCGGCAAGCTGTTTTATAAATGGGTCGCTTGATTCAAGCTTCCAAGCAAAATCCAAATCGTTATACATAACTGTTTGCTTAACATCTGCAATTTGGGTAATATCGGCACCCTCTATTTTTAAATATCTAAATCCGTTGAAAGCAAATCGGGGGGTATAGTTTTCACTCTTTCCGCCCTTGCAGGTGTAAACATCATAATTTTTTATTGCCGCCAAAGCTCTGCCGCCCTCTTTATAATCTTCGGGATAAAAAACAGGGGCATAGCATTTTATGGCAAAAACATCACCCTCATAGCACTCCTCCGCAACCGATATTTTCACTCTTTGACCGGGGGTGGTGTTTTTAAGAGTTAAGGAGTATCTTCCCGCACAGTTAAAACCAAAATCATAAAGGTAGCCTCCATCAACCGCTTTGCAGGAGATGGCTTCGGCGAATCTCTGTATTTTAACGGGAGGATAGCAACGTTCGGCGTATGGCTTGGAGGTATTCACCGACTTTTGTTCGGCAAAAGACCATGCAGAATCATCAAAATCTGCGTTGCACCAGCCATCTATTTCAAGCCTTGCATCATATCGCTCACCAAACTGCAAATCGTTATCAGTAAGGGGGGAGGGGGCGGTTTTCCAACTACTGTCGGTACCAAAATATTCAGTTTCACCGTTAGCGTATTCAACCTTTAATTCGGCAAGAACAAAGTTTTTGTTCATATAAACGCCGCTGTGCGATTCGCTGTTAAGCCAGGTGTTTCCCGTGAGGACACCAATAGCGTTTTTGCCTATTTTTAGCATATCTGTAACATCAAAGGTGTGGTATTCAAAATATTTTTGGGATATACCGGTTGAAAAATATTCATTGCCAACCTTATTACCGTTTATGTACATTTCGCCCTCACCCTCGGCATAAACCGAAAGTATGGCGGATTTCAGGTCATCTTTAAGCTCAATGGTCTTTCGCATATACATTGAGCGTTTTACCTGACGGGGATGTAGCTTTCTGCCAAAAAGCCAGGTGGAGCGGAGGGTATCATCCTCCATCCAGTTTTCGGGTTCTTCGTTTTTCCCAAATCCAACAGGGTGGAAAGCTAGCCAGTCATCGGCAGTTACAACACGTGTGGTTCCGTTTTCAGTTTCAACAACAACCTCACCGCAGATTGCCGAGGTGAAATAACTTTCGTCGTTTGTTTGGAAAGCACGAATAGAAACCGAATTTTCACCATTTTTAAGTAGCGAGGTAATATCTGAATCAAATTCTTTAACGTCCTCGGCCGCCAAAATCTTGTTAAAATAAATATCAAAGGAGTTATCACATATAAAATGAGCGGTAGCTTTTTTTATTTTGCCCGTAATTTCAAAGTTCTTTCTGAGTAAATTTCGGGTGTAAAAATAGCCCCATATCCAATCAGCACCCTCAACGCCCTTAATATCCTCGGTAGTTTTTAAAAATTCGTCACTACCATAGATGGGCAGAGCATTCCATTTTTCTTTTGTTGTAATAGAATAATTCATAATAGCACCTTCAATTGGCTTTATTTTGCCTTTTTTAGTTCTTCTATTTTATCTCTTAGCTCGGCAGCGTACTCAAATTCCAAGAGCTTTGCGGCCTGTTTCATTTCAGCTGTCATCTTCTTTATGAGTTCGTCACGTTCGGCTTTTGTAAGGCGTTTGCCCTCCAAAACCTTTGTTTTTCTTGAGCCACCCATTTCAATAACGTCACGCACATCCTTGATAACCGTTTTAGGTATAATCCCGTGTTCCTCATTATATTTCATCTGAATAGAACGGCGGCGTTCGGTTTCGCTGATAGCTCGCTCCATTGATGGGGTAACGCTATCGGCATACATAATAACGGTGCCCTCGGCATTACGTGCGGCACGACCGATGGTCTGAACAAGGGAGGTTTCGCTTCTGAGGAAGCCCTCTTTATCGGCATCAAGAATAGCAACAAGCGATACCTCAGGCAAATCCAAGCCCTCTCTCAGTAGGTTTATACCAACAAGTACATCAAACTTGCCAAGACGTAAATCTCGTATAATCTCCATGCGCTCCATTGTATCTACATCGTGGTGCATATAGCGAACCTTAATATCTACATTTTCTAAAAATTCGGTTAAATCCTCGGCCATTTTTTTGGTAAGGGTGGTAACAAGCACCCTTTCGCCCTTTTCGGTGCGGATGTTTATTTCACTTACCAAATCATCAATCTGCCCCGTGGTAGGCTTCACAACCACTAGTGGGTCGATAAGACCGGTGGGGCGAATAACCTGCTCAACAATAGAGGTTGAATGTTCTTTTTCAAAATCGCCGGGGGTGGCAGAAACATATATAGCCTGATTTATTTTGCTGTAAAACTCATTAAAATTTAGGGGGCGGTTATCAAAAGCAGAAGGCAGACGAAAACCGTAATCTACAAGATTTTCTTTTCTTGCTCTGTCGCCACCGTACATACCACGCACCTGTGGCAGCATAACGTGGGATTCATCTACAAGCAGTAAAAAATCCTTTGGAAAATAATCAAGTAGGGTAAAGGGGGTGCTGCCCGCCGGCCTGCCCGATAAAACTCTGGAGTAGTTTTCAACACCCTTGCAGGTGCCGATTTCTCTTAGCATTTCAATATCATATTCGGTGCGTTGGCGGATTCTTTGTGCCTCAATAAGCTTGCCCTGTTCGGTAAAATATTTAACCCTGAACTCCATTTCGTCGTGGATTTCGGCCAGAGCCTGTTCCATTTTATCGGGAGCGACAATGTAGTGCGTGGCAGGATAAATGCCTATGTGAACAAGGTTTTCTTTAATCTCTCCCGTCAGCACGTTTATGGACGAAATTCTGTCAACCTCATCGCCAAAAAATTCAACACGGATGGCCGTTTCGCCCGAATATGCAGGAAAAATTTCCACCGTGTCGCCACGAACCCTGAACTTATTTCTTATAAAATTCAAATCATTTCGTTCATACTGCAAATCCACAAGCTTGTGAATTAACTCATCACGACTTTTTTCCATACCAACACGAAGTGAGATTATCATATTACGGTAATCAATGGGATTACCCAGCGAATATATGCCCGAAACAGATGCCACAATTATAACGTCGTTACGCTCTGAAAGGGCACAGGTGGCAGAATGGCGGAGCTTATCAATCTCGTCGTTTATGGCCGAGTCCTTTTCAATGTAGGTGTCGGTGCCGGGAATGTAAGCCTCGGGCTGATAGTAATCGTAATAGGATACAAAATATTCCACTGCATTTTCGGGAAAAAACTCCTTAAACTCAGTACAAAGCTGTGCGGCTAAAGTTTTGTTGTGAGCGAGAACCAAAGTGGGTTTATTTACCTTTTCAATAATATTAGCCATTGTAAAGGTTTTACCCGAGCCGGTAACACCCATAAGAGTTTGCTCTCTATCACCATTTAAAATGCCTTTTGCAAGGGCTTCAATAGCCTCCGGCTGGTCGCCTGTGGGCTTGTAATTTGAATGTAAAATAAACTTATCCGGCATGTTCTCACTCCTTTTTTCTTAGCCGGAGCATTTAAACTTGAACCAGGTTTTGAAACACATATTTTTCGTTATACTTTGTTTAAATACTCGTAAATCCGTTAGGATTTACTGCGTTTTAGCCTAGTATAACAAAAAATAATGTTATTAACAAAACTCTTTGACCTTAAATGTGCAATTTTTAAAGCAGATTTTGGTGAAGAGAATTTCATAAGGCTGCCGCCTATGAGGTTCGATGAACCAAAGTATGCCTAAAAATAGCCATTTAAGGCTGATTCGAGTTTGAATGCTCCGGCTATATTAAAACGTATAACTTCCCGCATCAACGGTATAGTATTTTCCCTCAATTACAACGTCAGCTTTTACAGGGGTGGTTATTTCATAAACCGTCTTTCCTTTTTTATGACTCCAAGCAGATTTAATAACTCCATATTTCGTTTTAAGTTCAACCTTGATCCAATCAATTCTACTGTCTGAAATAGGAGAAATCAATACTTTTTCATATCCCGGCGATGCTTTAACGGGGTTTATCCCTCCGCAAACTGCGTAAACCCAATCTATTACCGCGCCGTACGCATAATGATTAAAGGAGTTCATATCACTTGACCACATTTCCCCATCGGGCTTAATACCATCCCAATGTTCCCAAATCGTTGTAGCTCCTTTTGTTATTGGATAAATCCAAGATGGATAATCTTTTCGAAGTAATAAGGTATACGCAAGTTCACTATAGCCATAACGGCTTAATACGTGAAGCATATATGGCGTTCCAACAAAACCAGTTTGAAGTTTATCGCCATCATCGTGTATCAATTTTACAAGTGACTCAATCACTTGATTAGGATTTTTGGTAATATCAAAAGCAAGCGCCAAAACATGCTCTGTCTGTGTTTTGTAATTATCTTTAAATTCATTATTAAAAGCTTCAATTATTCTTTTGTAAAGTGATTGATAATTTGAAACGTCTTGACCGATAATTAGACCGATATTACACAATATTTCGGTACTTTTGGCGTAAAAAGCGGAACCGATTAAATCTCCTCTTGTATCACCGGTATATTGTCCTTCTTTTGCACCAAGTTCAAGCCAGTCACAAAAATGGTCTCCGCCAAACCATAAGTTTGGTTTAGTGGTTGTATTTGTAATATAGTCTACCCATCTTTTTATTGGCAAAAACATTTTTTCTATTATTTCTTTGTTACCGTAAGAAAGATAAAGTTGCCATGTACATATTGCCACTGCATCGGACCAAGCGGCGCTTATATTTGGACAGCCTTTTTCAAATGGAACCACCATTGGAATGGCTCCGTTTTCAGACTGATTAAGTGCCATATCGTCAAGCCATTTTTCAAAAAATTTGTTTACGTTGTAATTATAACTTGCTGTACGTATAAATACTTGCGCATCGCCTGTCCAACCCATTCGCTCATTACGTTGCGGACAATCAGTCGGAACATCAAGAAAATTTGAACGTTGACCCCATAAAGTATTGCTAAACAGTTGATTCAGCAAACAGTCTGACGTTTCAATGTATCCCGTACGTTCAAGTTCACTGTACACAGCGATAGAAGTAAAATCATCTGCATTTACCTCTATGGGATATTCGTCAAGACGTATGTATCTATAACCGTAAAAAGTAAGAGTTGGCTTGAAGGTCTGCTTACCGTCCTTGCATATATAGGTGTACTGACATTTAGCGGTACGATAGTTTTCTTTGTAAAAATTACCGTTCCTGTCAAGTGTTTCTGCGAATGAAAGTGAAATTATATCCCCTGACGAAGCTGTAAGACTTATTTCAACGTATCCCGATAAATTCTGTCCAAAGTCGATTACTGTTTCGCCTTTCGGTGTTTTAATGATTTTTGTTGGTTTAAAACGTTCTTGCTCAATAATTTTTTCGCCAACTTGTTCTATAAGCTCTGACTTACTGTTGTTTTCCGCAATAACGGTTTCGAGACAAAATTCAGGTGACGATCTCGCATCATAAATAAAGCCATTATATATATCGCAAAAGTGGTAACCGCTTAATGCAGCTTTCCAATCGGTATCGGTATAAATATTAGAAACCGTTCCATCGGTATAGGTTATTTCAATTTTTGCTATAAAAGCGCATTGATGGTTTTGAGCACAACTCCACCAATTAGCAATATCGCCTTTATACCAACCGGATGCCACTGCGACAGTGAGAGAGTTATCTGCTAAAATCGAATCAGTTATATCATATTTTTGATATTGAATACGGTGTTTATATGACGTCCATCCGGGAGCAAGAATAAAATCTCCTACTCGCTTTCCATTCATAGTTGCCTCATAAACACCTCTTGCCGAAATGTACAAAAATGCCGATTTTATCGGATGTGTTATTTTAAAATCTTTTTTGTATAAAGGGACGCAATCACCTATATTCTCTTTACAATGAATCCAATTAGCATCGAGCACGAACTATTTCTCCTTTAATTATTAAAACTATCCAATAATTATTAAAACTATCCAAGTGGCATTTAATATACCAAAATCGTCATTACACAAATTCAGGTTATAAATTTTATTTGGTTTATATAGTATACCACTTTATTTTTAATAAGTAAATAAAAAACGAACAAAATTATAGCCTTAAAAAATATTTTTTAAAAAATAAATCCGACCTCACAAGAGACCGGATTTAAAGCTGATTTTATGTATTTAATTACGGTGATTAAGCAGCAGCTACTATGATAATAGAGAAAAGGTAAATTGCCAATCCAATAACGCTTGTTACAACACCGGCCGTACTAACACCATTGCGGTAACCTTTATTTCTACCGGAAACTGCCAAAGATACACCCAAAATTGATAAAATAGAAAAGATTACGATTGCAACAATAAAACCATCGTCGATATAACCACCGCCAAAGTAGGAAGAAAATGAATCTGCATAATTAATTGCATTTACTAAACAACTAAAGCTATAAACCAAACCGATGATACCTAAAACCATACCTGCAATACCTGCACCACGTCCGGGAATCTTGGGCTTTACATAGTAGCCGGGCATATTACCGGGCATATTATTTGGCATACCACCATTAAAACCGTTATTAACAGGGGCAGCGTTCTGAGCTGTTCCACAAGAGGGACAGAAAGGTGCTCCGTCTTGAACCTGAGCTCCGCAATTTTGACAAAAACTCATAAAAAAACACTCCATTTTCTAAAAAAATATCTTGTTAATCAAATTATACTATTAAAGCGCTATAGTGTCAAGCGAAATTTTACTTTTTTGTGAACTTTTTTGAGTGCTTTTGTGAATTAAATGTTTTTAAAATATGAATGAAAAAGCACATTCAACCAGACGAAAACAGAACTATAATTATCAAATCGTAAAAAATGCAACTAGTTTTTAAAAATAACTACTGTATTTGGAGAGTTTTTGCAAGTATAATTAGTATAAAATAAAAACGGAGGGAAATAAAATGAAAAAGCTTTTAGCGATTATTCTTTCATTGGTTATGGTTATAACCACCTTGAGTACAGCCTTTGTTGGCTATTCTGTATCCGCTGAAGAATCGGTTTCGTCTATTGACCTTTTAAATACTGATTTATGGAGCAAAAATGAAGCAAGTCAGTATATGTCGATAACCGAAACAACAGAGGATGATTATGAGGTAATAAAGGTTTCTATTACGCAGTATAATGCCTACTGCATAAATCTTAATTTAAAAACAGATACCTATTATTCCTTGGTCTTTGATATTAAATCTCCCCTTAAATTTGAAAATATACAAATTTGGCCCACCAAGTGTGGTGCAGGGCCTTCCTCTAACGGAAGCATAGTGTGGGACACCGAAAATTACACCGCAAATGACAGAATCTTGTTTACGGGCGGTTATGATGGTGCAAATAATTTAAGCTCGCAGTTGGGATTTACCTCTCACAGCGATTGGTATGAAAATAACTCCATTGAGTTTAAAACCAACAGCACCGATACAGCCTATCAGATTTTCTTTAAAATGAACGGCTTTTTAAATAAAACCGAAAACGGTACAGACGTTGTATACTTTAAAAATGCGTGGGTTAAAGAAAAGGTTAAAGCCGAGGCGGTTGCTTTAGGTAATGGTACAGCTACTGTTTCTAAAAATGATTGTAGCTATGGTGATACCGTTATTTACACCGCCACTCCCTTTGAGGGCGAGGTTTTTAAGGGTTGGTACAAGGGTGACGAGCTTCTTTCCAATGATAGCAGTTTTACCTATACGGTGGACTCTGCTATAACCAGTCTTACTGCAAAATTTTCCACCAATAATCTTATGAACGTTGCTATTTGGGGTGAAAGTCCCAATAAGGCTTCAATTACAATTGAAAATGCGGTAGAGGATGATTTTAACACAATAAAGCTGAGTAGTATTGACTGGAACTTCTTTTATATAAATATGGAATTAAATCCAAATACTACATATAAATTTTACTACGATGTAAAAACCGCTTTAAAATTAGAGGATTTGCAAATCTGGCCAACTAAATGCGGCGGCACCACAAAATCGGACGGTAACATTACCTATGATACCGAAAATTATACCACAGCCGACCGTCTTTTGCAGATTACTTCCTTTCCGGCGGTTAATGCAAATCAAACATGGTTTGAAAACAACAGCTTTGAATTTACCACTAACGCTACCGATACATCCTATCAGTTATTCTTAAAATTTGCAGGCTTTATAGATAAAGCTACCGATGGCGTTGCCAACGTTTATTTTAAAAACGTTTATGTTAAAGAAAAGATAAGCGCAAACGCTCTTAGTATGGGTAACGGTGATGCTACAATTTCTGTAACAGAGGGCGAAATAGGTGACCCCGTTACATATTCAGCCACTCCCGATGCAATGGAAAATTTTGTTGGTTGGTATAAGAAATACACATTGGTTTCCACCGATGCAGTTTATAACACCACCCTCGTTTCGGGTGACAACACCCTAACCGCAAGATTTACTACTAAGAATAATATGAATGTAAAATCCTGGAACGCCAACCCCTTAAAGCCGTCTATAAAGGTAACAGGAGAAACCTTAGATAATGAAAATGTAATTAAGGTAGTAAATGCAGATTATAACCTTTATTATATTGATGCCGAGCTTAACCCCAAAACCGAATATCAGCTTACCTTTGATTTCAAATCGGCATTAAAGTTTGAGCAAATGCAGATATGGCCTACAAAATGCGGCGGTACTGCTAAATCTGACGGTAATGTTACCTACGACACCGAAAATTACACCACTGCTGACCGTATCCTTTTCACGGGCGGATATGATGGTACAAACAATCTAAGCAAAACTTGGGAACATACCGACCCCAACGGCTGGTATGAGGATAACGTAATCAGTTTTACAACTAACGCTACCGATACATCTTATCAGATTTTCTTTAAAATGAATGGCTTTGTGGATAAAAACCTGAATGCCAATAATGAAATCTATTTTAAAAATGTAAAAATTGTTGACCCGAATTCCAAGCGTGAGGATTTTGTAATTGTAAGCGAGGATATAAACGGTGAAACCATCGCCGATGTAAACGACCTATCAGTAGTTGAAACGGTTGCCACCGATAACGGCGACGGAACTATAACCGCTGATGTTATTTATGAAAACAACGCCGATATGCTTATCTTTAAGGGTTGGTATGAGAACAACACCTTAAAATCCAACGATTTAAGCTACACCTTTAATGCCGAGGAGGTAAATGCCTCTTTCTTAACCGCAAAATTTGTGAACCGCAACCTTTTAATAGGTGCCGGCGGATTTGAAACCTACGGCGCCGGCGAGAGCCTTCGTGTATCTCCGGCAGGTGAGGGGGTTCTTCCCGAGGGCGGAAGCTTTGGTATGTGGAGCAACTGGCCCAACAACGAATCAAATACCCCGGGCTATGAGTGTGAATCTACCAACTATCAGGTGGATATTGCGGCAGGCGAGCAGAAGAATCTTACCTATCTTTCAGAGCTTAATTGGAATTCTGAAACGGACGAGGTAACCCATACCGCCGAAACCGTTTCGGTTTCTCCTCACAGCGGCAAAAAAATGCTCCGCATTAGGGCACCCTATCGTTCAATGATAAGAAAGATTGATAATCTAAAGCCCAACAGCAATTATACCCTCAGCTTTTATGTGTGGAATCCCGATAGATGGACCTGTCTTAGAACTGCGGTTGTTTCAGACACCGTTGACCTCAAAACCTATTTGGTAGAAAACGATACATCCAAAACCTACGATTATTATAAGGGTATGAGTGCCGTTATATTTAATCCTGATACCGGCTTGGATGAGGATATCCCCGTTAGAGAGTGGCAAAAAGTAACCCTTAACTTCACAACCGACGCCGATGATGAGCAGTTATATCTCCACCTTTCGTTTGCACGCAGCGGATATGGCTCTACAACGGGAAATATCTATTTTGATGATATGGTATGCACCGAGGATGTGTTTGCAAATTCGGGTAATGCTATACGTCAAAATGATTCGGCACTTCGCTTTAAATTTGCCATTCCAAACGAAATGCTTTCAGAATATTATGAGGGTACAACACTTCATAAAACCGGTCTTTTGGTAGATGCCGATGAGGATAAGCTTTTTGTTGGCTCCGCCTTAAAGGATGTTGAGGTTACAAGCGATAATTACCAATATGTAAATGGCGACACGGAGCACACCTACTTCACCGCCGCACTTTATAACATCGGCAGAAAAGATGGCAGCATGGATTATTCGGCATACGGCAATGATTATTCCGTTCGCCCCTATGTTGTTTACAGTAAGCCGGATGGCTCACAGTTCACCATCTATGGTGATGCCGTTACAGCAAATATTTTTGATGTAATGTATCAGATAAAGTATCAAAGCATTAGTGCCGCCGATGTTGCCATAGTTGATGCAATGCTTAAAAATGAGGCGCTTTATAATGCGTACATAGCTGTGCAACCAACCGATTATTTCTATTATGCTAATTCTGATGTAAGCGATTACGCATACTCAATGGCAGTTGTTGGCGACATTCAGATAACAAGCTATAAGCATACCGATAAATTGCATTATCTTTATGATTGGATTTTAAATAATGCCGAAGATAAAAAAATAGAGTATGTTTTAGGTCTCGGAGATATTACCGACCAAGATAACGATTGGGAATATAATGCTGTTGAAGAGCAGTTAAAACGTCTTCAGGCGGCAGGCATTGACCAGTCTATTGTACGTGGAAATCACGATTGGCATTTTAACGACTATATTACCTTTGATGAATATGGTAATGGACTTGTTTCGTTTGATGGTACTATGCGAAACACCTACCGCCTTACCACAATCGGCGGCGTGAAATATATGATGCTTACTCTTGATTTCTTCCCCACCGATGATGCGGTAGAGTGGGCGGCAGAGGTTATTGAGGCTCACCCCGATTACAACGTAATTTTAACCACCCACGCCTATTATAAAACCGGTATGAAACTTGGTGACGGCGAGCTTCAGCAGGATGAAGATCTTTACAATGTTCCTGATATTTCGGTTGCTAACAGCGGTCAGGACCTTTATGATAAATTGGTTAGTAAGTATAGCAATATTGTTCTTGTAATGTGCGGTCACGCATCTACTGAGGACTATGGCCCCGCTTATGAGATTACCGAAAGGGCTGATGGCTCTAAGGTTGTTCAGATGATGATAAATCATCAGCAGTTAGAATCGATTGACGGTCGTTCTTATGGTATGCTTGCAATGCTCTATTTCGATAATGATGGCAAAACCGTAAACTTAGAATATTTCTCCACCGTTAACAATATGTATTATATGGATAAATTCCAGTACACATTTGAGCTTGATTTAGTCGATTAGTTTTTATATTTCTCCCCAAAGGCAAACCGCCTCGGTTAAAAACCGGGGCGGTTTGCTGTTTATAAATTTCACATTCCGTTTTTATTTTTCTCTCTATATTCAAAAGGTGTAATTAAAAATCTTTTTTTAAAGGCTCTTGCAAAGCTGGAAAAATCATTAAATCCGGATGCATAGCATATCTCGGTTGAGGAAAAATCGCTTATAATCAGTAGCTTTGCCGCATAGTCAAGCCGTAGGGAGGTAAGATATTCTTTAAAGGTGGTAGACATTTTTTGGTGAAAAAGAGTACTGAAATAGGTGGGCGTCAGCCCCACGTGACTACTTATCTGCTCCAAGGTTATTTGATTTTTAAAATTCAAATCCATAAAGTGCAAAGCCTTTATAATGGGGGAGGATTCAATTATTTCGGTGGATTTTGAAAAGCTTCTCACAATGTCTATAAGTATGCAATTCACTAGATTCGTATATTTTTTATAAAACCATTGGTCGTTTATTTTGTAATCCTTTAAAAGAATATTAAAAATTTCGCTCGGATAATCATATATCGCACAGCCGTAGGGTAAAAGTGAATTTATTTTAGAAGAAATTATTGCACCCGAAAATGCTAGGTTAAGAACATCAACAGAGCCCTCAACCTCCAACTTTTCAAAATCAACGGGCGATAGAAACAAAAGCGTATTTGGCCTTAATTCGTAAACCTTTTCATTTATGTAGGCCTTGCCCTTGCCTGCTGTTATATATTCAATTTCATAAAATTCGTGCCAATGAATATCAATACTTTTGGTTAAATGATGATGGTATAAAAATAAACCCGATTTATTTAGTGATTTACTGGTTTTTCTTAATATTTCTTGCATTCTATCCCTCCCTGTAACCAATTAAATAATAACATATAAACCTAATAAATACAAGCTAAAATTACTTTTTAAACTAGCAAAAATCCTAAAAACGTAAAAAATGCAACCAAATTCATAAAAAACATATTGTTGTTTTTTGTGTTAGTATTTATAATTACAATAGGAAGAAGTATGTGGAGGTGCAATATGAAAATTAAAATCTTAGGCACTGCCGCAGCAGAGGGATTTCCTGCGATGTTTTGCGAGTGTGATACCTGCAAGCGTGCGAGAGCGGCGGGGGGAAGAAACCTTCGTACCCGAAGTCAGGCTTTGGTGGATGATACTCTGCTTATTGATTTTGGTCCTGATACTCTGTCGCACACCCTTTACGGCGGTTTAAATCTTATAAGGGTTACCGACCTTTTAATAACCCACAGCCATTGTGACCATCTCCTTGTTAGTGATTTTGAAAATCGCAAAGACGGTTATTGTAAAATAGATAATAAAAAGCCGCTTAATGTTTATGCCACCACCCCGTCTACCGAAAAAATAAAAGAGCACTGCAAAAGAGATTTAAAAATAAATGAAGCGGTAATTCTTAATGAAATATTCCCCTTTAACGAGTATAAAGTGGGGAAATATTCGGTTTTCCCCTTAAAGGCTGACCACGATGCAAAAACCGGTCCGGTTATTTATTTAATATCCGACGGACAAAAAAATTTGCTGTATGCAACCGATACAGGTCGCTTCCCAAAAGAAACGGTCGAGTTTTTAGAAGCTTTAAAAATAAATATAGATATTATTTTTATTGATTGCACCGCCATATTGCTTAAAGGCTGGAGCATATCTCATATGGGGCTTGATACAAACATTTTGCAGATAGATGAGTTAAAAGAAATTGGCGTTTTAAACGATAAAACGACGGTTGTGCTTCACCATTTTTCGCATAATGGGGGAGCTACCTATGATGAGCTTGTGCCAATTGCGGCAGAGCAAGGATTTTTGGTTGCTTTTGATGGAATGATAATGGAGGTTTAAAAATTATGAGCTACCTAACTGAAAATGTTTTGCCATTTTGGCTTAAAAACTCTATCGATTATAAAAACGGTGGAATTTATACCTGTATTGATGAAGACGGAACAATTTATGACACCGAAAAAAGCGTCTGGTTTCAGGGTAGGGCACTTTACATATTCTCGCTCTGCTATAATGAGGTAGAGAAAAATCCCGAATATCTAAAGGCGGCAAAGGCTATTTATGACTTTTTGCCAAAATGCTCAGATGATACCGGCAGAATGGCGTTTATCGTAACCGAAACAGGCGAGTATATTCAAAAACGCCGTTACTATTTCAGCGAAACCTTTGCGGCAATAGGCTGCACCGAATATTGGCTTGCATCGGGTGATGAAAGGGCAAGAGAGCTTGCCGAAAAATATTTTGATATTGCTTACAGTATATACTGTGACCCAAGCCTCACCACACCTAAATTCAACCCCGAAACGGTGAATTTGCACGCACTTTCCCCCTCTATGATAATGCTTGCAACATCGCAGGTGCTTAGAAAAATAGATAAAGAAAAGTATAACGCCATTGCTAAAAAAACGGTAGATGAAATTCTGCTTCACCTTAACGAGTATGGGCTTTTAGAAAACGTTACGCCAAGCGGCGAGTTCGTAAATACTGCAACCGGCAGAACAATGAATCCCGGTCACGCTTTAGAGGCGGCGTGGTTCTTAATGGCCGAGGGGCAGTATCAAAATAGTAGCGAGCTTATGGAAATAGGCAAAAAAATCATAGATTTTTCTATGACGGCAGGCTGTAAAAATGGCGGAATAATCGCTTTTTGTGATTGCCTTGGTAAGCCGGCAAAGGCACTTGAATGGGATATGTACCTCTGGTGGCCGCAGTGCGAGGCTATGATTGCAAATTTAATGGCATATAAAATCTTTGGTGAAGAAAAGTATCTTGAAAACTACAATAGCATCAAGGATTTTGCATTTAAACATTTTGCAGATGATAAAAACGGCGAATGGTATGGTTATCTTCATTATGACGGCACCGTAGCCAACCGCCTTAAGGGTAATATTTTTAAAGGGCCTTTCCATCTGCCAAGAATGCTCTATCTTATTGAAAAGCTTGAAAAGGGCGAAAGCGTTTTATAGGTTACAAAGGAGATTTTCAAAATGGGTTTTCCAATTACGGCAACATTTATTGATGAAATTACATACGATATTCCATCTTCAAACTGGTCATTCGAGCAGTGGAGTCGGGATCTTGATAATATGCAGTCTGTAGGCATAGATACGCTAGTGTTTATCAGGGCAGGGTATGGCGAAAGAACGGTATTTCCGTCAGACTATTTCGGCACTCATTATGAGGAAGATTTGTTAGGCTTTATTTTAGATGAGGCCACAAAACGCAATATGAAGGTTATGGTAGGAGGCTATCTTTCTAACATAAATTGGAATAACGGTGATGCAAAAACCGAGATTGAGCTAAACCGTCATTTTATAAATGAGATATGGGCAAAATACGGTGACCGCCCCGCTTTTGGAGGTTGGTACATTCCGCAGGAGACCTCTTTAGATGTTTTGAATATCACAGAGGTTATGAAAGGCATCTCATATATTTGTAAAGAAAAATCGGCAGAGCTTCCCGTTTTAATAAGTCCATTTTTCAACACACTTGATCAAAATTCCAAATTCACCGTAGAACAGCACGTGGAAGAGTGGAATAATATTTTCATAAAATGCGGTGAAAATATTGATATTTGTGCCTTTCAGGATGGCACCGTGCCCATAAAGGATATGCGTGATTATTATGTAGCCACTAAAAAACTGTGCGGTGAGCACAACATATCACATTGGGTAAACACCGAAACCTTTGAGCGTGACGTAAGACAAATGTATTATCCAATACCTTTTACTATTTTAAAAAGAAAACTGGAGTTGCATAAGGAATACGCCGAAAAGATTTTAACCTTTGAGTTTTCCCACTTTTTAAGCCCACAGTCGATATACCCATCGGCGAAAAATTTATACAATTTGTATACTGAATATTATAAATAATCTTGATAGTTTTAATACCGCTTCGTATAAAAACGAGGCGGTTTATTTTATAAAAATATAACAATCGAAAAAAATACAAGTTAAACCTAAAAAAGTACACTATAAAATGCTTTTTATTAAATATATAATTAAATTAGTGTAGTATAATAAGGAGTGATAATATGCGTTTCAAAATAAAAAAATTTTTATCAATTTGTCTTTCTTCAGTTTGCCTTTTTACATCTGTTATGGGAGGGGGAGCTATAAGCACTATGGCTGCAACTACAGAGGCTTCGGTTTATGATGTTAAGATAAACGATTTAAAAGCTCCAATTGGAATAGATACAAAAACACCTCTCTTCAGTTGGAAAATGGCCTCAAATAACACGGGGGCTAAACAAACCGCATACCTTGTTACGGTAACCGACGAAAGCGATATTGAAGTCTGGAACACAGGCTGGGTTGAGAGTGATAAATCGCAGGGTATTGTTTATGGGGGTAGTGCCCTTAAATCCTCCACAAAATATACCGTAAGCGTTGCAATTAAAGACGAAAAAGGTGTAGCAACCACTTCGGCTATTACAACTTTTGAAACTGCACTTTTAGAGGACGACGCCTTTTCTGATACCAAATGGATAAGCTATCAGAACACGGCTGATGAAACTGCCGATGCTACAGGCATTACTTCATTTACAATAGATTTTGATTTTAAAATAAACAGCGCAAATCAGGGCTTTGCCATTGGTATGAGCGATGACCTTAAAACCTATATTCTTTTTCAGATAAGCACACAGAATAGCTCGGATAAATCCATAATCCTTCGCCCCCACGTAAAGGTGAACGGTAGCTGGACGGTATTACCGGGTGAAGCCAACAAATTGGTACTTAATGATGCTATCGGCTATGATGATACAACCGTTTTTGGAAAGCTCGTTCACGAAAGAATTGTGGTTAATGGCAAAGAGGCCAAGCTTTATTTCGGTCCCGATGAAAACAACCTTACCTATGCAGGAGCCTACACCCACAACAAAGATATTACACTCGGAAAAATAGGCTTCCGCCATAATCTAAAAAATCCATTAGAGAGCACCTCATACGATAATATAGTTGTTAAAAATCAAAGTGGATATGTTATCTATAGCGAAGATTTTTCTTCAGGTGTATCAAATTTTGAAGGTACCATAAATGAAAGCGTAGTAGATGGTATGTTGCTTGTAGGTTCCAATAATGAAACCTATACTGAGGGCGTTATTGTACTTAAAAGCTTTGGTACATATAATTCTTCTGCTAACACAAATGCTCCCGCCTTCCGCAAGGAGGTATCGGTAGCAAGCGGTCTTAAAAGCGCCAAGCTTTATACAAGCGGACTTGGTATTTATGAATCTTATATAAACGGTAAACGAGTAGGTAATTTATTAAGTGATGGCACTGTTTCTTATGATGAGCTTAAACCCGGTTATACAGGTAAAAATCGCCGTTTGTACAACACCTATGATGTAACACATATGTTAACTGCAGGTACAACAAATATTCTTTCAAGTATTGTTACCGATGGTTGGTGGAGTGCCAATGACAGTCTTTTAAAGCAGGGCGAAGAGTCGGCATATTTTGCAAAGCTGATTTTAACCTATAATGACGGTACAAAGTCGGTAATAAACTCTAACACCGATTGGAAAACTGCCTTGGTTGCCCCTGTTCAGAAAGATACCACCATTTATAACGGTGAGCATTATAACGCCACCGCTGATTTAGGCTGGATGTACCCCGGTTATGATGATTCAGCTTGGTCAACACCTAAAGAAAACACAGAGTTTACAGGCGTCCCCACCGCTCAGGCAGGTGCGTTTGTAAAGGTTCGTAAGGATTTAGAACGCAAGTCTCAGAAAATAACGGTTTATGAAGGCGCCGAAGATGCCTTTACCGGTTATTATGGCAGAGTAAAAACAGTTGCTAACTATAATGATGGCGATGATGTTGTATTAAATCCCGGACAGACCTTGCTTGTGGATTTTGGCCAGAATTTCGCAGGATTTGAAAGCTTTGAAATAACCTCTGAGCGTGGTACAACAATAAGTGTTGACCACGGTGAAATACTTAATGACGGTAACGGTGCATTTTCAAGGGGTAATGATGGACCTGAGGGAAGCATCTATGAATCCAACTACCGTACCGCTAAATCTGATACCATCTATGTTACCGCAGGCGGAAATAATGAAAGCTATAGCCCATCATTCTCTTTTTATGGGTTCCGTTATTTGGAAATCACCGTTTCAAAAACCACCACATTCCATAAGCTTCGTGGTAATGTTTTAACGTCGGTGCTGGAGGATACCGCTGAGATTACCACCTCGGATTCGGCTGTAAATCAGTTAATCAGTAATATCAGGTGGAGTATGTACAGCAACTACCTCTCGGTAGCAACCGACTGTCCCCAGCGTGATGAGCGTCTGGGCTGGCTTGGTGATACTCAGGTATTTGCAAAAACAGGTTTATTCCTTGGTGATAACAAGGCTTTCCTTAAAAAGTATCTTATTGATATTCGTGATGGTCAGGTTACCGATCCTTCAAGCGAATTTTACGGTGCATATCCGGCCATTGCACCCTGTTCGGATAATCTTGGCACATACGGTGCCTTCGGTTGGGCTGACTGTGGAATAATTTTGCCTTATTATCTTTATATGATGAGCGGCGATACCTCCGTAATAACCGAAATGTGGACATCAATGCGTCTTTATATGGATGAATTTTTGAGCGGAAGAACATACGGCGGTGCATCGAATTTTGGTGACTGGCTTTCCTTTGAAACATCAACCGCTACAGGTAACAATATGCTTGGCACTTGCTTTGTTGCTCTTGATGCCCGTATGATGTCTCAAATGGCTCTGGCTATTGGTGATAATGATGCCGCAGAGCACTATAAAAATGTTTATGAAGAAAAGAAAGCTCTTTATAACAATACATTTGTTAATACCGACGGTACTCTTAAAGAATCCACTCAGGCGGTATGTCTTTATGCACTTTATACCGATATGGTGGATAACATAGAACCGGTAGTTAATCAGCTTATAACCAACATTGAGCGTAATGGCAACAAGCTTCAAACAGGATTCCTTGGTACTGCAATTATAATGCCCACCCTTACAAAAATAGGCAGAACAGACGTTGCTTATAAGCTTTTACTTCAGCACGAAAATCCATCTTGGCTCTATTCTGTTGATCAGGGTGCAACCACGGTGTGGGAGAGATGGAATTCCTACACGGTAGCAGATGGATTTGGCTCGGTTTCTATGAATTCATTTAACCATTATTCCTATGGCTCCGTTCTCGGTTGGATGTTTTCTGATATGGCAGGTATTGATTACGATACCGCTACTCCCGGATTTAAAAATATTATTCTTTCTCCCGAATTCGACCCATCTCTGCCTACAGTAAATGCATCTTTTAATTCTCCCTACGGTGAGATTATAAGCAATATGGAGTATGATTCGGGTGTATGGAATTATAAAGCTACCGTTCCGGCAAATTCCACCGCCACCATAATTTTACCTATAGAAAAATTAGAAACCCTTAAAGTAAATGGTAAATCTGCAGATGCGGTTACAACCGAAAACGATGGCATTTCATTTGTAGGTTTTGAGGACGGCAAAGTAACATTCACCGCCGTTGCAGGCAGCTTTGAGTTTGAAGCTGAATATACTGAGAAACACACAGTAAACATTTTGCTTGAGGGCAAAACCGATGAGATGCCCGCTATTGAAGCAGAGGTTAAGGTCAACGGAAATGTTAAAGCAACCTCTATTCCTGCAAAATTAGAGGTTTTGGATGGTGACATTATAACCGCTACAGCCGCCTGCCTAAACTCGGTAGATTATCTGGTAAAGGGTTGGAGTGCCGGTGGTCAGGTGCTTTCAGCAGATAATACATTAGAGTATACCGTAAGGGCGAGCGAGGATATAGTTTTATCCTTTGCCGATGCTGAATATTTAAGTATCGCCGAGGGCAAAAACGTTACCGCCAACAGCGCAAACAGCGATTGGGCTGCGGCACATTTAACCGACGGCATTAAATCACATCTCGGCGGCACCAAAGGTTGGTCAAGCCATAGCGTGGGTTCAAATATCAACAGCTTTAATGAAGTGCCTGCCGTTATTGATTTAGGTAAAAATTATTCCTTTAGCAGATTCCATATCTATCCAAGAAATGATATTTTATCATCAGGCGTAATTTGTTGTCCTACGTCGTTTACCATTTATGTAAGTGATGATAATTCTAATTGGGAGCCCGTTTATTCGGCAACCAATGTCCCCGTTACAAATGGTTATACCCCAATAGTTATTGAATTGAACGAGCCTGTAGAGGGTAGATATGTTAAGCTCGGCGTTACTGCAATAAGCAAGGGTGACCAGTATGGCACAGGGTATGTTCAGCTTAGTGAATTTGGCGTATACTGTACTGAACATACTTTTGAGAATAATATTTGCACAAACTGCGGCAGCGAAAACAATGCCTTGGATTCTACAAGATACAAAATCAGTTCATCCATTTACGGTAGATTCGATTATGAAACAAAGGTTGCGGCTATACGCACTGCCGATACCGCCAAAGAGGTAAAACAAGGCATAAGAATCAAAACAAGTCTTGATACATCTATTTTAGCTTTGAATTATATTGAAGGCTATACAGCCACCGAATACGGTACACTTGCGGCAAAAACCGCAGATTTAAACGGCGATGAGCTTATTTACTCCAATGTTGGTGTAAATAAAGCCATAAGAAGAGGCGCCGCATATAAATATGATATTAAAAATGATAAAGTTATTAAAGATGTAGTGTTTGAAGAAAACGGAAACAAGCTTGTGTATACTGCCGTTTTGGTAAATATCAATACCGAAAGCTATGCTGTGGATTACAGCGCAAGGGCTTATATCAAATTTTCTAAGCCGGGCGAGGAGGATATTGTTATTTACGGCGATATATATGATGTTACCGTAAAGGGAGTTGCTGAAACAATCCTTTCCACGCCCGGAGCGGATGATACTTCCCGTAAGGCGGCTGTTTCGGTGCTTAAGGAATATGATGGATATCTAGGCAAAAATCAGCTTTTCGACCTTGAAAACTGGAGCTTCGCAAGTTGGGTTGAAGCGAGCGGTGATGGTGAAAGTTATGTAAGCCTTACCGGTGCAAGCTGGCAGGAGATAAATCTTACCTTAAAGCTCAAAAAGAACACAACCTACAAATTTACAACCAACTTCTACCAGACTGCAAATGAAGCGCTTACCGACACAATGTCCTCTATGGAAGTCTTTAAAAATATTGACGGTACGCTTACCAACATTAACAGAACAGCAAGCGATAAATATTATTGGACTCAGTCGGTTGCAACAAATGTTAACAATCCCGGAAGTATAACTGCTACCTTTACAACAACAGATGATACCGATACATTTGTTTTGCAGTTTAATTTGCAGGGTGTTTCAAAGGTAACACTTCTTAATATGGATATTATTCAGGTAGAATAAGCATAGAAAATAAGGCGGCAGTAATGCCGTCTTATTTTTGTAATAGTTTAAAACTCCATAATCTTAAAATTGAGCCCATATTACCGAAAAAAACAATCAGGTAAAAATTAAGGAAAATTTTCTTCAATTTTTTGTCTTTTTTTTGTTGCTTAATGTGTTATAATTTACTTGTATAAATATGTTTTTGGAAGTGACGGTATGCAAAATCAAATTGAACAATTTAGTTATGACGAAAACGGTTATAAAACGTTGGTATCATTTGAAAATTGGCGGGTCGCCTTTATGAATGATGGCCCTAAAACTACCATTCAAGGTCTTTCATATCTACAAAAGCATAATGAAACTGATGAGGTTTTTGTTTTGCTTAAAGGGCGATGCGTTTTGCTTTTGGCAGGCTATGGTGATGAACCTAATGAAATCACAGCGGTGGATATGCAGCCTAATGTAATGTACAACGTTAAAAAAGGTGCATGGCACACCCATTATTTTGCACCCGATACCAAGGTACTTATTGTTGAAAATTCCGATACCGACCTTTCAAATTCGCCCTGCTCAGACCTTACATCCGAACAGAAAAAGAAAATAGCAGAGCTTTGCAAATAATAAGGAGTGTTTAAAATGTCTATTAAAACCTTTATTACAAATTCAATTCCGGCATCAGATCTTAGCGATATTAGAGTTTTTAAAATTGATACCGCTAATACCACCTATGCTATTGAGATTTTAGATGGCTATGTTAACAATGCCTATTGGGGCGAAAGACTTTATAATGATTTCGATATTCAAGCAGGTTTAGAATTTAACGGGAATCAATTTCAATACAGCAAACATTATCGTCAAAGGGAGGAATACCCCTTCTTCGGCGGCAGATTTTATGATAATGAATGTTTAAAGGTAAATTTCCCAGATGGTGTTCGCGATACTGTTTTAAAATACAGCGATTATGTTATTAGCGAGGATGAAAATACCCTCACCCTTATTTTAAAGGATGAAGTTTATCCCTTTACCGTAAAGCTTATCTATAAAATCTATGAAGGCCTTGATGTTATTGACCGTCATACCGAAATTATAAATGAGGGTAGTGACGAAATTCAGCTTGAAACCTTTTATTCGGCTAATTGGATTTTAGGCTATAATCAAAAACAGCGACTTACCTATATGGGTAGCGGTGCGCTGCACGAATATGAGGTGAAAACCGCCGATATCGGGCTTGATACCATCACTCTACAGAGCAAGGCGGGCGTTTCCTGCTCACAGAATATTCCTTATTTTGCAGTAGATGATTACACAGCTACCGAACAAAAGGGAAATGTTTATTTTGGTACATTGCAATGGAGCGGCAATTGGCAAATGAATATTGGTCGCACCATTAACCGCATTGCTCAGGTTAATGCAGGTATTTCTAATTTTGACTGTGATATTTGGCTTAAAGGCGGCGAAACCTTTACCACACCCATTTTTACAGGAGGCTTTGTAACCGATGGCTTTGGAGCGGCTAATCGTCAGCTGCACGATTATTTAAGAGCAACCACTAAGAATCAGTTTACTAATAAGGTTATGCCTGTTTTGTACAATGCTTGGGCAACCTTCCTTTTTGATGTTAGCGAGGAGCTTATTATGGCTCAGGCTAAAAAATGTGCCGACCTTGGTGTTGAACTTCTGCTCATTGACGACGGCTGGATGAAAGGGCGCAAAAATGCCCACGCAGGTCTTGGCGATTGGGTACCCGACCCCGAAAAATTCCCCAACGGTCTTGCCCCCGTTATAGATTATGTAAACAGTCTGGGCATGAAGTTTGGACTTTGGGTAGAGCCCGAAATGGTAAATACCGACAGCGACCTTTACAGAGCCCACCCCGATTGGGTTATGAATTATCCAACCAGAGAAAGGGAGGAAAAGCGTTGGCAGCTCACCCTTAATATGGCAAGGGATGATGTTTATGAGTACACAGTAAACTGGCTTGATGAACTGCTTTCTTCGGCTAATATTGAGTGCCTTAAATGGGATATGAACCGCTATTTCTCCCAGGCAGGCTGGCCCGAGGCAGAAACGAAAGAGCAAAAAAGACTTTACATTAAGTATGTTCAAAATCTCCACCGCATTTTCGCACATATAAATGAAAAATTTCCCCATGTTATGATAGAAAACTGTGCATCGGGCGGACTTCGCTCCGATTTAGCAATGGCGCCTTGGTGCGGCAGAATTAACAGAAGTGATAATCAGGATGCTATTGATGTCTTGCAGCTTCACGAAGGCTTTACAAAGTTTAATCTTGCTAAAACGGCAGGCGGCGGTTGCCATTTCCATCACGTGCCCTATTTCCCTAACAATCGAGCTGAGAGTATGAAGTTTTTAGCCCACGTTGCCTACAACGCATCACTTTCTGTCGGCTATGACCTTAGAAGGCTTACCGATGAACAGATTGAAGAATTAAAGGGCTACATTGCATACTATAAAAAAATCCGTGAAACCGTTCAGCTTGGTGATATGTATGTGCTTTCTTCTGCTTTTGATAAAAATGCACCCTCTGTTGTCTTCCAGTATGTAGCAAAGGATAAGAAAAAGTCAGTTATCTTTGTTTACGGTAATAATAACGGATTTGCAGTACGACTTCCTGCAATCAAGCCTATGGGTCTTGACCCCAAAAAGCTTTATAAGGTGACACTTCCCACATGTGAAAAATGGAAGTGGGATTACCCTGTGCTTAGTGGTGACGGACTTATGAAAATGGGTGTAAATACCGCAAGATGCGCCGCTATTGAAGACCCCGTTTACGGCTGCTTTGCCATTGAAATTGAAGAAAAACAATAGTATAAATAAAGGGACTGTAAAAAGCAAAGTTTATTAAATCCCTTAAAATAAGAATAACAAGAAATGAAAAATCTGCAATAAAAGTGTAAAAAAAGCACTCTCGTTGCAGATTTTTTGTGTTTATAAATAAATATATGTATGTATCTTTCTTTAAAACGTGACGAAGTCACCGATAGTGAGTTAAAGCCTCTGATAGTTGTAACCTGTAAACTATAGCGTTATGCAGTGTCCACCGGTCACGCACAGTTGATTTTGAAGTAAAAATCTTGAAAAAATCAAGAAAAACTTTTCTACAATTCGTAACAAAATTTTTTTGTTTTAGTATGCTAAAGTGCAAAATTGAAGGTGATTATTAAAGGGTTATTGGAGTTATCAACATAGTTATCAACAGTTATTAACAAAAATTAAGAATACAAACTGTATAAAAGTTTTTTAACGGTCAAAAATTAACTAGTCAGAGGATTTAAACTTGAACCGGGTTTGATGAAGAAATATATGAGGTGATAATATGTTAAGAGGTACAAACAGGTCGATAATTGAGATAAACGAAACCGAAAACAGATATTTTGAAAAGGCGTTGCTTTTTGTGAAACCTGAATATATAAATCTTTCGCCCGAGCGACTTAACAGGGAGGCTTTGCGAATGATAGGCTCGCTTTCCTTTTCCCCGATGGGACTTGGCAGGCAGGTTACCGCTCGGAGAAGAGCGGCACAAAAAAGGCGTAGGAAAATACTTTTTATAAGCGGTACGTTATTTTTAGTTGCCGCTTTTTTGGTTTGGAGATTTATGTAAAGGAAAAAAGCCAAAGCAGTTTTCAAATGCTTTGGCTTTTAAAATTTAGTGTCTTTTTAAAAACTTTTCAAGAATATCATCGCAATAGTACATATCGTCGCAAACGGCATCAATAATAGGCTCGTTTTCTTTAACGGTTGCTCTGAATATCTTAGAAAGCTCGGCTATTTTTTCTCCATCACCATTTAACTTAGCAACGTAAATATCGGCAAACAGTTTTACAAGAACCGAATGAACCTTTAAGTACTGCCAATCGACAGAGCTCTCAAGCTTGACGGAGAATTTTTCGCAAAATTCATCTGCAATGGTTTTGATTTTACCGTAACGCTCGCTTACCTCTTCTTTGGATAAATCCTTAAAGCCGGGAACGATGTTGCCTCTCACAAAAGTGGGGCAGGCGAGAGCAGATATTTCTGCAAGATATTCGCTAACTGCCTTTCCATCTTCGCTAAAGGCCGCATAAAAATATTCCTTTTGCACATCTTCAAAGCTTTTAGATTTGTTCCAAAGTGCATTTGCCATTGCATATTGCGGAAGTCCTGTGGGGAAAGCTGAACGTAGCAACTGACAACTAACCATACCATTCAGCCCGATTTTTTCTAAATTCACCATATCGCTGTGCAAATTTTTTGCAACCTCATAATAACCGGGATCGGTGTGATGATCCCACATTAGGTGATAGTCAAAATCGAAGCTATCGCCTTTGAACATTTTTTTCCATTCGGTTAAATATGAAATGGTGGTGTCTACCGTGTTGCGTTTAATATCCTCATTCAGCTTATAGGGTGGAAGTTTTGGTAGATTTTCTAAATCGGTATCGGCATAACGCTGTGAAAAAGAGTGAGCAATGGGTGCAAACATAAGGGTAAAACGACCTTGATTTTTAATCTTCTCCTTTAGTGGGGGATAGAGGGTGTCGTTATAAATAAGAAAAACAATTTTTGTATTAACCCCTGCTTTAGTCATTTTTCCATCTAGCAGATTAAGCATATCTACATAAAAATCCGAAGGTGATTTTTTTATACATTCATCACATTCGCAGTGATTTCTGCCTGCATCACCAAGCCAAAAGTGTAAATAATCCACATTTGTGTGATTAACGCAGTAATCGGTTATGTAATCAGTAATTTTCTGCTGAACATAGGGGTTAGAATAGCAAAGATTAGTGTTAAGGGGCTTGCCCTCCCAAAAGGCTCTTTTGCCATTTTTAAATGCAAGAATATTTTTAATTGCATCTTCAGGCTCACCCTCAAAAATTTCCCAGCCTGTTACATCAAGTCCGAACGGGGCACAGTGCCAACCGTGACCTACGGCGTGGTAAATAAGACCTCTTTTTTTAAGCTCATCTAAAAGGGATGCGACAATTGCATCAATTTCTGTATTGGTTATTTCGTTGCCAAAATCACGGTCATTTTCATTTTCATAAAATCTTTTATAGTAGCGTCTGAAGAAAATGCCGGGGGTGAAAAATTGGGTGAAAAATCCGCTCATACCAACCTTAGGGAGCCAATCTATCGTGTTAAATGCGTGTTCTGAGCTTACCGAGCCTTCAATGCAAATACCTCTGTGCTTGTAGCTTGGGGTTTCGTCCACAGAAACCTTAAGGTCTTTATAACCAAGACTTCTTACGGGGATTTTTTCGCCATCTGCACCGGGGTATAGGTAGCGACAACCAAGCTCATACATAAAGCGGTATGCCGCCATTAAAACACTTCGCTCATTAGAGCCGGTGATAATACCTGCGCCGTTTTCTACCTTTATTACAATGCGGTCGTCCTCGCTTGACTCGATAGAACCGTCAAGTCCCACCCACAAAGCATTTTTAACCGATGCATCTTTATTTAAATATCTTCTGACATCAAGGGTAATAGTTTTATCCATCTTTTTTATAAGACGGATAATTTCCTCAACTGCGAATTTTACAGTTTTGTTATTGCTTATAGCGGCTAAAATTAAACGCATAATAGTTGCTCCTTAAAAATTTAAAACTAATTACACTCTGCTTCAAGGGGACCTGCAAGGTCTTTAAGGAAGAAAAGTCTGCCGGGCAGGGTGGGAATATAGCTGGAAGTGATCCAGGGAGTTTTGCCGTAACGGAGGGTCATCCAAAGGGACATACCCTGCCACTGCATACCTCTGCCAAGTGTTCCGTCGGCACCGCCAATGGCATAATCTGCCTTTAAGAATAAACCGGGACCTATGGTGTTTGCGCGGCAGGGTACCAAAGTGGTTCTTGATTTAAAGCTTGTGAGCGCATTCTGCTCCACAGTAAGGGGGTGGATTTTAGCCGCAATTTTGTATTTGGCGTTCTCCCACTCTTTATCAGTAGCATAATCGGCGGCGAAGGTAGGCTCCCAAAAGGCAATGTGACACATTCTACCTATACCGTAAACTAGCACAAGCTTTGCACCACTCTCTTTAAGAGCGGATATTTTCCCTGGATATGTAGGCAGATTTTCTTTTGTTGCAAAATTGCGTTGATTTTTGGGAACTGTAAGCTCACCTAAAGGATTAAAAAGTGCCTGCTCCATTGCATATTGGAAAGAGCCGGGATTATCAGGGGAAAGGGTGTTGCCCTCTGAGTCAGCCCATTCGTCCATATTAAAGGTGTAAACGTGCTCGCAGGAGATTTTCCATTCTTTAAGGAAGTAAACCACCCATTTGTACATACCCATAGGGCCAACCGGCAGAATAAATGCAATTTTTTCGTTACGCTCTTTTGCTAAACGAATTTGCATTGCAATTTCGTGACCCATATAGGTTTCAAATTCTCCAAGAGAATCACACTTTACGGGGGTGAAATCCTTGTTCCAGAAGTCTTGGGGCTCGGTGATGGTTTCGGGCTCGCCAATACAAGCATCAATCTTTTCAAAATCCCATCCTTCGGGATAAAAGCCTTCAAGGGCTGAGCCCTTAACGGTACTGTTAAAATTCATAATTATTATTCCTTTCCTAAATTAAGGCAAAAATCTTTTCGGTAAAATTTTGGGGTATACCAAGCACTGCGAAAAGGCCTCGGCATACATACTGTTACACTGAAGGCCACGGTATCTTGCACAGGTTTTAACAAACTCTGCAAAATCAATGTTATCGTGATCACGCATCCATTTAAGCTGACTTATATGACATTCCAACATTTGAAGTTTAAGATCAATTTCCTCTGAAATGTCTACAAATTCGGTAGGCTGAAAACCAAGACCTGCAAGATTATCCATATAAAAAATGGGGGTAACCTTTGCAGATTTTTTCTCCTCGGTTTCATAATGGGGTACGCTTGCGGCAAAGGAGGCATCAAAAACAAGTCGGCTTACCGCAACATGGTCGGGCATATAATCGTTTGGTGCGTGGGTTATTATAAAATCGGGGTCAACCTTGCGTATAACGTCCACAACCTTATCACGCTGTTCCTTGCTACCCTCGTAAACCATTACGTCACCTATATCACAGGTAATAACCTCGATTCCGGCTAAAGCACCTGCATTTTTTGCTTCATTTGCTCGCATTATGCGAAGCTCATCAGGAGCGATAATTTCGTGACCTAAGTTACCGTTTGCCACGTGACAAACCGTTACCTTGTCGCCACGCTTTACACACTTTGCTAAAGTGCCGGCACAGTTGATTTCAATGTCATCGGGATGACAGCCTATTGCTAGTACGTTCATAAAAACTCTCCTTTATATTGACAATTGTATAATTTTATGTTACCATCAAATTCAGAAAAATCAATACACAAATACACTATTTTATTACACTTTTGCAAAGAGGTTAAATATGGATGCACCACAGATAAATAAATTATTAGAAATTGAGCAGATAATGTCAATTCATTGTTTTGAATTTAAGTCGGATTTTAATTTTTCGGGTGAGATTCACACCTATTGGGAGCTGGTTTATATAAATTCCGGCTCGGCTGTTATTACTGCCGACGGTGAAGAAATAATTTTAAACCAAGGTGAGATAATATTTCACAGACCCGGTGAAAAGCACGCTATTGCATCGGTGCCCTCAGCACCGCCTACTGTTTTTATAATTACCTTTAGTTCGGTGGGTGAATATATGAGCTTTTTTGAAAAACGCAAGATGATTGTTCCCACTCCGCTGAGGAAATATATAAATGAGATGATAAATGACGGAAACGAGGCCTACATTCTTACCAATGATAGTCCGTATGAGGTGCCGCTTAAAAGAAGGCAGGATGGACTTATAGGCAGTGAACAGCTGATTAAGCTAAACCTTGAAATGCTGCTTATAAAGCTTATACGCAGTACCGAGCTTCCAAAGGGGTCGATTGAAACAAGAATGTATGATGGGATTATTGGTGACATATTTGAATTGCTAAACGACAATCTTTATGGTAGAATTACGGTGAGTGCCATAGCCCAAAAGCTGGGTTTTAGCCGCACGCACATAGAAGCCACCTTTAAAAAGGGGGTAGGTAAAACCATAACCGAGCATATGCGAGAGCTTAAAATCGATGAAGCGAAATATCTGCTACGTAAGCAGATGTATACTGTAGCACAGATTTCAGATTTCCTATGTTTTGATAATCCTCAGTATTTTTGCAGAGTTTTTAAAAAGCAGACCCGAATGACCCCAAAGGAGTATCTTGCATCGGTTGCTTATAAGGAAAAAAGGCTATAAAAATAGTTCAGAAAATAAAAAACGGTTCTGTTTGAAACTACAATCAAAACAGAACCGTTTGCTTTTTATATTTTTATAATATTTAATTATCGTTGCTATCCTTTAGGTATTTTTCAATATTGTAACGAGGACGTTCTTTGCTTTCAACATAAATTTTACCAACATACTGACCAACCAAGCCTATTGCGGCAAGCTGTACACCACCGAGGAACCATATGGAAATTATAAGTGATGCCCAGCCCGGTTCGGCGTTGCCGGTGAAGTATGAAATAAGGGAATAAATAAGGGCGGCAATTGAGCAGATTATAATTACAATTCCAAGTGTTGTAATAAGGGTTATGGGCTTAATGCTGAAAGAGGTGATTCCATCAAAGGCGAATTTAAGCATCTTTTTAAGGGGGTATTTAGATTCGCCTGCAACCCTTTTGCTTCGTTCATAATAAACATTTTCGGTTTTGAAGCCAATAAGGGGAACAATGCCCCTTAAAAACAAGTTGCGCTCCTTATACTCTGCAAGAGCCTCAACGGCACGGTGGCTCATAAGTCTGAAATCGGCGTGATTATAAACCGATTTTGCACCCATTGCCGACATCAGCCTATAAAAGCCCTGCGCTGTAGCACGCTTAAAGGCCGAGTCGCTGCTGCGGTCGTTCCTTACACCATAAACAATATCGGCTCCGTTTAAATAGGCGTCCACCATTTTTTCAATTGCCTTTACATCATCCTGCAAATCGGCATCTATGGAAACGGTTATGTCAGAATCCTCATTGGCGGTTAAAAGTCCTGCCAAAAGGGCGTTTTGGTGACCAACATTGCCCGATAGCTTAAGTCCTCTGACAAGGGGATTTATTTTGTTCTCGGCCTCAATAAGCTCCCATGTTTTATCCCGACTTCCGTCATCCACAAAAAGAATATAACTGCTTTTATCCACCTTGCCGGAGCGAATCATATCGCCAAGAGTTTCGGTAAGACTTTTGGCAGAATAGGGGAAAGCCTCCTGCTCATTATAGCAAGGCACAACAATTGCCAAAATGTTTTTTGAGTTCATTTGTTTCTCCCTAATTATTATTCCAGTTTTCGGGGTCGGTGAGGGTAACGGCCGAAAGAGCACCGTCAATTAAAATGAATCTTAGCTCATAATCGTTTATAACATACTTAATGCACTCTGTGTTTGCGGGAATAACCGGTAAAAAGAAAGCGTCTTCATTTGTGGCTTCGGCTTTTTCATATTCATCCATACCAACAGCGTGAATAACGTCAGCGGCATCATAAACGCCACCCATAGAAAAATCATAGGCGTATTCCTGTGCGATAATTACCGATATACCATTTTCCTTTTTGGCCTTTTCATAGCAGAAGGTCATACTTCCGCCACGCAACCAAACGGTGTTTTCGCCCTCCTCAACAATAAGCTCGTAAATTTCGCTACCCTCTTCAACATGGCTCATAAAGGTTTCCTTAAGGTCTTCAACATTGTGACCCAAAGCATAAGGAATTTCGGGGATTTCGCCCTTTTCGGCGTAGCCAACAATATTAAGCGAGTGGGGAAGCGACTCTACCGGCTCGGTGGGTTTTTCTTCCTCGTTTTTTGCACATCCTGCAAATGCTAGACAAATAGCAAGTGATAAAACAATCGCTAAAATTTTTGTAATTTTCATAAAAATACCTCTTTTAATAATTGTATGTTGATTTAATATAATGTTTTTTCATATAAATAAGTTAAAAATAATGTTAATAGTCAATCGGGAGATTGTCTTTTGATTATTGATTGATTACTGATTCACGATAATTTTTATATTGTTCTAAAAGTGTAGTTTTTGCATTTGAATCATACATGTTTTTTTCAAAATATTCAAAAAGTTTGTTTTGGCACCAAACATCATAATACATTGAATATATACTATCCATATATGTTTCTTTTGTTATACCCTCTGTTTTAAGCAATTCAAGGGCAATCTCTCTTGCATTAGCGGTAGAATCGTTTAAAAAATTTGTATCTGTTAATTCTTTTGCTTCATCAACGGTTAGTTCTTCATTTATCTGTTTTAAATATTCTCTGATTTTAGCCGATTCAATCATATTATTGAGTTCTTCTTCAAAACTTGGAGGATTATTGATTTTTTCTGCCATAGAGTTTGCGGTTTCTTTGTCCAGATTGTTATAAAGAGCCTGTTTTTGTGCATCGTTACTGATTTTAATTGATAAAATCCTATTATCTACATCTTTTTTAAATATTTTTTCATTACCAACTTTTGCAACAACATCATCGTCCTTAAAGTCTGAATAGTCTGGTTTAATATTACCAAAAATCACCATTCCAATAATTACTATCGAGAATAACAATACAGCCGATATTAGTATGGTTTTTTGTTTTCGCTTCATAAAAATACCTCTTTTAATAAATGTATGTTGATTATATAACCTTAAAGGTTATTGATGGATGTTTTGCAGTTAGCATAACTCCTGAATAGTTAATGATTTTTGGTGTTGCTTTAAACGGAAAAACAATGGAACAAAAATAGTTATCAAATATATAATAATATTGCAGCCCCCATAGAATAGTTTTAGCTTCATAATACAGCTAAAAACATATTCAATAATAATATATATAATTGGGATTGAGACAGGTAGGGTTATTTGTAACCATTTTGGCACTTGGTTTTTGGATATATAATAGAACCAGAAAAAACTGGATATTAAAGAAACTGTATGGGCAATAATTATAAACCGGAGATACTGTATGGATAAACCAAATATTTCTGCGGGCGTATTAAATGCTTGTAATATTGTATTTGATAAAAGGAAGGCTATTGTTCCTAACAATAGCAATATACTAATTGTTGGTATTAAAACCGCTACTTTTTTTGCTTTATTAAAAAATATTGCTATTGCAATAACAATCCATACCAACCAAGTTTCTATTTCACTAAAAGTGAGATTAAAAGCGGATTGTGCACTGCTTAATGCGCCAATTTCATACTCTCCGTAAATACTACCTATATAATTTGAAATAATACCGCTTAAAATCGATAAAATCGGTAAAGACAAAAGCATTAAAAATCCGCCTATGGGGAATGTTTTTTTGTGTTTGAGGCTTAAATGTTGAGCGTACTGTTTTTTCGAAAAAATAAAAAATAATGAAAGAGCGATAATTATTACCGACGTAATTGCACGAACAATAGCATTATGTTGATCGCAAGATAAAACATAAGGATGATTATCAATTATTTCTGCCCCTTTTTCAATAATACTTTCAGGGGAATTTAAAAAAATAAGTACCTCTTTTGGAAAAGAAAAGACCAATATATTTAAAACAATAGAAGCTATTACTGAAAGGCTGTGTATTATAGTGTTAATAATAAGTGCTGACTTCATATTTATTTCTTTTTTAAACAGTAAAAATCCTGTGTAAATAGCAAATGCAGAAGATGATGCATAAAATACGGAAGTAAAAAGAGAATAAAAGTTTCGAAAAGAAATGATTGACGCAAATCCTAAATTGCCAAATTTTTGACTCCAAACTGCATTTTGGTAAACCGGTGTGTCTTTTTGTAGTAAATAAGGAAGAAAACCGACCAATATAAAAGCGACACCTAATATATAAATCAGTAAATCAGATTTGTTTGATAATGAAAAAAATTTTGAAAATTTTTCTGATTCTGATTTGCCACAATAACCACAAAATTTAGCAGAGTCAGGCTTTTCTTTTCCGCAAAAACGACAGTACATAAAACATAGCCTCCAATTTAGAAAAGACAGAGATGGCTCTGTATCTTTCTTTATTGTCTTTATTTATCCCAATTTTTAACAACTTCGATTCTTTTTAAGACCTCTTTTTTCATTATTTCAAAATCAGCGGTTTTATCCCTTTCTTCATTTGAGTTACGTAACATTTCCGGCAAAAAGCTCGCACCTAAACCAAGAACCAATATTAATAATAACGCCCAAGATAATCCTAAAGACAAAATACAAAATAAAACCAGACAAGCAGTCGGAATAAAAAGACTAATTCCTAACAAAAATCCTATATTATCACGTATACATTTCGCATAGACTATTGAAGTATTATTTTTTGATGCTATGATCTTCCCTTTTAAATAAAAATCTCTTGCGTGGCTTTGGGAATTATAATGAGGGGATGTTACTACATAATTTCCGTTTTTATTAATATGAAAATAAAGAGAGTTACCATTAGAATCATCGTTAATACATTCGCCCTTAAGCTGTAACAATTTTTCTATTAGTTCATCCTTTTCTATATTAACCTTTATAAAATCTTCATTATAGATGGTTTCAAACAATGTTCTTTTCATATAAATAAGTTATCCCTTGATTTTATTACGGTAGTAATTCATATGACGGTTCATCGGTTTCGTTTTGAAGCTCGGTAAAGAAATATGCATTGAATATAGCTTTAAGGAGTCCGCCGCTGTAGGAGCTGTATTTACCGTGCTCAATGATAACGGCAACGGCAATTTCGGGATTTTCATATGGTGCAAAGGCGATAAACACGGTATGGTCTGCACCTTTTGGAGTTTCGGCAGTACCTGTTTTACCGCCTACCGTTATGGGGTAATCGGCGAAAACACGGCTACCGGTACCATCTTCGGTAACCGAAAGCATACCTCTTTTAACCTTGTCAATTACACTTTTATCAAGCTTAACGGTCTCAACCACTTCGGGCTTAATCTCTTTAATAACTTCATCTTGACTGTAGGACATAATCTTATCAATAAGGGTGGTTTTGTAGCGGACACCGGCATTAGCAATGGTAGAGGTGTAGGTGGCAAGCTGTAGGGGAGTAAAGGCATTATCTGATTGACCTATAGCTGCCGAAAGGGTATAACCCTCATACCATTCTGCACGACTTTCGGGGCCGGCGAGCATTCCGGCACTTTCGCTTACCTCAACACCGGTTTTAACGCCAAGACCAAACTTTTTGCAGTAGTCATTCATTTTGGTTATACCAAGCCTACGTCCTGTTTCAAAAAAGAAGTAGTTACAGGATTTTGAAAGGGCGGGAATCAGGGTAATACCGCCGTGGTAGTGCATACAGTTAGGCTGATAATCTTTAAAATGACGATATGTTCTTACACAGGTTATGGTTTCGCTATCGGTAATAACACCCTCCTGAAGTGCGGCACAGGCAACGGCAGGCTTAAAGGTGGAGCCGGGGGGATAAACACCTGTAAAGGCACGGTCGAAAAGGGGACGTCCCTCTGTATCCTTAACCAAATCATCATAGTTGTTTTCGTATTGTTCGTAGGTGTAGGTGGGGCAGTTTACAGCCGCCAGAACACCACCGGTTTTAACATTTACCGCTACTGCGGCACCGGCATTTGCATATATTTTATCCTTATTAAGTTGTTTTATGGTATCCATAAGGGCGTTTTGAGCCGAAACCTGAACATTTTTATCAATTGTAAGACGCACGGTGTGACCCGGCACAGGCTCCTTTGTAACGGTGGAGGATATTATTCTTCCCTTTGAATCCACGGTGTAGGTGATTTCGCCGTCGGTACCACGCAGCTCGTCCTCGCAGGCCTTTTCAATACCGCTTCGACCAACCTTATCATCGTAAGAGTAGCCCTTTGCTTTAAGCTCCTCCCAGTCCTCGGCGTATATGGGACTTACCGTACCTATTATATGGGGTGCAACCGATGCGTTATCATATTCACGGAACGAAGCAACTTCAATAGAAACACCATTTTCTCCGTAAACACCGGTATTCTCAGATATGATGGTCATTATTTTGTCACTTACATCTTCGGCAAAGGTAAAGGGAACCGAAATTGAAAAGCCTGCACGCTCCATTGTGTAGCGAACGCCCATAATAAGGCGTTGCTGTTTTATATCCCTGTCCTCCAGAGAATACCTTTTAACCAAGGCATCAAAACAGTTTTTTGGTGTTGCGTAGTGAGCAAGCTCAAGCATATCAAGCATACGCTTTTTAGATAGCTCGGAAGCCTCGGCATCAAAGCCGTAGGGTGCTGTGTCGGCAAGGGGGAGGTCATCTTTCCACTCATGCTCGCCAAGCAGCTTAATAAGCGATAAAATAGTGTCGTTTATTGTGCTTTTATCTATAGAGGCATAATTGAAAATTATGTTATAGCCCTCTCGGTTTGTGGCAATCGGTCGTCCGTAGCAGTCGAGTATTTCGCCACGTGATGCTTTTATCGGTGCCGTAATTTTGGAAATACCGTTAGCCTGTTCTAAATAATGCTCGGAATTAACAACCTGAATATTAAAGGATCTTCCAAAGAGGAGAACGAAAATCATCACAGAACAAAGCACTATAGAAATGTATCTGCGTTTATCACGTTTTCTAGCTTTTACTTCCTCTTTATAAAGTTTGCTCTGCAATGTCCTCACCTCCGCATAAAAAATAAAAAATTACTGTTCTACCAAATATTTTTTGCAAAGCCATCTCACAAAATAGAAAAAAGGAATGGCAAAAAGTGATGTATATATGGCTGAGGGCAGATGATACCTTAAAAGCAGCTCCATTGCCGATGGATCACCGGTAAAAAGGTCTAAAAATGCCCATTTAAGTAAAAAGAATATAAAACTTGCCAAAACGCTTACGATTATCATAGCCTTTATGTTTCGGTTAAGAAAATAACTGAATGTAAGACCAACAGCCGCACCCAAAAGCATTAAGGTTATGGTGTTGAAATACTGAGTACCGTTTGTAACGGTATCTAATGCTATGCCGCAAACAAGTCCGGCAATGAAACCGCACCATTCTCTTAAAAAGCAGGCTATTACCACAACTGCAGGAAGAAGCAGTACGGGGAAAGCGTTGCCTATTTTAAGGGTAAAGGCATCAATACGTTGAATTACAAAAAGCCCAAAGCACAAAAGCACAAGCGAATAATACATATGATGGTGATATTTTTCAACATAATTTATCATAATATTATTCTCCCGTGGCGTTGCCCTGACCTGTAAAGTAGGTAATAACCATAACATCACGCAGTTCATTAAAATCAACAATAGGAGTAATGATTCCATAAAGAGCGGTGCTGTAGGTTTCGTTGTGAATACTGTCCACAGTGCCGATTACAATGCCCTCGGGAAAAACGCCGCCACCTGAGGTTACAATATAATCGCCTGAGGCAACGCTGGAGCTTCTCAGTAAGCTGTTAATGCGTGTTTTATTTTGCTCGGCAAGCTTTAATTCACCCGATACAATACCTGCATCACGTGTTCGCCTGTCAAGACCGCCACAGCTTATGGCAGTATCTAAAATAGTGGTTACCTTGGAATAGGATGGATTGACTTCGGATATGTAGCCAACCAAACCGGCGTCGGTAATAACGGGGTCGTTAATGGCAATACCCTGCAGGCTGCCTTTGTTTATATTAAAGGATTTATAAGGGTCATCTGCATTGCGTGAGATAAGGGTTGCAGGCTCCATAATATAATCGGCGTGTTGTTCTTTAATACCGTAATATTTTTCATACATCTCATTTTCCTGTTTGGCCTTTTCATAGTCCATAAGGTCAGATGTGAGTTCGTTTATTTTTTCTTGCAAGGCAAGATTTTCTTTTACAAGCTCATCGTTGCTTCCGAATTTTTCAAAAAAGGAGCTGATTTCCTTTGAGATGTTGTTGAAAAATCCTGTTATAGATGAAGTTGCTGTACCCAAAACACCGTTCTGCGGTGAAAAGGCACTACCTATTAACGAGGTAGTTAGAGCAAGTGCCACAACTATGCAGGTGATAGTAAGCATTATTTTGAATTTTCGGCTTCTGAAGAAAAAACGCAAGGTATTCCACCTCCTTTAAGATTGCTAAAGTAAATTATCTGTATTTTTTAAGTCTTAAAAATGCGTCATCGTTAAAATCGGTGCGCTCTAATTCCTTTGCAGTACCAATAACAACGCAGTCAAGCGGATTATCTGCAACAAAAACGGGAATACCGGTTTCCTCGGACATAAGCTCGTCCAAGCCACGCAGTAATGCACCGCCTCCGGTAAGGGTAATGCCCCTGTCAATAATATCGGCAGAAAGCTCAGGAGGAGTTTTTTCGAGTGTAAGGCGAACGGCATCAATTATCTGTGATACTGTATCGGCCATTGCTTCCCTGATTTCGGCAGCGGTAATTATAACGCTTTTGGGTAAACCGTCAACAAGGTTTCGACCCTTAACCTCCATACTTTCTTCACCCTCATAGGGCTTGGCAGAGCCTATGCCGATTTTAATCTCCTCGGCAGTACGCTCACCAATAAGCATATTGTGCATTTTTCTTATGTGATTGATAATAGCTTCATCAAGCTTATCGCCCGCAACTCTAACCGACTGGGCTGTAACAATATCTCCAAGCGATAAAACGGCAACCTCGCTGGTACCGCCGCCAATATCTACAACCATACAGCCCGAAGAATCGTCAACAGGGAGACCTGCACCTATTGCGGCTGCCTTTGGTTCGGGAATAAGTAAAATATTATTAGGGCTTGCGCCTGCCTGAATAGCGGCATCCTTAACGGCACGGCTCTCAACCTCGGTAACGCCTGCAGGAACACAGATAATAATGCGTACCCTGGTGAAAATAGAACCGTGAAGAGCCTGCTTTATGAATTTTTTAAGCATAGCGGCAGTAACATCAAAGTCGGCAATAACGCCGTCCTTTAACGGGCGTACTGCGATTATTGAACCGGGTGTTCGGCCTATCATTTCCTTAGCTTCGGTACCAACTGCACGAACAATATCGTTTCTTGCCTCATATGCCACAACAGAGGGCTCACGCATAACAATTCCTTTGCCCTTTATGCAAACTAATGTGTTTGCTGTACCTAAATCTATTCCTATATCACGGGTGAACATTATAAGTTTCCTCCTAGAAAATTATCTATAATATTTTACTTCAAAACAGCGGTTTTATTCTCTTCCTTTTTATTAGAAGCCTCTTGAGATTCGTTTTCGGTTTTTTGTTTGGATTTTGATTTTGCTTTTCTTTCCTCGGGATTTGGGAGTATAAGGTTTATAGCCTCGCTTATATTTTCAATATTCTCAAGCGAGGAGCCGTGATGACATTCGCCGTCCAGAGTCCAATCAAACGGTGTTTCACACTCCACCTTTATTTTGGATGAATGGAAAAGGCTTACCAAATCGCCTGAAAATTTTTGCGACATTACTTCGCCTAGAATTTTGTTAAGCTGAAGAACGTTTTTTGGTTTTCTTACAACCAACAATTCAAATTTACCGTCATTTAAAGCTACAAGAGTATCTTTAAGCTTTAAAACTCCGCCTATTGAGGTGGTGTTTGAAATGGCGGCGAAAATAAAATCGCCCTCTAAAACCGTATCGTCAAAGGTGAATTTAACCTTGTAGGGTTTTATGTTGGTAACGCTTTTTATGCCCTCTAAAATATAGGCGAAATGCCCTAAAAGGTTTTTTGCACCCTGAGATGTGTTGTAGGATGCTTCGGTAAAGGCACCGAAAGAAGCAACATAGTTAAAGTATCTGCCCGAGAATGAGCCAATATCAATCTTTTCGGGCTTTCCGTTTATAATATCTTCGGCGGCACGGATAGGCTCCTTTGAAAGTCCCAGACTTTTTGCAAGGTCGTTTGTTGTACCAACCGGAATGTATCCGAGATTATGGGGGTTGGGATTTTGCATAAGTCCGCTTATAACCTCGTTAAGCGTGCCATCGCCACCTGCACAAATCACCGTTTCAATATCTTTGGGACAGTTTTTTGCAAGCTCGGTAGCGTCGCCACGTGCCTGAGTAAAAGCCACATTGGTTGTTATTCCGGCAGCGCTGTATATATCAAGTATTTTCCAAAGCTTTTGCTTTAAAACACCTCTGCCCGAAACAGGATTGATAATCATAAGTACATTTTTCATTTTTAGGTTGGCACCTCCCCTTGAAAAAAGAGTATAAACATACACATTAATTATATAGGCAAATCAACAATAATTCAAGAGTTTTTTATGGCTTTTTGAAAAACATTGTATTTTTTTGATTATATATTGACTTTGCAGTTGGGAATAAGTATAATCAAAACATAAAATTATAATTAGGGGAGATATTTTTATGGCACTTAAAAAATTTTTAAGTATTTTGCTTAGTGTTTGCAGTATTGCTGTGATGCTTAGCTTTCCTATGGGAGTTGCCGCAATAGGAGATGATGTTGATATGGATATGGGCGAGAGTGAAGAGGAAACACTTACTACATACGCCATTACAGGTTTGGCAGGCAAGTACAAAACGCAAGGCAGAACAACTATAATTGATAACATTCTTATGACCGATTACAGCGCAAGCGGTATTGAGTTTTCTGCTATGTGTGAAGGCACAGTTTCTGTTACCTTTAATGCATCAAAGCTCATAGACGGCGATGAGGGTGGTTGCTATTTCACCGTTATTGTTGACGGAGTAAAAAAGGCAAGAGATTTCTGCCACATTACCGCTATCGGCGATACCACCGTTACAATTGCAGAGAATCTTGCTTACGGTACTCACACCTTTGAAATTTACCGTCAGACCGAAATTGAGCGTGCTTTGGTTGGTATTAAATCAATAAATTTGGCAGGAACATTCCTCGCCGCACCTCAGTATAACGATACCTATATTGAGTTTGTTGGAGATTCTATTTCCACCGCTTACGGCAACCTTACCGAAAATGGCTCGGGCGTTACCTATTCTTGTCCTAAACATCAGGATGTAACTCAAGGTTATGCATATCTTACTGCAAGAGCACTGAATGCCGACTGGTCTATCGTTGCACAACAAGGCAGGGGCGCAAAATACGGTTACACAACCGAAAATTTACAGGATATTTATCCAAAGCTCCGCTATAACAGAGATAAAACCACAGAATACAGCTTTTTACGTGAGCCCGATGTGGTTGTAATTGCTCTTGGTACTAATGATATAAGTACCTATTCAAGCAAATTCTCTGCAACCCTTGATGACGTTAAAACCGGTTTTGAGGAAATGCTTGCTTTGGTACGTGCCAAAAATCCTAATGCTAAAATCGTTTGGGCATACAATATGATGACAAACAAAGCTAATGACATTATAACCTCTGTTATAGATGAGGCGGGCGGCGAGCTCAGCGGTTATTATTCTGTTAAGCTTTCACAAAACACTTCCGGCGGTAATGGTCACCCATATTACACCGCGCACGAAACCTTTGCTGAGGAGCTTTCTGCTTTTATAAATGATGTTATTGAGCAAAATGATTTTGCCACAGGCGACCTTGATAATGACGGAAAATTCAATCTTAAAGACCTTGTTAAATTAGCACAGCACGTAGCCGATTGGGAGAATCTTAATATTAAAACTCTCACAGCCGATACAAACGGCGATAAGGTTATAAATCTTGATGATATTACTCATTTAGCAGAGTACCTTGCAGGCTGGGATGCCGAGCTTGGAGCTACTCTTGATTACACCACAGGCGTAACCGGTGTTGCAAACAAACATCTTTCGGTGTACAGTGATGCAAGTGGATTTACAATGCCATATCATTTGTATCTGCCTAAAAACTATAACAAAAATAAACAATACCCCGTGCTCCTTTACTTCCACGGAGCAAGCGCAAAGGGTAATGACAATAAAGATACTGCACAGCATTTAGATCCTTTTTATAATGAGAATGCTGAAGCTTTAAGTGAAGCTATTGTTATAGCACCACAGTGCCCACAAAACGGCGATGCTATTTGGGGCAGTTATGCAGGTTGGTGGAGATATAGAGATGACGGCAAAGGCACCCTTGACGTAGCAATGAACCTTTTAGAGGATGTTGTTTTGGAAAAATACAACTGTGATGCTAACCGTCTTTATGTGATGGGTGTTTCTATGGGTGGCGAGGCTACTTGGAAAACATTAGAGAAGTATGGCAATAAAATAGCCGCCGCTGTTCCCATTTGCGGTTCCAGAATCGGTAATACTGCTTTTGAAGATGTAACTAATTTTAAGGATGTTCCTATTTGGATGTATCACGGTACTGCAGATACCACCATTCCTTTCACCGACTCCGAAACAAGATATAACAATCTTATCGCCGCAGGAGCCGAAAACGTTACCTTCACAAGATACGAGGGGCTTAATCACGATATCTGGGATGATGTTGCTTTAGATACCGAGATGATTGATTGGTTGTTTAAGCAGAATTTAAGCAACAGATAAAATTTAATATTATGTAAAACTATAGGGGCTGTTTTTACAGCCCCTTTTTTTGTGGACATTTTATACAAATAAAAGTCTATTCTTATATTGCAAAATTGGAGCTGCGGCGGTATAATGAAGTTGTAATTATCCTTCATAAATGAAAGGAAGTATTGTTATGGAAAATACAAAATATCCCGTTTTGGAAAATCAAGGCACAAAAAGAGTTGTAAAGGTTCCGTTAAGGGAATACACATTTGAGGATTCCTGTTTCCCCACATCAGTTAAATCAATGGGTAAAGAAATTTTAAATAGCCCTATTAGATTGGTGTGTACGGCGAACCAAAAGGATCAGGAGTTTGAGCCCGCAGAGCTTTTTGTTACCGACCATAAGGAGGACGCTGTTAATCTCACCGCTACCATGCAAAGCGAAGTGTTTTTTATAAACACCAACACAAGTGTGGAGGAGGACGGAGCATCCTTTGTGGATATGAGCATTATGCCACGTGGACTTACCGTACCTCAGATGTTTGGTCTGGAGCCGCAGGTTTGGCACCGAAGAGTTATAGATAATCTATGGCTGGAGATTCCCTTTAAAAAGGAATGTGCTACATATTATCAAGTGCCACCTTACACTCGTCTTTATGGCGATATTGAGTACCGCGATATTGATAAGGGTGAACCCTGGCAGATTTCATGGTCGGGGTTGGTACCAAAGGACGGATTTTCTTCTGAGTTTACCCGCCAGATAATACTTGCTAATGATGATGTAGGTTTTGGACTTTTCTTCTATAGCGATGAGCATTGGAATATAAAGGATAAGAAAAAGGCCTTTCAGGTAGAGGTAACCGAGGACGAATGTATTTTGCGTATACATCTGTTGGATGGCGAGCCCGATGTATGGAGAGGACATACCACCGATGACGGTTCAATGTGGTTACACCCCGTTAATTTCCGTTTTGGTTTTTCTGCAACTCCCTATCACGAGCTTAATCCTGCACCCTTTACCGAAAAAGCAATACACATAGATTGCTTTAAAAAGGTTCCTAATAATTATGAGGACTTTTTATCTGCTCCCGTCGTGGATGGCGATACCGAAATAGGCTTTGACCGCCTTAAAAGACTTGGTGTTGAGGTTCTTTACATACACGAAAAATGGAACGATATTCAAAACAGCCCCATTTTAACCGACCGCACTAAGAAGAGGGCAAAATATATAATTGAGGAATGTCATAGTCGTGGTATTAAGGTAGTGCCCTATTACGGATTTGAAATTTCTTCACTTTCGCCGTACTTTGGCAAATATGGTCATAAATGGAAGAGAATACCCTTCCCCGGATGCAACAAAAATTACACTTGGAATCGTTGGCCCGGTCAAAGGGATCTCCACGTTTGTATGGAAAGCGATTGGCCTGATGTATTTATTGAAGGTGCAATCAAGGTCATTGAAGAATTTGGTTTTGACGGTATTTATCTTGATGGCACAATGTCACCCGAATCCTGTGCCAACACCGAACACGGCTGCGGATATAAGGATATGGATGGTAATTATCATGTTACATATTCTCAGGATGGCACCCGAAAAGTAATAAAAGGAATTTATAAGTACATCAGCGAGCACGGACTTATTATGAATTGTCACTGTAACGGAAATATGAATCTGGCAGGTCTTAGCTATTGTACCTCGGTTTGGGAGGGTGAAACCTTCCAGAATCCTCTGCTTCACGGCAAGGTTACTAAAATGCCTGAGGGTCATCTTAGAATGATGTTTGGCAGTAAGCATTTTGGTGTTCCTGTATATTCTCTTTGCTATTCTAACGACCCCATATGGACCTACCACAACGCTATTGCAACTCAGCTTTTACATAATTCTATGCCAAAGCCTGTTGATATCGGTGCACCTTTGGAGGAAACCTCAAGGGTGTGGAAGGCTTATGACGCATTCCCAATTGCCAAATCAGAGTGGAAGCCTTACTATACAAATAATGGTATTACTACCTCCGATGAAAGAGTCAAGGTAAGCTACTATGATGCAGGGGATAAAATTATGGCCATTGTTGCCGGTACCGAAAAGGGCATTGAAAGCGATGTTACTGTGGATTTTAGTGCCTTAGGCGCAATCAATCTTACCGATGCTTTTTCGGGCGAAAAGATTGCAGACGGCTCTTCCTACACAGCTCGTGTGGAGGGATTTGAATACCGTCTTGTTTTAGCTGACAAGCACTAAATATTTTCTCTTCATTTTTTATAAATATTTATTGTTTAGCCCTGTTGTGCACCCGAAAGGTCGGCACAATGGGGCTTTTATATGTGTTGTCCGTTAGTGGTATTTATCCAAAGTGCTTAAACTTTATTTTGGATTTTAGTCTTTTATATTTTTAAGTGATTTATAGCTATCATAAAACTCGGTGTAGCTTATATTGGTTTCGCAGTTTTGCTTTAAAAATTTATAGCTTTCGGGTGTACAGTCGGTTAAAAAAGCTATACATACTTTTTCTACAATATAACAGTAATAGGACTTTCGTTCAATTGAGGGCTGAGGTTCACCGTTAAGAATTTCTCCAAGCGACGCTCCATACACCGTTAAAAGCTCATCCTTTGCAATTATTTTTTTGTTTTTGGCAGGGTTTGGTAGTCCGTATGGCGTTTCTATTTCAATTCCGCCCAGATAATTTATCACATTTTCAAATCCTGAGACATTAAAGGTAATATACTTTAAGCTTTTATCTTTGATAGAATTGTTTGGTGCGGTTTTTACCGATACGTTCCCTGCCTTTGGAGAAAGTTTTACCAAAAAGTCTACAGGACAGTTTTCAAGGCTTATAAGAAATTCTGCGTTTTTAGTGTCGGCCGAATAGGAGTAGGGAATGGTTGATTCGGTTTTTTGTGCGGTTTTATAGGGGGCATTATCTGAACCGTCGGGTAAAAACAAACATAGCATAACCGATAACAGCATTAAGCTGCATATAAAAAAGCTCAAAAGACTTGTGACTATAAAATTAGAGGTTTTTCCCATATTTATTCCTTTCCCTTACAATTATCCAAAACACTCAAACGCTAATCAGCTTTAAATGGCTAAATAATTCTTTCTAAAAATACTTTTTTCGATAATATTTTGGTAAAAATTATAAAAATTAAAAAAACACTTGCAGACTAAAAAAATATATAGTATAATGAAATAAATTATGACCATCTTTTGGAGGAGCATTATGAACGAATTAAATTTATCGAATTTGTTAGGTATACTTAAAAAGTGTATAGTTTATATTATTTTGGTTGGTTTTTTATTTGCGGTAGGTGCATATTGCTATTGTAAATTCATTGCAGTACCTACATATCAGGCAAAAACTTCATTTATAGCCACAAACGGTGGACTTAATCCTGACGAAGAAATTGTCATTAATACAACATCATCTACTACAAGCGAATCGTCGGAAGCAAAAATTCTTAACACCGACTATGCGGCTTCCCGAAATCTTCTTGATACCTATGTAGGTCTTTTTAACTCAAGAAAATTGTATGTGATGGTTCAGGAAAAATTGGCAGAACAAAATCATAATTTGGATTATACCCCTGAACAGCTTCAATCAATGGTAAGCGTTGCTCGTCGTTCAGATGAACAGTTGTTTATAGATTTTACAGTCACCTGTGTTAATAAAGAACATGCTGTAGCTATTGCAGATACTTTATATGCGGTAGGAGATGAGTTTGTTTCATCATTTTTTTCAGCAGGGTCTATTATGGCGGTCGATGATTCCGCAGGGAAAGCAGTTCAAAACTATCCTAGAACTTTCAATACTATGATTATATCCGCATTTTTAGGCGGAGTTTTGGTGTTTGTTTTGGCAATAATTATAAATCTTTTAGATAAAACCATTAAAGGCGAAAAGGATTTTTCGGCCAATTACGATATCCCGATTTTGGGTAATATACCTAACTTTAAGGCGGCAGCCAGAGAGGAGACTAAATAAGGTATGAAAAAAGCTACAATTTATTATAAATCCAAAAGCTATTATGATGAAAAGAATGTTGAGCCTACCAATCGAACAGTCCCCTTTGCCGTTGTAGAGTCTTATAAAGCCATAAGAACAAATCTTATGTTTTTGCTTTCACAAACCCGAAGCCATACGTTTGAAATTTCAAGTTCTCTTCCCGGTGAGGGTAAATCTTCGTGTGCAGTAAATTTGGCCATAGCCTTTTCACAGCTTGGCAGCAAGATTTTGCTTATAGACGCCGACCTTAGAAAACCCTCTGTTTACCGCAAGCTTCGTTTGCAAAATGCAAAGGGTCTAAGCTCTGTTTTGGTTGATTTCTGCTCATTTTCCGAGGCGGTTATGTCAATAAACGCAAACTTTGATGTTTTGCTTTCCGGCCCTATCCCGCCCAATCCTTCGGAACTTCTTGGTTCTGAGCAGATGACACGTTTGCTCGATTCTGTTAAGGATAAGTATGATTATATTATTATAGATACTCCACCTATAAACGTTGTTTCGGATGCGGTTGTACTTGCTGCCAAAACCGAAGGAATTGTTATGGTTGTTCAGGATAAGAAGACAACTCACGATGAGTTCAAAAAAGCAGTTTCATCCCTTAGCTTTGCAGATGCTCGTCTGCTTGGCGTCGTTCTTAACAGCAGCGCCGATAAAAACGCCAAATATTCAACTAAATCACAACGTTATCAATATTAGTGAAACGTTAACGGGATTAGTATTATGTTTACCGATATTCACACACATATACTGCACAGTATAGATGATGGACCTGAAAATTTCGAACAAACCATAAAGCTTTTAGATAAAGCTGTTCAAAATGGCGTTGATAAATTGGTGGTTACTCCGCATTTTTATGCCGAACGTCATTCTTTGAAAGAGCGGCTGGATCTCTTTGATAAAAGGTATTTTGAGCTTTGTGAATATGTGTCACAGAACAAAATCCCGATTTCGCTTCTCGGCGGATTTGAGGTTAGATTTTTTAAGGGCATTTCTAAAGTTGAGGGCTTAAATAGGCTGTGCATCAACGGTTCGAGCTTTTTATTGTTAGAGTTAGGCTATCTTGTCATTACCGAAGATGTTGTAGATGAGATTTTGAATTTGCGTTATGCCGGATATGATATTATTCTTGCTCATATTGAGCGTTATGCCAAATTGCCCGGCTTTAAGCACATTAAGTCTTTGATTATGGAGGGTGAGGTGCTTGCCCAATGCAATGCCGAATCCTTTATATCTGGCCCGTTTCAGCGTATAGCATTCAAGCTTTTAAAGCAGGGTATGGTATCTCTTATAGCAAGCGATATGCATTCATTGGATAATCGTCCCCCTAATTTAAAAGATGCTTATGAAGTAATAGAGAACAAATTAAATTCAAGAGTAAAAAAGCAACTAATGGCGGAGGCCGAAGAACTATTTAGCAGATGTACTAAAAAATAGATTATAAAAATTACGGAAGGAAGGGCTTGTGTGTTTAAAGTTAAGATGCGTATAAGATCACTTAGAATACCCTTTATTATTCTGGCAGATATCTTTTTAATCACTCTTTCCTTTTTTGTTACCTACAGCTTTGCTTCGCAGAATGATGTGGGGGCACGAAGGTACAGCGAGCTTTTGTTTGCCGGTGGATTTTATGTTTTATTGACCGTTTTGGTTATTAGCTTGTTCGGATGTTATAAAAAAGATGTCCTTGCAAAAATAAAACAGAATGTGCTCAGGGTATGCTTGGCACAGGTTGTTTCTCAAGCTATTGCTATTTTTATTTTCAATTATACTCATTTCTTTGAAATACGAATGGAAATAGGAATGTTTATATCGGCCACCTTATCGCTTATATTAGTTTTGGCTTGCCACATATCTCAAGAGCTTTTCAGAATTCATTATTTAACCAAGCTTAGCACAAATTCTGATAGCATACCTACACTTATCATAGGTGCCGGATTCACCGGCAAAATGGTTTATAATGAGCTTGTCGGCGATAAAAATACAACTCTTACACCTGTGTGTTTTGTTGATGACAGCAAAGACCTTATATCCAAAAAGGTTTGCGGTCTTAATGTTTATGGACCGGTCGTAATATTGCCTGAGCTTTGTAAAAAACACAAAATAGGTATGATTGTTTTCGCTATACCCTCCTGTCCTAAGGATAAGAAAAAACGCATTTTATCTATATGTAGAGCCACAGGCTGCGATATAAGAATTATTCCGTCTATTGAAGAGCTGCAGCGAGATGCATCCTTCTTTAAGCAGGCACGAACAATAAATGTAGAACAGCTTTTGGGTAGAGATGCAATAAGCATTGTAAATGCTCATGTTTCCAGAACCCTTTATGATAAAGTTTGTCTTGTTACGGGCGGCGGTGGTTCAATTGGCTCTGAGCTTTGCAGGCAGATTGTTTTATTCCGTCCCAAAAAGGTAGTTATTCTCGATATTTATGAGAACAACGCTTATGAGATTCAGCAAGAGCTTGTACGTCAGGGCTTTGCCGATACTATTTGTGTGGAAATTGCTTCGGTACGTGATAAAAATAAAATGAATTTGCTTTTTCAAAAGTATAAATTTGATGTTATTTTCCACGCAGCCGCACATAAACACGTTCCTCTAATGGAAACAAATCCTGAAGAGGCAATTAAAAATAATGTTTTGGGTACATACAATGTTGCCCATTTAGCTCATAAATATAATGTAAAGAAAATGGTGCTGATTTCAACCGATAAGGCGGTAAACCCCACTAACATAATGGGTGCCAGCAAGCGTGTATGCGAGCTTGTTATGCAGTATATGTCACAAACCTATCCGGATATTAAGTATACTTCCGTAAGATTCGGTAATGTTTTGGGTTCAAACGGTTCGGTAATTCCGCTTTTCACCAAGCAGATTGAGGCCGGTGGCCCTGTTACCGTTACCCACCCTGAAATTATACGTTACTTTATGACTATACCCGAAGCCGTTTCGTTGGTGTTAGAGGCCGGTACTATGTCTGCCGGTGGCGAGACCTTTGTTTTGGATATGGGTGAGCCGGTTAAAATAGTAACTCTTGCCGAAAATCTTATTAAGATGTACGGCTATGAGCCCTATTCGGAAATGCCTATAGAGTTTTGTGGGCTAAGAAGAGGCGAAAAGCTTTACGAGGAGCTTTTGCTCAGCACAGAAAATCTTAAGGAAACTCATAATAAGAAAATATTTATTATGGATCAACAGAACATTGATTGTGATGAGTTTAAAGCTGATATGGAAAAGCTTTTAAGCTTTGCATGCAATAACGATTCTGAGGAAACGGTTGATATGTTACATACAATTGTTCCTGAATTTAAAACACCCGAAGAGGTTAATAGAGCAAAGGCTAACAATTAGAATGATATTTATTAGGGACTGCAAAAAACAAAGTCTATTGAATTCATTAAAATAAGAACAAAACGAAAAATCTGCAATAAAAGTGTAAAAAGCACTTTCGTTGCAGATTTTATGTTTATAAATATTGGGCAGATAAATTGTAGTTTGAACGCTTGGCATTCAAATTAAAATTTATCGCAAGTCTGTTTTTTATAGCCTCTATATTTATATTTATGCATAAATATGCGTAATATTCTGCATAATTATGCAAAAACTAAAAAGCTATTGTCAAAGTGTACAAAAAGGGCGCCTTTTTAGCTTAAAAGCCTATATAATGTGGAATTTTTGATAAAAATCTAAAGAAATTTTATAAAAAAGGGTTGACAAATCACCATGTTTGTTGCATAATTATACACGTGATTTGAATATTATTTCATTTGGAGGAAATTGAAATGGATAAAAAAGATATTAAAAAGGTTGTTTTAGCATATTCCGGCGGTCTTGATACATCAATTATCATTCCCTGGCTTAAAGAGAATTATAACAATTGTGAAGTTATCGCCGTATCGGGTGACGTTGGTCAGGGTACCGAGCTTGACGGTCTTGAGGAAAAGGCTCTTGCTACAGGTGCTTCTAAGCTTTATGTTTTAGACCTTAAACAGGAGTATGTTGAAGAATATATCTGGCCTTGTCTTAAAGCCGGTGCTGAGTATGAAGAGTATCTTCTTGGTACATCACACGCACGTCCCTGCATTGCAAAGGGTCTTGCTGAAATCGCTATCAAGGAGGGGGCAGATGCAATCTGCCACGGTTGTACCGGTAAGGGCAATGACCAGGTTCGTTTCGAGCTTACTTTAAAGGCTTTTGCTCCTGAAATGGCAATTATCGCTCCTTGGAGAGAGTGGGATATCAAGTCCAGAGAAGAAGAAATTGAATATGCCGAGGCTCACAATATTCCTCTTAAAATCAATCGTGAAACTAACTATTCTAAGGATAAAAACGTTTGGCACTTATCTCACGAGGGTCTCGATTTAGAGGACCCTGCAAACGAGCCGCTTTATAATAAGGAAGGCTTCCTTGAGATGGGCGTTTCTCCCGAGCAGGCTCCCGATGTTCCCACCTATGTTAACATCCATTTTGAAAAGGGTGTTCCTACCGCTATTGATGGCGTAGAGATGAATGGTCTTGAGATTGTTGAAAAGCTTAATGAGCTTGGCGGCGCAAACGGCGTAGGACTTTTGGATATTGTTGAAAATCGTCTTGTTGGTATGAAGTCCAGAGGCGTTTATGAAACTCCGGGCGGCGCAATTCTTTACAAGGCTCATGAGCTTTTAGAGATGATTACTTTAGATAGAGAAACCTCTCACTACAAAAAGCTTGTTTCCCAGAAATTTGGCGAGCTTGTTTATAACGGTCTTTGGTTTACTCCTTTAAGAGAGGCACTTTCCGCATTTGTAGATGAAACTCAAAAAACCGTTACAGGCGATGTTAAGGTTAAGCTTTACAAGGGTAACATTATCAATGCAGGTGTTACCTCTCCCTACACCCTTTATGATGAGAACGTTGCTTCCTTTGGTGATGACGGCGGCGCCTACGATCAAAAGGATTCTGCAGGCTTTATTAACCTCTTTGGTCTTTCTATTAAGGTCAAGGCACTTCTCGATAAGCAAAGAGGCGAAAACTAATATATAAATCTTAGGCGACAAAGGGTGAAAAATCCCTTTGTCGTATTATGCTTTTAATTAAAGTAAATTAAGGAGATATCAAAATGCAACTTTGGAAGGGCAGATTTGAGAAAGAGCTTGACCCCAAAACCAACGATTTTAATTCTTCTATATCCTTTGACAGCTGTATGTTTAAAGAGGATATTGAGGGCAGTATAGCTCATGCTACAATGCTTGCAGCTCAGGGTATAATTACATCAGAAGACTTGAGTGAAATCGTTGAGGGACTTAAGAACATTAAATCCGAAATTGAAAGTGGAGAACTGCTTATTGACCCCAATGCGGAGGATATTCACACCTTTGTTGAGGGTGAGCTTACTGCTCGAATTGGTGCGGCAGGAAAAAGACTTCACACAGCCCGTAGCCGTAATGACCAGGTTGCTTTGGATATAAGACTTTATCTCCGCAAGGAATGTGAGGCTCTTTACGCCCAGCTTACCGAGCTTATTGATGTTCTTACCAAAAAAGCTGAGTTGTACGCTAGTGCTGTTATGCCGGGCTATACCCATCTTCAAAGGGCTCAGCCCATAACCTTTGGTCATCATCTTTTGGCCTATGCCGAGATGCTCCTTCGTGATAAAGAAAGGCTTAATGATGCCAAAAACCGTATGAATTATTGTCCCCTTGGCGCTTGTGCTTTAGCCGGTACAACCTATAATACCAATCGTGAAATGACGGCAAAGGATTTAGGCTTTTTCGGCCCTATGCAAAATTCTTTAGACAGCGTTTCCGATAGAGATTTTTGCATTGAACTTGCATCGGTACTCTCTATTATAATGGTTCATCTCTCCCGATTTTCAGAGGAGATTGTGCTATGGGCATCTTTTGAATTTAAATTCATTGAGCTTGATGATGCATTCTCAACCGGCTCATCCATAATGCCTCAGAAGAAAAACCCCGATATTACAGAGCTTATCAGGGGTAAATCAGGAAGAGTATTCGGCGATCTCACAACCCTGCTCACTATGATGAAGGGTTTACCTCTTGCCTATAATAAAGATATGCAGGAGGATAAGGAAGCTATTTTTGATGCTTTTGATACCGTTAAAATGTGTCTTACCGCATTTATTCCAATGCTTGATACTATGGTAGCATTGCCGCAGAATATGCGTAAAGCAGCGGCAGGTGGATTTATAAACGCTACCGATTGTGCTGATTATCTGGTGGGTAAAGGACTACCCTTTAGAGATGCCTATAAGGCAACCGGAGAGCTGGTTGCCCTCTGCATTAAAAAAGATACAACCTTAGAGGAGCTTCCGATTGAAGACTATAAAAATATTTGCGATATATTTGATGATGGCGTTTATGATGCGATTGACCTTGATAAATGTGTAAACGATCGCACGTCGCTCGGCGGCCCTGCTCCACAAAATGTGTTGGCACAGGTTAAAAGAGTCAGGGAACTTAACAAATAACAGGTGATAGAATGACAAAGGTATTTATTGATGGTAGTCAGGGCACTACCGGACTAAAAATATTTGATAGATTAAGCACTAGAGATGATATTGAGCTCATAACTCTGCCCGAGGAACTCCGCAAGGATAGCGATGCACGTAAAAAGGCACTTAACTCTGCAGATATTGCCTTTTTGTGCCTGCCTGATGATGCGGCAAGAGAGGCGGTATCATTCATCGAAAGCGAAAACACTGTGGTTATTGATACCTCCACAGCCCACCGAACCAATGATGATTGGGCATATGGATTTCCCGAGCTTTCGGCCGAGCTTGAAAGTAAACTCAAAGCTTCTAAAAAAATTGCCGTTCCGGGTTGCTATGCAAGCGGTTTTATAGCCTTGGTTAAGCCCCTTGTGGATAACGGATTTATTGATGCTAAGCAGGATATTTTCGCTCACGCAATTTCGGGATATAGCGGAGCGGGCAAAAAGGGTATTGCTCAGTATGAGGATGAAAATCGTGATACTATGTTCGATGCTCCCAGAGAATATGCCCTCACTCAGGAGCATAAGCACTTAAAGGAAATGAAAATCATAAGCGGTCTTGAAAACGAGCCTGTTTTCTCTCCCTATGTTTGTGATTATTTTTGCGGTATGGTAATGACAGTACCCATCCTTTTAAAGGATTTAAAAAATGGCAAAACTGCCGATGATATTAAAAATCTTTATAAATCTATTTATAACAGTAATATTGTAAAGTACAAAGAATCTATTGATGAAAACGGATTTATTTCGGGCAATGCTATGGCCGAAAATGACGGTATGGAAATAACTGTTGCGGGTAATGAACAGCGAATTTTACTCATAGCCCGTTATGATAATTTAGGCAAGGGTGCTTCAGGTGCAGCCTTGGAATGTATGAACTTTAAAATGGGTCAGAGCCCTGAATTTATGCTTAATATATAGGTGATAAATATGGTAGAATTTATAAACGGCGGTGTTACCGCTCCTAAAGGCTTTAAGGCCAGCGGAATCCATTGTGGAATAAGAAAAAATAAGTCTAAAAAAGATTTGGCGTTAATAGTTTCTGATGTTGAATGTGATGCAGCGGCTGTTTACACTCAGAATTTGGTTTATGGTGCACCTATAACCGTTACCAGAAACAATATTGCTGATGGCAAGGCAAAAGCCGTTATCTGCAACAGCGGTATTGCAAACACCTGTAATGCGGACGGTGTAGAAAAGGCCGAGCTTATGTGTTCCTTGGCTGCCAAAGCAACAGGGCTTAAAGCTACCGATTTTGTGGTTGCTTCCACCGGTGTTATAGGTCAGCCCATTGATATTAAGCCAATTGAAAATGGTCTTCCTCAGCTTGTAAGCGAGCTTAGTGATGATGGCTCAAGCGATGCCGCCGAAGCTATTATGACAACCGATGCAGTAAAAAAAGAATTTGCGGTAGAGTTTATGCTTGGTGGCAAAACCTGTAGGATTGGAGCAATATCAAAGGGAAGCGGTATGATTCATCCCAATATGGCAACAATGCTTTGCTTTGTCACAACCGATGCTAATATTTCTGCCGAGATGCTTAAATCAGCCCTTTTAGAGGTTGTTGCTGATAGTTTTAATATGCTTTCAATTGATGGTGACACCTCAACAAATGATACAGTTGCAGTGCTGGCTTCGGGTTTGGCAGAAAACGTAAGAATTGAAGCCAAAAATGATGATTACAAAAACTTTGTGTTGGCACTTGCTGCAATAAGCGAAAGACTTGTAAAGCTTATGGCAAAAGATGGCGAGGGCGCAACCAAGTTGGTTGAATGTCAGGTAAACGGTGCAAAAACAAAAGAAATCGCAAAGGTATGTGCAAAGTCTGTAATCTGTTCTTCTCTTGTTAAGGCCGCTATGTTTGGTGCCGATGCCAACTGGGGCAGAATCCTCTGTGCGTTGGGTTATTCCGGTGCAGATATTGATGTTAATAAGGTGGATGTTTACTTTAAATCGGCAGGCGGCGAAATTCTTGTTTGCAAAAATGGTGCAGGCGTGGAATTCTCTGAAGAAAAGGCAAAAGAAATCCTCGTTAAGGACGAGGTTTATATAATCGTTAAGCTGGGTGATGGTGAGTTTTCTGCCAACGCCTACGGTTGCGATTTAACCTATGACTATGTGAAGATAAACGGCGATTATCGTACTTAAGGAGTAGAACTTATGAATCTTACTAATGCAGAAAGAGCCGAGGTTTTAACTCAGGCACTTCCTTATATAAAGCGTTATAATGGCGAAATTGTTGTTGTTAAATATGGCGGCAATGCTATGATTAACGAGCAGCTTAAACAGCAGGTTATGGAGGACGTTGTTCTTTTATGGCTTATTGGCGTTAAGGTTGTTTTGGTTCACGGCGGCGGCCCCGAAATCAATGATTTGATGGATAAACTTGGTAAAAAGCCCGAGTTTGTTGATGGACTTCGTGTTACCGATAAAGAGACGGTTGATATTGTTCAAATGGTTCTTGCAGGAAAGGTGAATAAAACCCTTGTGAATCTTCTGGAGATGAAAGGCGGCAAGGCAATGGGTATATCGGGTATGGACGGTTGCCTTATTGAGGCCGAGATTAAGGACGAACGTCTTGGCTATGTTGGTAAGGTTACTAACGTTAATATCGAGCCTATTACTGACCTTTTGGAGAAAGGCTATATTCCTGTTGTTTCCACCATTGGATGTGACAAACAGGGCAACGCCTACAACATAAACGGCGATACTGCAGCGGCATACATTGCAGGTGCACTTGGTGCCGAGCGTCTTATTATGATGACCGATATTGATGGTATTCTTCGTGACCGTCACGATCCTACCACCCTCATTCCCGAGGTTAATATTGAAGATATTAAAAACCTTTGTGACGAGGGCGTTATTTCAGGTGGTATGATTCCAAAGGTGGACTGCTGTATTGAGGCAATTCACAAGGGCGTTAAAAATGTAATTATTATGGATGGCCGTGTACCTCATTCAATCCTTATGGAGATATTAACCGACGAGGGTGCCGGTACAATGGTAAAGGCGGAGTAACAATGCAAACCTTAACACAAAAAGATAAAGCTTATGTGGCTAACACCTACAATCGCTTTCCCGTAGAAATCGTTTCGGGAAAGGGAAGCGTGCTGATAGATACAAAAGGTAAAAAATATATTGATATGGGTTCAGGAATTGGTGTTACTGCTTTTGGTATTGCGGATGAAGTTTGGAATGCCGCTGTTATTGAGCAGATTAACAAGGTTCAGCATACCTCAAATCTTTATTATACCGAACCCTGTGTGGAGCTTGCCGAGCTCTTAACTAATAAAACCGGCCTTAAAAAGGTCTTTTTTGGTAATTCAGGAGCCGAGGCGAATGAGTGTGCCATAAAGGTTGCAAGAAAGTGGGCGGCTGATAATAAAGGCGAGGACTGCTTTAAAATTGTGACTTTAGAAAACAGCTTTCACGGCAGAACCGTTACAACTCTTGCCGCAACCGGTCAGGAGCATTATCACGAGCTTTTCAAACCTCTTACAGATGGCTTTATTCATACCCCTGCAGGCGATGTTGAAGCTCTTAAAAAAATCGTCAGCGAGAATAAAGTAGCCGCCGTTATGATTGAGTGCGTGCAGGGTGAGGGTGGCGTTATTCCCCTTAATGCCGATTTTGTCAAGGAGATTGAAGTCCTTTCAAAAGAGTATAATTTCCTTATAATAGTGGATGAGGTTCAAACCGGTAACGGTCGAACCGGCAAAATGTACGGTTATATGAATTTTGGTATTACTCCCGATATTGTTTCCACAGCCAAAGGGCTTGGTGGCGGACTTCCCATAGGTGCAACCATTCTCGGCGAGAGGGTGGAATCGGTTTTAGGCTTTGGCGATCACGGCTCTACCTATGGTGGAAATCCTGTTTGTGCAGCCGCCGCAGTAAGTGTTGTAAAGCGTCTTACCGATGAATTTTTGGCAGACGTTAAGGCAAAAAGCGATTATATTTTCAGCGAGCTTGAAAACGCAGATGGTGTCGAGGCGGTCAGCGGAATGGGACTTATGGTGGGTATTAAAACTGTAAAGCCTGCCGCTGAGGTTGTAAAAGCCGCAATGGAAAAGGGCGTGCTTTGCCTTACAGCTAAGGATAAGGTTCGTCTTCTTCCGGCACTTAATATTCCTATGGAAGATTTAAAAACCGCTATAGATGTTATAAAATCTTGTTTATAATAATGTAATGTAGGAGATGCTTTTTATGAACTTAAAAGGGAAAAGCTTTTTAAAACTGTTAGATTTTACACCTGCTGAAATTGGCGGTCTTATTGATTTTGCCGCCGAGCTAAAGCATAAGAAAAAAGCAGGCATTCCCCATAAATTATGTGAGGGAAAAAATATTGCACTCGTTTTTGAAAAAACCAGCACCCGTACCCGCTGTGCATTTGAGGTTGCCGGTGCAGATCTTGGTATGCATCCCGTTTATCTCGACCCTCAGGGCTCCCAAATCGGCAAAAAGGAGAGCATCGCAGATACCGCAAGGGTGTTGGGTCGAATGTTTGATGGTATTGAGTATCGTGGCTTCGGTCAGGAGATTGTGGAGGAGCTTGCAAAGTATGCCGGTGTCCCCGTTTGGAACGGTCTTACCAACGAGTTTCATCCCACACAGATTCTTGCCGATTTTTTAACTATTAAGGAGCATTTTGGTACACTTCAAGGAATTAAGCTTGTTTATATGGGAGATGCCCGCTACAATATGGGTAATTCTTTAATGGTAGGTTGTGCTAAAATGGGAATGCATTTTGTAGCCTGTGCGCCCAAAAAGTATTTCCCATCTGAGGAGCTCGTTAATACCTGTAAAGAAATCGCAAAGGAAACAGGTGCCGTATTGGAGTTTATTGAAGATCCGGCTGAGGCTGTTAAGGGTGCGAGTGTCATTTATACCGATGTTTGGGTTTCAATGGGTGAGCCTGCCCGGGTTTGGGAGGAACGCATAAAAGAGCTTTCTCCTTATCAGGTTAATTCAGAGCTTATGAAGATTGCAGGAAGTCAGTGTCGCTTTATGCACTGTCTGCCTGCCTTCCACGACCTTAAAACCACAACCGGTAAAGAGATATTTGAGAAATTTGGCATAACCTGTATGGAAGTTACCGATGAGGTTTTTGAAAGTGAACAATCCATTGTATTCGATGAGGCTGAAAATCGTATGCATACCATAAAAGCTGTTATGGCCGCAACGCTGTAAGTAATTTTAAAAAATTGTAACCCGACAGTTCGTTTGTTCTGTCGGGCTTTTCTTTGGCTCTTTTCATTATTAAATAGGAATATAAAATAAAGCAAACCTACAACCGCTATAACCTTTGTTAGTTTTTTTACAAATTCCTTAGCCTTTTAGGCAAAACAAACGGCAAAATTTAGTATTTTTTGTGCAAAGTGAAAAAAGTTAAAAAACTTTAAAAAAAATTAAAAAAAAGTGTTGACAAAAGGGGATGGATTTGGTATTATATTTTGGCACCCTTGAGAGAGGGAGCGCAAACGAACCTTGAAAATTAAACAACGATTAAGAAAAAAAGGACCCGACAATTCAAGTTTTAAACTTGGTAAAAACGGAAGAACAAAACGCTAGTTTTGTTCGTTTAAGAGCTGACAAAGCTTTAAAATAGATTTGAGCATCCTAAGGGATGTTTAGATATAATATTTTAGAGAGTTTGATCCCGGAAACGCGTGCTCAATGATATAGATAAACGAACGGATACAGAGCTTGTGTATTGCGATTTCCTTGGAATGAACGGTACATAAGATCCAAAACCGTTCAGAAC
>JAFQKE010000016.1 GCA_017397065.1 Clostridia bacterium
TGTTTCAGTGCCCGGAACTACCCAAAGCTGAAAGCTTGATGTAGGGCTGGTATCAAAGGAAAAATCATAGGTTTTGCCAACCTCAAGATTTGATACCTTTGTATACATAGCACCATACTGTGTTCCCGTAAAGGCAACAGTTCCTGCCGTTGTATCAGAAGTTACGGTGCCACCTGCACCCTGTGTTACATACCAACCGTTAAGATTGAATCCGGGTGCATCTGCTGATGCCGAAAATGCAGGAACCGCGCAAATTGTTCCCATAATCAGCACTAACGAAAGAATGACTGATAAAAGTTTTTTCATAAGTAGATCCTCCTAAAATTTTATTTTTTATTTAGAGCGTTTTAAGTAAACGCAAAGCGCGCATTTGGTCGGGATCGATTGTACCATCGGGCTCATAGTGGATATCGAAGGTGATTATGCCACCGCGTTTATGTACCTCATCTACATAATCAAAAAGCCAACCGGGTTTATATTTACAGCCCTTTGTACCCCAGCCTTCAACCTCTGAGGCTCCCTCGGCACCGAGGAATGTTAAAATGTGCCAACGGGCACCGCAACCATCCATAAATGGGTGGTAAGGTAAGGCACCAAGCTTTACAACCTCACCTGCCGTAAAATCATCATACTTTGCACCACGTCGAGGATTTAGCACAAGCTCGGCATTACCTTGGTCAATACAACTATCAATATTTGTTGCAATGGCGGCATCTGGATTACCCGCCCTAAAAGCATCGGCATACATTTTTAAAAGCTCGGGTTTATCCTTATATCCTATCCACATACCGTCGTGCCACCAGGCTTTTACCTTATCGCCGTAACGAAGACTATATTCCTTTACAACGTTAGACCACTTTTCTACAAAATCGGGATGAATAACACGCTCATCGTCATCCCAGGTTTGAAGGGCGGCTTTGGCTTTTGGATCTCGCGAAGGTCCGTCACCTGTAAAATAAAGCATAAGACCTATATCATATTTATCTAATGCCTTAATGAGTCTGTCTATAAAATCTATACGGGAGCAAGCCTCACCGGGTTTATAGCCTGTATATTTATCAAAGGTGGCATTGGGGGCTATCATATAACGTGATAACTGCATTATTGTAACACCGCACCAACCTGCACCTATTTCATTAAGCTGAGCTGCAAAATGATCTACATCAAAATTATTTATTTTTTCCTCCCAAGGGGTGAGCTTGCCAGGATCAGATACATCATAAACAAAATCGGCACCTTTAGCTTTTAAAGCATCAGCAGAACCGGCAGGTTGATGAAGGAAGTGCATAAACACGCCCCACTTTTTTTGATATAACCATTCGCTTCTATCTATTTTTTCCATTTTGCTTCTCCTCCAAGGAATTTAAATAATATGGTGGTGTTTCGCAATAACGGCGACTCCTGACCGCCGTTATCCGAAACATCAGGTGTAGGGAGAATCCACCTTTATGAAAAAGCCTATTTTAGCAAAAGATAATTACCATTTTACAAATATAGCCAAAAAATATATTTATAGGCAAATCAGCACTTTTGTTAAATTTTACCAAAAATCGAGTTTGTTTTTTTAATAAATACAACAACAAGTACACTTTACCACATATAATATAGCAAATTAAGGGTTGTTTTGGCAAGACAAATATGTTATAATAACTAGACAAAATGTAGTTTACACGCAAATCTAAGGAGTTTTATTATGTTTGATATCATTGATGGCAATATAAAAGAATTTTTCACATCAGCCTACTTCGCCAACGCTTATATATACACGCATTTACATTCAAACTTCGAAATTTTAGTTGTTACGGGCGGAACGATGCATATTTTTATAAATGAAAAAGAATATGATGTGCCCAAAGGAAACGCTATTTTTATACCACCTTTTTCAACCCATTCAATTTCCGATGAGGTTGATTATGATATTTGTGCACTGATGTTCACAAAAGAAACTACACCGCATTTTTATGAATTTTTAAAGAATCACACACTTGAAAACATTACATTCGATTTGAGCCAACCAACACTAGATACACTAAGCCAATTTTTGCCAATCGGTGAATCTCACAACGACGATCCTTTTCACGCTCAAGCCGTTTTAGGCCCAATAATTTGTGAATTGTATACCAAATGCAAATGCACCGAAAGCAAAGTACAGTTAACCGATTATCTATACCGAGCCCTTGAATATATGATCGAACATTCAAGTGAACCTTTAACTAGAGAAACAGTAGCCAAAGCGATAGGAGTACATCCTGTAACACTTAGTAACTGTTTTTCCAAAAACGCTCACATAAATAACTTTAACGCCGCCCTTAACCAAATGCGCTGTTCTCAGGCCGCTATGATGATCAGAAGGGATGATAAAACCATTACCGAAATAGCCTTTGCCACAGGGTTTGGCAGCATAAGAAGCTTTAACCGAGCTTTTTTGGAGATATATCAGGTTACCCCAAATGAATTCAGAAAAAATTTAAAAAGCTAGTCAAATTATTCTTCACAATATTTTTTAAGTATATATGCGGGTATTGCCGACCAACCGTGGCAAAGACTGGCATGCTTTTCAAAATCATCTTCACCTCGGGTAGATTCCCAAAATGTGGTGGCACTGCTATAAACCATATTACCCCAAATTTCTTCAATCTCATCTAAAATAAAGGGTAAATGCTTTTTATCTTCTTGCAACAAAGCCTCATATTTATAATACATAAGACTCAAATTAGTTTTAATTAAACCGTTATTTTTGTTGGCAAGTTTATCTCTTAAAGCCTCATCGGTGCTTATTCCGCTTATTAGGGCCAAAGCCTGTGAGAGTTCACAATAATGATTTGGATAGGTTCCGCCTATAAAGGTTACATAAAGTCCTTTTTCGGGATTGTAAAATTTACTTTGTGCATTAACTTTAATAAGATTATAAAGGTTTATATATTCTTTAACCGATTCATCCTTCTCCAATGACTTTGCGAGTCTCGCCGAAGTTTTAAGCATTGCACAAAAGCCAAAGTTCAGGGGAGCGTCTATTCTCACCTTGCCCTCATTAACCTTATTAACTCTTTCGTTATCTTCAAGACCGTAATCCCAATCATAAAAGTTCCAGATATCATCACCAAAAGGAGTTTCCACAACGCCATTATTCACCCATCCTTTAAAGGTGTTTATTATTGTTTGAAGGGTTGGAAACATCTCTTTAACAAAATCAATATCCTTTGTATGAATATAATACTGCTCTAACGCAAATGCCCATGCTATGCTGAACATGGGTATTTTTTCGTGCCATTCGCTTGGTGCACAAAGAGGAATTAACCCCACATCGGTTATCCCCTCAGCAAGTAAACGTATGCTCTCTCTGGGCATATCGGTTTCTTTAAAGGCATAATAACCAAATACCATTTGATTAAGTCCGTCAAAGCCATAAAGTCCCTGTTCCCTTATTGGGCAATCCTCATAATGCTCATGCATACAGGTGCGAAGGGTATTAACTGCAACATCGTATATTTTTTTAAATAGTCTATCCTTACAGTTAAGTGGCTGAACGGTCACAGGATAAAGCATTGGTATAAATCCGCAATAATTAAGCTCTACTGAATTTTTAAATCCTGTAAAATGAAGCTGGATATATCTTCCCGCAATACGCTTTAAATAGTGGGTGAATTTTTGTTTTCCCTCTTTGCAAATGTATCTTCCGACGCTTTTAACAAGATAGGAGCGTACCCGCATATCATCAAGACTTTCACCATAACCAATATCCACTACTGTACCTTTAGTTGCAGAGAGTTCAAGCTCTAACAAGCCTGCCTGCATTTTTTCAAGGTCTATAATTAAATATATACCGTCAGAATCGGGCTTTCCCCAAAACCTTACTGAATCACCTTTAGCTGTTTGAGAATTCCATAAAACAACATTCTTTCCCGGAGATTGTATATCGGCAATATTTTCATCTATAATATTCAAAATTTCGTCGGACATAAGAGTAGAAAGATAGTCGCTTTTAATATGCTCTGACACACTATCATTTTGAGTTTGCTGACGAATTAACTTGCCCTGTGCCTTAATAACGCTTGTGCTTCTGTTTTCAAAAACACATTTTTTAATGGGACGTTCATAAAATCTTTTGGCGATTTTGTATTCTTTTGCCAAGGTTGCATATTCAAAATCGGTTTGAGCTTTTGAGGCATCATATTCAAAAGAATACCCCATTTGAAAGGAAATCAGCTCCACCTCACCCGATTTATAAAAGGGATTTTCGCGGCACAGAATATTATCATCACTAATCAGACAGAAATCACCGCAGGTTAACAAAAACATTAAAAAGGGTGTAGAATTAATGTATTGAAAACTGCCTATCCCTTGAGCATAGGCAGTAATAAACAACTCGTTTTTACCCTCTACCAAATATTCTGCAATATTTAACACATCATAAGCTTTGTTTTTGGGGAAATCATCATATGCACCCATATCCACAAAATTGCCATTTATAAAAACTACATATTCGGTATCAACGGCTATATAAAGCTTTGCTTCAGCCTCCACACTGTTTAAAATGAATTCTTTTTTAAAATCAACATAATGATTAACCTTGTTTTTGCTATACCAAATAGGCTTAGCTCCAAACTTTTTAAAAATACTACTCGCCATAAAAAATCTCCTATAAAATATTCATACCTTGTTTTTATATCACTTTTAGTTTTATTATTGCAAGACAAATAATGCAGAAAATATGGACAAAATCTCTAAACGGCCTATTCGCCCACTAAAAAAGTTCAGCAGAAAATAATTCTACTGAACTTTTTTATACATATTTTTTTTTAATAATTATGATATAGCCGAAGTTTTTGATTCTTTTGAGGTTTGGTTATAAACCTCTGGCTTTTTCTTTTTTGCATTTGCAAGTAGGGGAGGGGTCTCCCCTCCCGCCATTTTTATGCACAAAATAATATGAATATGGTTTGGCATTATAACGTATTTATCAAAATTTACATTGGGATATTTTTGTGGAATTGATAATATATATTTTTGAATAATTTCACCATGTAATGTTAATTTCGGGAGGGGAGACCCCTCCCCTACGATTTTGGATAATATACGTTTTCTATCCTTTGTACATATTGTTATAAAATAA
>JAFQKE010000017.1 GCA_017397065.1 Clostridia bacterium
GCTTGGGTAGTTGAAAATATGTATTTGAACGTTTTTATCTATAAAATGTTCAACGCTTCGGCCGACGATATTTCACTTATGGTTAGTGCTTCGGCAATTTCAGCAACCCTTACCACAGTCATTATGGGGGCCTTGTCGGATAAAATAGGCAAACGGAAATTGTTTATTTGCGGTGGCTACATCGCTTGGGGTATATCTATTTTAGGCTTTGCACTATTAAAACTTGACGTTATCGAGGCTATATTCCCTGCCGCTATTTCGGCTGCAAGTATCGGTGTCAGTTTGGTTATAATTATGGACTGTATTATGACCTTCTTTGGCTCAACCGCCAACGACGCCGCCTTTAACGCCTGGCTCACCGACTCAACCGACAGCAGTAACCGTGGCTCTGCCGAGGGCATTAACGCTATGATGCCGTTGGTTGCCATACTTGTTGTTTTCGGCGGATTTATGTTCTTTGATTTAAACCTTGCTTCATCCTGGACACTTATTTTCCTTATAATAGGTATTGCCGTTTTGATTATAGGTTTTATGGGACTGTTTTTAATTAAGGACCCTGCCGTTCAAAAGAGCGAAAGCGGATATTTTAAAAACATCATATACGGCTTTTTGCCATCAACCATAAAGGCAAATCCACGCTTTTACTTAACACTTGTTGCCTTTGCGGTGTTTAATATTTCAATTCAAATCTTTATGCCCTACCTTATTCTTTATTATGAGGTCTCTCTCGGTATGGCCGACTACGTGCTTGTTATGGCTCCTGCCATAATTATAGCATCAATTGTTACTGCACTTTGGGGCAAGGTTTATGATAAAAAAGGCTTTAATTTCTCGGTGATTTTCTCGGTAATTTGGCTAAGTCTCGGCTACCTGCTACTCTATTTCTTTAAGGACCGCGCTCTTGTGTTTATCGGCTCTCTGCTTATGATGTGCGGATATCTTGCCGGTATGGCGGTGTTTGGTGCATTGATACGTGACTGCACCCCTCAGGGAAAAGCGGGTATGATGCAGGGCGTGCGTATTTTTTCGCAGGTGCTTATTCCCGGCATAATCGGTCCCTACATAGGCGCAGCCGTTCTTGCAAATGCCGAAAAGGTCACCAACAATGACGGAACAACCTCATTTATACCTAATGAAAATATTTTTGCAGCGGCACTTGTGCCCATTGCGGTGCTTGTTATACTTTTAATCGTTATTTTCAAAAGTAAAAAGCCAACGCTGGTTTCCCTAAAAACACCCTTTGAGGATGACCTTGATGACACACCTTGGGAGGAATACCCTCGCCCCGCATTAAAGCGTGACTCGTATTTTTGTCTTAACGGAGAGTGGGATTTTTCGGTGAAAAACCGAAAGGGTGAAACGAAACTTGGTAAAATTCTTGTCCCCTTTGCACCACAGTCACGTCTATCGGGCATTGAAAAAACCTTTAAAAAGAAGGATATCCTCATATACAGACGATCCTTCATCCTACCCGAAGGCTTTGTTAAGAACCGCGTAATTCTTAACTTTGGCGCCTGCGACCAAATTACAACAGTTTATATAAACGATAAGCTTGTGGGCGAAAATGTTGGCGGATATATACCTTTCTCTTTTGATGTAACCGCTCTTATAGGTAGCGGAGAAAACCGCATTGAGGTTTTGGTTAAAGACACACTCGACGCTAACATCCCTTACGGCAAGCAACGCAAAAAACGTGGCGGTATGTGGTACACCGAAATCAGCGGTATTTGGCAAACCGTATGGCTTGAAAGCGTGCCCGAAAATTACATTAAATCGATAAAAATCACTCCAAACGTCTCCGGTGCAGAAATTGTGGTTGATGCCAAGGGCACAAAACAGATTATTTTCGAAGGCGAAACCTTCACGTTTGAAGGCGACAGTTACAACATAAAGCTTGATAATCCTATAAACTGGACCCCTGAAAATCCGCATCTTTATAACTTTACCATTATTTGCGGCGAGGATAAGGTTGACTCGTATTTTGCCGCCCGTACAATTGGTATTAAAGACAGCAAA